>CAYRBI010000006.1:0-36222 GCA_964422415.1 uncultured bacterium | reverse complement strand
CAGTCTATGGTGGCCTCGCGGGGACCGAGGAGACACTTCCAGAGAGTAGAGGCACCTCCACCATCGATGCCTCACTCTATACTCCCTATCGTCCGGTAACCGCAGCCGAGGGTATGATACTCGATCACCTCACGATTACTGGCGCGTTGTCCTCCTACGAGGGCGCCCTCTACTTTGACCAGGTTAAATCCGCTACGGTCAGCAATTGTGTGATTACCGGCAACACCACCGAGTATTGTGGCGGAGTCTTGTGCGCGTATTCCTCGCCCACGCTCATCAACTGCACCATTTCGGATAACTGGACCACCTTGGGCGGTGGTGGTCTCCATTGTGACCAGTTGTCAGCTCCGCACCTGGTGGGATGCACCGTCTCAGGAAACCACACCGAGTTGGATGGAGGCGGAATCTATTGTTACTTGGCCTCACCGGTCATCAAACAGTCGACGATTAGTGGTAATAGTTGTAGTTCCTATGGCGGCGGCATCCTGTGTGATTATTCCGCGCAACCACTTCTTGAAAATTGCTTCATCACGGAGAATACCGCTCTTCGTGGAGCGGTAATGAGTAGCTCCAGCTCAAAGCCAGTCCTCACCAACTGCACAATCGCGGGAAATATCGCGGATGCCTCCTGGGAAAGCATCCTCTTTCAAGAATCACCGGCGATGCTGACAAACTGTATTTTCTGGTCAAACTCTCCCGCATCTATTGAAATTCAGGGTGCGACCACTTCTGTTCCTCAGGGATCCTACTGCGATTTCGAGAATGGCTGGACTGGTGTAGGTGGGCACAATCTTGCGGTGGATCCGATCTTTGTGGGAAATGGTGATTACCACCTCCAGGCGGCCAGTCCTTGTATTGGCGCCGGTACCGGACCGGCATCACTTTCTACCATCCCCACCATCGACATCGATGGAGATGAGCGCAAAGGGATTACCTGCGACACCGGTGCGGATGAATTCAATGGTCCCACCTCGGTAGTAGACTGGTTCAGTTATTGAGAATAAAGATCCACTCCCCCCCATCTCCCACGCTGCCCGGCGTCCAATTACTGAGTGGGAGAGGGGGGAACCGCCGGTATAAGAGAAAAGTTTGCAGCAGACTCTGCCATGAAGCAATGAATTGAGTGACGTTTTATTCAGACATACACTATAATGTTGGTCAATAAATGTTGAGATTACTCAACATAATATCACTCCAAAGGAGAAGATAATGAGAATTCCAATTAACATCCCTTCCGCTTTACTTACTTTCTCTTTCCTGCTCATTGTTTTTCCTTCACTCTCTGTTCAGAGTGAAGAAATCGACCTCTCGCAGTACCAGCAAGTCCGTTATATCAGCGTAACCACAGGTTCTGACACGACGGGAGATGGATCAAGAACATCGCCGTGGAAAACCCCATATTTTGGTCTCGGCCAAATCAGCGATGCCAGTACAACTCAAAGATATGCGGTGCTTATTGCTTCAGGAACTTACACGCATTATTGGACGAGTGGTTTATACATGAGACCTTATATTGATGTGTATGGTGGTTATGACTGCAATCAATGGAATCGAGCTTCCACAACGGAGGAATCTGTATTGCTGGGAAGTGAGGATTATGTAGCAGGCATGGGAAGCTATTGTACAATGGATGGATTTGTCATCAAAAGCACTTCCAAATACTTTGCCCTTGGTATTTCCTCGGAGCATACAACCGGAGGGATTATCAGGAATTGCACATTTACAAATAATCGTCTGGGATCAATTGACAACTGGCATTCGTCATCACTGACTATTGACCGGTGCATATTCTACAACAACTACTTCTTTCCTGGCACAAGTGCCATCATATGTGAAAATGATACCAATACAATTATCAGCAACTGTCTCATCTACAGGAATACATCAGATGATTACCAGGCTGGAGTTACCTGTATTGATGCCTCGCCAACCGTAGTGAATTGCACCATTGTGGATAACGATGGTTGTGCGATTACATGCGATGGAAACTCGAAGCCTGAGATTATTAACTGCATTCTAAATAATCGAGGCGATGAAATATCTGGGGGAAAGCCCACTGTGTCCTACAGCTGCGTTCAAGGTGACTGGACAGGGATCGGCAATATCAACGCCATCCCCTCCTTTGTCGATCCAGATCAAGACAATTACCACCTGGCGAATGGTTCTCCCTGCATTAATTCAGCCAGCGCTGCAATTGCGCCACCCTCAGACCTTGCTGGCATCCCCCGGCCTTTAGGAAGTGGTGCGGATATGGGAGCCTATGAATCACCAGCCACTTATACGCAGGGGACGGTTAGCGAGTATATTCCCAAACATCTCTTTGTCCGTTCGGATGCCCCTGAGGGAGGGGATGGCCAGAGTTGGGCCAGCGCTTATAACACGATCACCAAAGCGCTGGATCAAGTCTATGGCGAAGATGAACTCTGGGTATCAGGCGGGACCTATCATGAATCCGTCATCCTGGAGCCGTCGATGACCTTATTTGGCGGATTTGCCGGAACCGAGGCGAATCTTTCAGAACGTAATTGGAGTGCCAATCCGACCATCATCGATGCCACGGGATTGAAAAAATCCACGGTAGTGGGGGCGGAATTTGCACGGCTCAATGGTGTCCATATCACCAATTCCAATACAGCTTATGGAGCAGGTATATTCTGTAACGGATGTTCTCCCTCGATTGATAATTGCAATATTTACCACAATTATTGCGAATATGCACGGGGTGCAGTCTATTGTAATAATGCGTCACCGGCCGTTACCAACTGCATCATTGCACACAATACCTCTGAATATAACGATGGAGCGGCTATTTCCGGTTATTATGCATCACCCACATTCAATCATTGTACCGTATATGGCAATACGGGTGGAACTGGTTATGCGATTAAATTCACGGGTAATTCCTATCCTGTCATTACCAATAGTATTGTTCTCAATCCAGGACCAGATATTTCAGCCAGTCATATTCAGATCTCATATTCCTGTCTACATGGTAGCTGGGAGGGGACCGGAAATATTGCATGTCCCCCACAAATGGTTAATCCCGATGAAGGCGACTTCCACCTATTGGATGGCTCTCCCTGTATTGGACGCGCCACAAATACGATCGGGCTTGAAACAGATTATGAAGGCAATCTACGTTCCCTCGGAAGTGGACCTGACATGGGAGCCTATGAGGCTCCGGCCTCATATACTCAAGGTTCCACAACAGTGACCCCTCAGCGATTGTATGTGAATTCCTTGGCAACGGAGGGTGGAGATGGAAGTAGTTGGGTGAAGGCCTTCAATTCCATCCAGGAATCCGTGGATGCTTCCTGGCCGGGTGATGAAATATGGGTGGCGGAAGGGACTTACAATGAAGCCGTCTTCCTGGAGGTATCTGTTTCAATGTATGGAGGATTTTCTGGCGTTGAATCAGGCTTATCGGAACGGCACTGGAAAGAGCATCCCACCATCATTGATGCCACGGATTTGGATTCCCAGGTGGTAGATACATCCGATGGGTGTATTCTGGATGGCTTTACGATTACTGGTGGAGTTCAATCCGGTGTATATTGCAATGACTCGTCTGTCCGTATTGCGAATTGCATCGTTACCGGGAACGCAGTATCTGGCTATACGTATGCATACGGTGGTGGAATAACAGGTATGGCAGCCTCCCTGGAAGTGACGGATTGCACGATCACCAATAACACCGGGAATCAGGGAGGTGGCGGACTTTCTTGTCAGAATAGTACAGTGAAGGTTTCGGGTTGCTCGATCATTGGGAATTCCTCATTACGGTCCGGGGGAGGATTGTTCTGCTACAACTCGGTCTTGACCGTAATGGACTGTATAATTACATCAAACAATATAGGTTCAAAGAGTGGCTATAGGGGCATTATTCAAAGCTATGGCGGCGGAGGAATCTGCTGTGGCACTTCCACCATCATCATTGAGGGATGCAACATTTCAGATAACTTCAGCAGAATGAGAGCGGGTGGATTTGCTTGTTATTGTTCTGATGTCACTATGAGAGACTGTACTGTCCAAGGCAACACCAATTTATTAGCAGATGGTGCTGGGATCTACTTGGATAAATCGAATGGTGTGATCGAGCGCATCTCCGTAATCAATAATGCAGTCACATCCACCAGCTATCATGGTGGTGGCCTTTACTGTTCATATTCACCCTTAAAGATTTCCAACTGTACATTCAGTGGGAATACGAGAGATGGAGTCCATATCTACCGGTCAGCGGTAGAGATGGATCAATGCACATTCTCCGCGAACACAGTGACTAGTATACACTGCTTGTACACTCCTGGACCAACCCTGGATCATTGTACAATTTCAGGTACCAATGGGGTCAGTCTCTATTGTGAGGGTTGTCCCGCTGTGGTTTCAGATTGCACCTTTACTGGGAATATCAATACGAATACAGATGAAGACTTTGGGACGATCTATTGTAAAGATTCAGATTCTTTCAGCATCAAGAACAGCCTGATCACAAAGAACACAGCAGTCTATGGTGGCGCCTTTTATATCAAATGGTCTGAGCCCACTATAAGTGGATGCAATATTATTGATAATACCGCGACCGAACAAGGTGGCGGTCTATATCTCCATATTGAAAATCCATTACTGGAAAATTGTGTTCTACGTGGGAACACGGCCAAACAAGGAGGAGGTATATACAGTTACTATGGGGTGTTGTCCATGTATAACTGTACACTGTTTGGAAATCAGGCTGTCGGCGAAGATAATCCCGCTGGCGGAATTTACTGTTTCCGTGGAAAGCAAAACATTTACAACAGCATTTTATGGAATGACCTGCCAACCGAGATTGTGACTTATGGCAGCAGCGGTCAAATCATGAAATACTGTGATGTTGAGGGCGGCATCACTGGGCCAACTAACATTGACGTAGATCCTCTCTTTGTGGATGCCACCAATGGAGACTTCCACCTCCAGGGCAGCTCTCCCTGCATCGGAAAAGGCATCGGCCCTGAGTTGGACTCCTTGGTTCCCCTCTTCGACATCGATAATGACGCGCGTTCGGGAAAGACCTGCGATATCGGAGCTGATGAATACATTGGTCCCACATCGGTAGTGGACTGGTTCAGTTACTAAAAATATAGACCCACTCCAAAGACCCCCTCTCCCACGCTGCCCGGCGTCCAAACAACACGTGGGAGAGGGGGAATCCTTGCTTCTGTTAGTATCATATTAATAATATATAAAACATTCCTTAATAAACCATGGACAATCAAACATAACCGACCCTACACATATTTCTGTCTGTCATGGTGTCTGTCCTAAATTCAGGGTTTCTCTAATAAATAAAATGTCTGGAGGTCAACCAATGATGTCATGTCTTCGACTGTTCATTTACTTAGTCGTCAGTTACACATTCCTCCTTCCCGCCGGAGCTCAAGTCACCGAGCCCGTAGACCTCGATGACTACACGCAGGTTCTGTATGTTTCTGTTAAAAATGGTTCGGATGTCACTGGAAACGGCACCCAGGTCAACCCCTACCAGAGTATTCAAAGAGCCATCACCGATGCCTCTGTCGCCAAAGAGACAGCGGTTTCAGCAATCCTGGTGGCGTCGGGGACGTATGCCGAATCGCCCCAATCTTGGCTTGTCGTTTTGACACCATGGATTCATCTCTATGGAGGATTTTCTCCGGAAACCTGGGTGCGGGACATCTCGACGAATCCAACCATACTGGATGGAGGAAATAAACTTCAAATTCTTTTTGGCGCGAGCAATACGTGTGTGGATGGTTTTATCATTACCAGGGCCGACTCTTCAAGTTATGGTGCAGTCGGTTACCGCAGGATTGACTCGGTCACCCTCAGTAATTGCGTCATCAAGGACAATGGCACGCAGCCTAGAGGAATCTTTGCCGAAGATGTTTCTCTCCTTGTCCGGAACTGTTCATTCAGCGGTAATCATGGTGCTCCGGGGGCGGCTATCTTTGCCACTGTCTCGTCGCTCATATTGGACTCCTGCATCTTTTCAGACAATAACTCCATCAAAATCTCCGACAATTCGTCAAGTTTTGGAGGCGCGATCCACCTCGAACTCTCAACCGCGGAGATTACAGATTGCATAATTACCGGAAACAAGAGTGGTTCGCGGGGTGGAGGAATCGATATTTATAAGTCAACAGCCAACATCGCGGGATGCACAATTACTGATAACTACTCTGCCAACTCAAATGGTGGTGGTCTTTGGTGTGGAAGTTCAAGCATGTGTGTTCTCACAAACTGTGTAATTGCAGATAACACATGTTCAGAAAATGGTGGCGCTATCCGGTCGGAATATTCGGTTGTCACCCTCCTTAATTGCACAATTGCCGGAAACACGGGAGGCACGAAGGCAGGAGGGATCTCAACAAAAGACTCCTCTCTCACTATCCTCAACAGCATTCTCTGGAATCATGCTGAGGAGATAATCTACGGGACGATCGCTCCTGTAGTCAGCCACTCTTGTATTCAAGGCGGCTACATTGGAGAGGGAAACATCGATGTGTATCCTCGTTTCATCTCCTATAATAACGGAGACTACCGTCTTCTAGATGGTTCTCCTTGTATCGATTCCGCTTCAGTTTCCATTGCTCCAACCATGGACATCGCCGGAAGAGCCAGACCCGGAGATGATGGTAAAGCCGATATGGGTGCATATGAAAGCGTGGATGAGTATGAGGGAGAAACTCCCACTGAACCGGTCCGGTATTATGTTGATGTGAATGCCACCTCAGTTGGTACGGGATTAAGCTGGGCGGAAGCCTTTCCGGCCATTACTGACGCGCTCTGGTTTGCCTCATATAATACTGAAATCTGGATAGCATCAGGGACATATCAGGGTTCAGTAAGATTAGATATTGGTTCCAAAATATACGGTGGTTTTGCAGGAACCGAGACACACCTTACGGAAAGAGACATCATCCTTAACAAGACAATCATAGATGCAGTTGGTTCGGGAAGCCCGGCTTTATATGGAGCACAAGATTCTCTTATCGATGGTATTACATTAACCGGTGGCCAGTATTCTCTAGGCGGCGGTTTGTATTACTACTCGATTAACTCGGCTACGATTGAAAACTGCACTATTCGGGGTAATAGCGCTAGTTCGGATTCTTTGGGAGGGGGAGGTCTCTATTGCACCTCCGCCTCACCCTATTTAAAGTGTTGCACCTTTGAGAATAACACAGCCGGTTATGCGGGTGGGGCAATCTACCTGGCCAATTCCTCAGCGATGTTTGAGAGTTGCTTTTTTCAAGGTAATTCCGCCCAGGCAGGTGGAGTGATGGCTTGTGAGAATTCCTCACCAACCCTCGTCAACTGCATCATGTATGGAAACTCAGCCTTCATAGCGGGAGCGGGATTGTATTGCGATAGCTCCATCCCCAATCTCATCCATTGCACCATTGCTGGAAACAACCACGGACTATATCCCGCCACTGGGATAACCTGTAGGAACTCCACAATCATATTCCTTAACGGCATTCTCTGGAACTCAGGCCTTGAGATCCAATTGGAATCCAGTACCGCGAAAGTCAACTACAGCTGTGTTCAGGGCGGTTGGGCTGGTACTGGAAACATCAATGTCTACCCTGCCTTCGTGGGTGCCAGCACAGGCGATTGGCATCTCGCGGAGGGATCTCCTTGCATCGATTCTGGAACCTTTGATTTGAATATCACTACGGACCTCAGTGGCAACCCCCGTCCAGGCGGTGACAACAAGGTCGACATGGGGGCTTATGAATCGGCTGATGACCTTATCCCATCCATTGTTTACTCTCCGTCCAGACTCTATGTCGATTCCTTATCTGGTGTGGGTGGTGATGGTCTCAGTTGGGAGCAGGCCCTTCCCAGCATTGGCGGAGCATTGTGGTTGACAGGTGGAGGGACTGAGATCTGGCTCGCCAGTGGTGACTACAGTGAGTCGATCTGGTTGGAACCGGGAATAGCAATTTATGGTGGCCTCGCGGGGGCCGTGGAGAACCTTCCAGAGAGTAGAGGCACCTCCACCATTGATGCCTCATTCTATGCCCCCTATCGTCCGGTTACCGCAGCCGAGGGTACTGTACTCGATCACCTCACGATCACAGGTGCTCTGTCATCTTACGAGGGTGCGCTCTATTTCAATCAGGTGGAATCGGCCACGGTGAGCAACTGCGTGATTACCGGCAACACCACCGAGTATTGTGGCGGTGTCTTGTGCGCATATTCATCGCCCACACTCATCAACAGTGTCATTAACGATAACTGGACCGCCTTGGGTGGTGGTGGTCTTCATTGTGACCAGTTGTCCGCTCCGCATCTGGTGGGATGCACAATCTCCGGGAACCATTCGGAGTGGGATGGGGGTGGTGTCTATTGCTACCTGGCCTCACCCATTATCGAGCAATCCACTATTGCCGGAAATAATTGTGTCTCTTATGGTGGTGGAATCATCTGCGATTTCTCCTCAGAACCCCACTTGGTGAATAGCTTCATCACGGGTAATTCTTCCCGGAGAGGTTCAGCGGTTAGTAGCGCCTCTTCACAACCAGTTTTCACCAACTGCACGATCGCTGGCAACATCGCAGAGGCTACTTGCATGCTCTTTCAAGAATCATCGGCGGTGTTGACCAACTGCATTTACTGGTCCAACACACCCGCTGCGGTTGAAATTATTGGTGGCACTATGACAAGCCCTGTCGCGTACTACTGCAACATCGAGGGTGGATGGCCTGGTGAAGGCGGTCACAATATTGCAGTGGATCCGCTCTTTGTGGGAAATGGCGACTTCCACCTCCAGGCCACCTCTCCCTGCATCGGAAAAGGTATCGGCCCCGAGTTGGACTCCTTGGTTCCCCTCTTCGATATCGATAATGACGCGCGTTCGGGAAAGACCTGCGATATGGGCGCGGATGAATACAATGGTCCCACATCGGTAGTGGACTGGTTCAGTTACTAAAAATATAGACCCACTCCAAAGACCCCCTCTCCCACGCTGCCCGGCGTCCAAACAACACGTGGGAGAGGGGGGCTGATTGCAAAGGCATCAATTCACCGAGCCGGATTATTGGGGCAACTCAATGATTGATCGTAATGCAAGAAACCAGATGACCGAGGCCATCCGATCCTACATGGATGAGGGCATTACCGCTTTTCAATTCGATGATGCTCTTACTCAAACTAGTCGTACGACCTCAGACGAGACAGTCCAAACCATCAGAAAAGTGTTGTGGTATCACTACGATGATTGCAAAGATCATAAGATTGTCGCTTCCAAGCAACAATGGGACTTCTTCAACCGTCTTTTACTCCTGCTTGAATCGGAGGGTGAGTTAGAAACGGGCAAGTCATGGTACGAATGGCATCCCCTTCAATGTGTTGCTGCCTTCTTGCTGCTGTTGTATATCATCACAACCTATCGAGAGGGCTTAGGGGGTCACCTGATTGGTTTCGCACTTCCTTATGGCCCTCCCTCAATGCTTCTGGCATGGTTCAACCACCGTCGTGAGCGAAAGAACATCACCACGGCCGAAATCTCACTCATCCCTTTCCCAACCTTCGGAAGTTTGATGGCTGTCCGCCGCCGCGCCGCCGGCTTTAGGAAGCGTGCCTATCCCCATGCGGTTGCCGGCCGGAGGATCCGTGATGGCGTAATTGAGAAACTGATGTGGATTCAGTGGTTATTCATATGGTGCATGTTCGCTCCTGTCGCTCTGTTCTTCCAGATGCTACCCAGGAGAAGGTGCGAAACAAGTATCACGATACCCCTACCGAACACATCAGGAAGCTAGTGCCTTGTTGGCTTGGTTATGCAACATTTCTGATGTTGGCGACAAGAAGTGTCCGGTTAAAAACCGGTCATGATTACTGTTGTTGTGGAGGGAAAGGAGACTGGCCGTCCTTGGCTGCCTCTTCATCCATCATCTTTTTGATATCCTCCGTGGTCTGACCATACGGGGGCAGGGGGGGAGGTGTCTTCTCCGAGATGGGCGGGAAAGAGAATTGTCCAGTGGCTGGATCATATTGAACTGGATAACCATACATATCCGCGCGGAGCATGGTGAGCGCTTGATCTTTTACGAGCGAGTCATAATCGGGAGGAAGCTGCCCAGAATGTTTTTTCTTGTATTCCGCGACTGATGTATCGAGTTGGTCAATGATATTTTTACGGTCCCTCAAGCAATCGCCCGTGGCAACCAAAGTGGGAGTGGCATTATTAATGGTGAGGATGAGGTATTCACCCCCATAAGGATCGATGGGTAGTTCAGGTTCCACCGCTTCTTTTACCTGGGGTGGCTCGGTAACGGGGGCATTGGGATTCAACAGATTCGGGTAAAGACGTGTACGTCCATCCGGGAACCATTGAGAACTCATCTCACGGTAGAGGCGGCAAGCCTCCTTCATCACCGCGACGGATTTCAGGTCATTGATGGACGAGGGTGTCGCGCCTTTGACTTCCTTGTAGTAGGTGGAGGCGAAATGCCAGAAGGTTTTATGTTCGCTAGCGATAATCCGGCGGATATGGTCGATGTTGAGCTGTTTGAGGGGGACATTGTTGGTTTTGACAGCGTCCTCGGCCAACTCAAACAGGGGCGGAATGGGATCTGGGTCGATAGCCTTACATGCAAAGAATTCAAGACGGCGTAAAAAATCGGGGCACTCCGAAGATTTCTGAGCGAGACGATAGGCGGCACAACCCCATTCGGGGGTGGCGCTACCGAGTTCATAAACGGCGACATAACCCGCATCTTTAGCCACTTGCCACATATCGGGTATAGGTTTGCCGAAAGCAGGACGAGTCGCGGTGGAGATTTCACTGGTAGCGCACATCTTATGGGCGCCATCTATCAAATAGCGGTAGGAGTCAACCTTTCCACGTTCCGCGCCAGTAAAAGCGAATCCCCAGAAACGGTAAGCGCCGCCATAACGTGGATCGGTATCGGAAACTGATTTACCCAATGACTTGAACTGGTCGTATTTGACTGGGTGTTTATCAAACAGAGGGTAATTGCGTCCATAAAATTGTATACCACGAATCATCGCCAGGTCCGCCATGAGTGCATCATGCCCAGCGGCCAAAGTCCTTCTAATCCGCGGACTCGTGAACTCATACATGTAATTATAGACATAATCGTAACGCTGCACTGTCCAAGCCGCGTATTGGCCCAACAAGTAGAGCGCCACCAGAACAACCAATAAAAGAAGCACCTTCCCCTTCATGAGCGTAGACCCCTGTCTCCTTTAGAAGTCTCTCTTGGAGAATGCGGTGCAGGCCAGGAAGAGGACGAGGGCCGTATATGTCACCGAATGGAGCACCGCTGGCCCCAGAGGGAAATAGGTTTGCGCTGCTGGTAAGAGCTCATAATAGACCGCCAACTTTTTCAGGTTCAAAAGATCAAGATGCGGGCAGAGGTACCAAATAAAGGTGAGAAATCCACAGAAGACTTCGTTCCCACCCTTCTCACCCTGAAGACGGATGAAATCCCAGAAATCATTAGTCATGTTGCCAATGACATACACCATCAGGGTCATGACCGCTGAGAGAATGGGGGTAGAAAACGACGAGAAGAGAACCGCGATACTGATGACGATCAGCATCTCGAAGAGCTGCATTCCAATAGCCGCTGGAACCCAGATAAATGCGGGATCCAGTAAGGTGGGGCCGGGATGAGAGAAGCCTCCCAGGAACCAGAACATGATTGCCAGGAGCATCAGGGACATCACGGCGATATTGGCGTATACAGTCAGCACCAGTCCCAAAAACTTACCGAGAATGAACTGCCAGCGATGTACACCCTGCGAGATGATGGTGTAAATGGTCTTACTTTCAACTTCCTGCGGAATCAGAGTGACTCCGATGAACATGGCCACCAGGAGCCCAAAGACATTGATTGAAGAAAGTCCCAGGTTCTTCACCACGCGCATGCCTTCCTCGAGCGCGAGAGTGGAGAGGAAAATAGAACTCCCAATCAGCAGAACCGCGAATAATAGAATGAGATACAGAACCTTATTGCGAATAGCCTCGCGGAAGGTGTTTAGTCCAATGGCGATGATTTCGGTCATGGCTTAGGCTCGAATCCTTGTGAGGTGGTATCAGGTCTCGAGACCCACGTTGGGGTCAGCGGTCCGGATGGTTTCGACGAAAAACTCCTCCAGGCTTTTACGCTCAGGGATAAAGGAGATGATCTCCACTCCCTTGACGCGCCATTTATCGACCATCTGGTTGGTTTCCACTGTGTTCGGAAGTACACTTTCCAGGAGACCATTATGGAAATCACCAGTCAGGTCGAGATCCGCTGGTTGGGTGCCATCTGGCAACCGCAGCTGTACGCGCACCTTGTTTTTAACGGTACCGAGGAGATCATCCATTTCGCCCATCTTCAGGAGCTTACCATGGTGAAGGATGGCGACCCGGCTGCAGATATCCTGGACATCCGAGAGGATGTGACTGCAGAAGAAGATCGTCCGCCCCTGGTATTTCAACTGGTAGATCAGGTCGCGGATCTCCTTACGTCCGATGGGATCCAGGCCGGACATTGGCTCATCCAGGAGCACCAGCTTGGGATCATGCATGAGCGCCTGTGCCAAGCCGATACGTTGGGTCATGCCCTTTGAGTATTCCTTGAGCAGAACATTACGCGCATGGCGCATTCCGACCAGGTCAAGAAGCTCATCGATACGCTTGGCACGTTCCGAGGTGGGAATGCGGTTCAAGCGCGCATAGAACTTGAGGAACTCCTCGCCCGTGAGGAACCGGTAGAAATAGGGATTCTCCGGCATATACCCAACCCGTAGCCGGCGGGCTGAACTGCGCAGGTCGGTGTCGAGTATGTAGGCGTTCCCATGAGTCGGCGTAAGTAGGCGCAGGAGGATTTTGATCGTAGTCGTCTTTCCGGCCCCATTGGGACCGAGAAATCCGAAGATCTCCCCTTCATAAACCTCTATCGAGAGGTTATCGAGCGCGGTGAACTTGCCACGCCTCCAATTCCGCCTGAAGGTCTTGGTGAGGTTTTCAGTTTTTAGAACTGGCATTGGTCATCGGTCAGAAAGACTGAGATGTATGTGGCTTAATAGCCAATGGAATGGGATTCTTATGCGGGGGATTGAGAGTGTCAAGGTGAATGGGGGCTATGAGCAGAGTGTTTTGGGGGCAAGGATCTTCAATTGACACCCAGCTCTCCCCTCCCGTAAAGTAAAACTGGATCAGGCGAAAGACCCCCCCATGAAAATCGCGCTCCTCTCCCCATTTCCCGATGTCTACTCCTTCGGTATCCGCTCTCTGTCGGCCACCATACGCGCAGCTGGGCATGAAACCCGTGTTTTTTTCCTCACACAGCAATTCACCCAGCCCTACAGTGCCCAAGTCCTCGACCAGGTTATAGAACACTGCCGCGGAACCGATCTGGTGGGCATCTCCCTGATGTCCAACTTCTGGGATAACGCCTCCTCTCTTACACGCACGATCCAGAAACGGTTGGGTATCCCGGTCATGTGGGGAGGAATCCATGCCACGGTCCGTCCGGAGGAAAGCCTCACCGTGGCCGACTATGCCGCCGTGGGTGAGGCCGAGGAGAGTTTCGTCCGCTTCTTGGATTCGTTTGGCACTGGCAAAAGTGTCCCCGGCATCCGCGCCCATGGACAGCAGGAGTATGAAAATGCTCCCCCGCCACAAGACCTGGATGCTCTGCCTCATGCGGACTTTGACCTGGAGAACCACTTCATCCTTGAGGGAGAGCATCTGGTTCCCATGACTGTGGAGATCCTCCGGGAACGGACCGAGGGGACCTACTTGACCATTCCCTCGCGGGGTTGCCCTTTCAGGTGTATCTACTGCTGTAACGACTTCCTTAATAAAGAGTTCCCTGGGAACAGGAAGGTCCGTCACAAGAGCATGGGACGCCTGGTGGAGGAGCTCGAGCTGGTCCTCAACAAACGGCCAGTATTCAGCCGGATCAAGTTCGATGATGACGCCTTCTTCTCGCTTCCCTCTGAGGAGATCGCGGCCTTTAGCCAGGAGTACAAACGGCGTATCGGGCTGCCTTTGACCGTGACGGGTGTAACTCCCACAACCGTCAGCCGTGAAAAACTGGAAGTGCTGGTAGAAGCTGGCTTGGTAGAGGTGCGGATGGGAATCGAGTCCGCCTCCGAGAAGATGCGTAAGGAATACCGCCGTCCTCAAACCGAACGGAAAGTAGCTGAAGCGGCGGCCCTGTTGAGCGAATTCGGGGACCGTCTGACCCCTTATTATGACTTAATTCTTGACAACCCCTGGGAAGATGATGAATCGCTGGTCGAAACTTTGCGCTTCATGACCCGCCTGCCATTCCCCTTCGAGATCATTATGTACTCTCTGACCTTTTATCCGGGAACCGCGATTTATGATCGCGCGAAGTCGGAGGGACTGGTGAAAGATGACATCGAGGATGTCTACCGGAAGTACTACCACAGCTTCCGTCCCACTTATCTCAATGACCTGTTTGAAGTGTTGACTCACTACGCACATTGGCGGGAACCCTTCCCGGTGAGAGCTTTCGATTTCGCCACTCACCCCTGGGTCAGGAACAACCCTCTGGCGCGGCATCTCCCAAAACTACTCAAGGACCGGCTCAAGCTGATCCTCAAGTGGCGGTATTGGAAACAAAGGTTTTGCGCTGGAGCATGAGTTGAATTCCCGCACAACAAGGTGTGAGCTGTCTTGAAAAAGGAACATGCCTTCTGATACGGCAATCAGTTGTTAGCCGGGGGCAAGGCAACGGGACTTCATCTCGCGTATCTATCCGATGCCGCCGCCCCCGGTTTGAAATGAGGATCGATCGATATTCACTGGGTACCGGGGGTGGCGGCATTGAAGGGGTATGTATAATGAAATTACGTTGCCTTACCCCCGGCTAACAACAGACGTCTGGAGTGCGTTACCTCATTTAGCCTTCCCCCACATCGTAGGATTCTCCCCCGTTAACACCTGATAAAGGCTCCACACACAGGGATTTGAGTAGTAGTGGATCCCCCACCGGATCGCTCCGGTCTCACGGTCCAGGCACCAGGGGATATTCCAGGGGGTCTTCTGAAGGAGTGCAATGTTCTCATAACTCCGGTTGAACAGATTGATAGCCTCCTCCTTCATCCCCGCCGCTGCCATCATGGCGCAGAAGCACCACACCTCGCCGATGGTGATGACCGAGGAGTGGTCCTTGAAACTCTCATCCACCTTCCCATCCGGCCCCACTCCATTAACCGCGCCAAAGGGAGTGGCCGCCACATTGAGCTTGAGCACATTCTGGATGTGCTTGGTGAGTTGTTCTTTTGGAACGAGATCCGGCAGCCCAGTGAAGGAGGCAAACCACTGGCCGCAGAGAGCATTGGTGAGCAGGGTGTTGCTGATGCGCCCGCCGGTGGTGTCGTTGTAGAGACGGTAATACTCACCGGTCCAAAGTTTCTGATCGAATGATTTGGAGCCTTTCTCAAACCACCCCTTGAGCTCAGTGGCGAAGATGGAATCTCCCGCCTCCTGAGCCATCTTCTCCCCGGCCTCCAGCGCGGCCAGCCACAGACTCGCGGTGTAGGAACTGGTTCCCCACCAGGGCCAGATGTCGTAGTACTGATTGGCCGGGAAGCCGGTCTCGCTGCCGGGATCTTCATCCACCAACCCATCTCCATCCTTGTCGAGGGTCATCGCATACTGGAGCGCCTTCTTGACCGTGGGGAACATCTCCTTCAGGTGGGCGGTGTCCTTCCAAAGCAGCTGGTTGCGCCAGCAAAGGAGGACAAACTCGGTCGAGACAATCGGATGCTGGCAATGGAAGTAGGGAGACTTGGAGCCCATCGGGCTGCCGAAGCCGAAGGGGAGTTCGCCGCTTCCGGCCTGCGCAGCGGCAACTTGTTTCATCGTGGCCTTCTCGAGCTCCGGCCAGAACATCGCCAGGGGGTGCGAACCATAGAAACGGCACACGAAGGTCTCGGTGATCGGGCAACCGGTGAAGGATTCGCTCTGGAAGAAGCGTCCATCATCCATCCACCAAGAGTTGCGCGTCAGGATATACTGACTGTTAATGACCGCGTCCTTTAGGGGATCTGGGGCAGTGCCCTTGTAGACCTGCCTTTGCCAGTGGCAGATCTTCTGGTCGATCTCCGCCGCTTGCGGTAACACCGCCGCGAGTATCTCTCCGGCATTGGCATATCCCTTGGTATACCGATGAGTCAGCACCTCTTTATCGCTGGAGGTCCACTGGG
Source organism: uncultured bacterium (assembly GCA_964422415.1). GTDB lineage: Bacteria > Hinthialibacterota > Hinthialibacteria > OLB16 > OLB16 > OLB16. The sequence goes on along the minus strand of CAYRBI010000006.1, from coordinate 19,998 downwards.
GGAAATACCAGGTGGCGCCCAAGGTGACCTCACGGGTTTCTCCGGGTGCGAGTTCACGTTTGGCCTCCAGTAGGGTGATCTCAGGCTGTTCAGTTTGGGATTTGATCTCCCACCCCTCGCCTCGCGCCCCAAGGGCATAGTTGCCGTTGTGGGCTTGGATCAGTACCAGGGTGGAACCATCCTGGGTGGGTTGCGTTGAACCTTGTGCCGCCACCTTGGCTGCAATGGAACAGGCCACCGCTTTGCTACCGGTGTTGGTGACAGTCACACAAAACAGAGCGGCGGGTAGAGCGGAGAGGTTGTAGTCATACGGTATGAGTGGTGAGAAGGCACGGATGGTACACTTGACTCCCTCCAGTTCTCCGCAGTCGATATCCGCCGCTGGGAAATGTCCCCAAAAACGGTTGGCGATTCTGTTCTTCGCCTTGGGACCGAAACCAAAGGTCTTGTCACCCACACGGATCTCAAGGCCACAGTTGTCCGGAACCGGTTTGGGCTGGAGCCAATCGTTCTCGCAAGTCGTGTTTCCGAAAGTACCATCGGAGTGCAATTCAATGAAACCAGTTCCGAGGGCTCCGAGTGGCATGGGGCTGGTGGCCTCCCCGGCCTCATACCAGACACCGGTTACGGGAATATCAAAACCATTAGGGGTGAAGGTTTCGAAATGCGGTGCGGCAACCAGAAGAGTAAGCAGTGGAAGGAGGGGCATGAGCGATTCTCCTGAGATGGAAATGGGAGCGGCGTTAGCTCGCTCGATGCGGCAGTATAAGACAGTGTGCTTGAAGGAATAGCTGACAAGATTTTTTAATGTACGAAGATTGTCGTTGACTCTACGACATCCTTCGTATATGCTTTTCCCATGGATGTTCCCGGACAGTGTCTTGAGGAGTTGAGGCAGCCATGGATTCCCGCCTTCGCGGGAATGACGAATCCGGGCATCCTTTTCTATTGCCGTCATTCCCGCGAAGGCGGGAATCCATGGTGAACAAACAGTTCCCTTTGGGGGAGAGCGGAAAGGAGTGGCATGTGAGTAAAATCAAACCAACTGATACCGAGATCGGGATTCTTCGGATCCTTTGGGAACATGGTCCATCGACGGTCCGTGAGGTGCATGAATCGATCTGTAAGGAGAAGGCGGTGGGTTACACCACCGCGCTGAAACTCTTGCAGGTTATGACCGAAAAAGGGCTGGTCAAACGCGATGAAACCGCCCGTAGTCATGTCTATGAACCCGCCGAACCGGAAGAAACCACACAGCGCCACTTGGTGAGCGATCTGATGGAACGAGCTTTCGGCGGTTCGGCACGGAACCTGGTGCTTCAGGCTCTCTCCGCCAAGAAGGCCACCCCCCGTGAGGTTCGTGAGATCCGCCGTCTACTGGATGAATATGAAGGGAGGAAGAAGCCATGATCCTCGAATTTGCTTCTATTCAGCCGCTCCTGGAGAAGATGGGTTGGACCTTGCTGCATTTCGTCTGGCAAGGGGGTATTACTGCAATTCTTCTGCAAATCCTCTTATTTGCTTTGAAGAATCGTTCCCCCAATACCCGCTATCTGGCAGGATGCCTGTGCCTTCTCATTCTGTTTTTCCTTCCAGCAACCACTTTTCTGCTTAAACCGGCTCCGTCTTCACGATACAATTCTCTCACGCTTAGGGCACCTATTCTTCAAGCTCTGCCTATCAGCCTGTTGAAGAAGAGCGTGACCATGGATTCCCGCCTTCGCGGGAATGACGGAATAAACGAAATCCAATTGACATCGTCATTCCCGCGAAGGCGGGAATCCATGGAGCCCGGTTATATTTCAGATGTAATGGCACCCTCCGCTTCTTCGATTCCGTCAGTACCTGTCCCGGCGAACGTAATTTCTACAACACCTCTTTCGGTGAGTCTTCCAACGTCTGTGACACCTTGGCTCCCATGGCTGACAGCATTGTGGTTGTTGGGTGTGCTCCTGTTGTCGTTGCGAAATGTTGTGGGCTGGATGGTAGTTCAACGGCTTAAACGACGCATAGTGAAGCCAGTAACGGACCAAATGCAGTGGCTATGCACGAGCATTACCAAGAGGATGGGGATCTCCCGCGTGGTGAGAGTGCTTGAATCAGGATGGGTCGATAACCCATTAACGATTGGCTGGCTGCGTCCGTTGATTCTCCTTCCCGCTGGGGTGCTTACCGGCCTCTCCCCCATGCAACTGGAGGCCATCCTTGCCCATGAACTCGCTCATATCCGCCGTTATGATTACCTTGTCAATCTCTTTCAGGTCATGACCGAAACGCTGCTGTTCTACCACCCGGCGGTGTGGTGGGTCTCGAAGCGGATCCGGGAGGAACGTGAGCACTGCTGTGATGATGTAGCGGTGGAGATCTGTGGAGACCGGTTGGCCTATGCGAATGCCTTGGCGGATCTGGAGAGTCTTCGTAGCAGAGATTGCGCGTTCGCTTTGGCCGCCACTGGAGAGCAGTTGCTACCACGTGTTAGGAGAGTCCTCGGGGTAAGTGGGCCAGCCTCCAAAGAAGCCGGGTGGGTCGCTGTAATTACTCTTTTTTTGGTTCTATCGATGGCTGTTTGGATAGGATGTGTCTCCAATTCGGAATCAAATCCGGAAGACCATGCGGATATGGAATCCAAATCCGAGGCTTGGGCGGCGAATGCCTCTGTCGAGGAGCTGATCCAGAAGATTCATGCGGATGAGGTCTGGATCTGGAATGCTACTGGTGTACTCATTGGCGCGGTATCGACTCAAACTGTTCCAGCCGAGGTTGTCCAGAATTGGAAGGAAAGGCATGAACGGCTTAAAGCACATTTACCCGAGGTACAGCGTGAGGTGATCGATGACAGATTGATTCATACAGAGGAAATGATTGAAGGCTGGGACTCCTCCCGGTATGTGAGCCGGAGAGAGGAGAAAGGGACTTCGATCATTGAGAAAGTGTTCGTTAATGGACGTTATTACGAAAGAAACCGGAATCGACTCGAGACTAAGGATACCCTCCGTATGGAAGAATCAACCGATGCCATAGCTGATTCCGCTCTCTCGATGTTTTCCTTTGGCCTGATGACCGATGTCACGGCTTGGTGGGGGAAAGGCAAAGCGAGAAAGTGCCAAATGCCAATGGCTCCTCTCGCCAATTTTATTGATGAAGGTATTAAGGAACGGGATGGACAGAAATATCGAGTGTTGCGTCATCTCCTGCCCAGTCACCATGAATATTGGATAAGGCTGGATTCCGGTCATCTAGGATTCCTAAAGGCTTATACAAGAGCCAAACCCGAGGCAATCTTTGATGAAGAGATTATTGATAGCATTTTCTGGTGGGAGTGTCTTGCAGAGAAGGTTTTCAATACCTGGGGGGGACGTGCAACGAAGGCAGCGTTGATCGATTTTACCAACAGCATGAAAGACCAGTGGCCCAGGATTTGGCCAAGCAAGGATACACTGACACGCTATCGGGACAAATACCATATTCCTGTTCCATCATTAAGCAGTGATGCGGTGGTTGGGACCTCACATGAAGCCACACTCTTCGCAATGGTGGATATTCTGGAGGACGATCAACTTCTCAAAAACAGCCCTGATGAACTGAAGGCACTGATCCATGCCCGTTTTGTTGAAGACCCTCTGTGGGTGGATAAAATAGAGTCCTTCCATGAATACGCTTTGCAGGATTGGAGGGAGGTGTCTCCTGGTGTTTTTTATCCCTACAATCAAAAGTGTAAGTGGTTCTCATATTCGGTATATCCCCTCCATACACTCGAGTTTGCGAAAACCATTAAGGTGAATGAGTTACACTTGAATGAACCACTACCGGATTCACTCTTCACCGAGCTGGCCAATTATGCTGAAAAGAGTTCAGTTCCAACATCGGTGTCCAATCCCACATGGTCGAAATACCACAAACTAAAGATACCGCCAAAACCATTTAAGGCTTCAGGGTGGGTAAGGAATTCCTCGGGAACGCCCATCGCGTCAGCGGAAGTGTATTTGCATTTATCAAAAGGCTATATGAATCCTGAGTTGATTGTTGAAAAGACGCAGACCGATCCAACAGGCTACTTCACGTTTACAAATCCTGTCGATTTCACTCTTAATCCCAAATATGTCTACCAGATCGTGGCGGCACATCCTGATTACGCCATTGGTTGGCGTGTTATTCCCCGTAAAGACTGGACTGAGGACATGGTGGTGACGTTGACTTCTCCAAGGACGGAGGAGGTCACGGTCCATGACGATGGGGGCAGACCTGTCGAAGGAGTCCGTGTATGGCTGTGTGGCGCGGGTGACCCCGATAGTACGGATCCATCTCTCAAGGAGTACCTCTTACTTAACATGGATGTGGGACTCACAGGCGCGGCAACTGATGCTGAAGGCAAGGCGCTTGTCAAGAATGTCCCAAACACCAAGTGCACATATTATGCATACAAACCGGGTTTCGCCCAGCATGGCGGGTGTGCGGCGGGAACCCGTATCCCTCTCAGTCCCGGAGGCAATCTTGCGGGTCAAGTTCTCAATGAAAAAGAGCTTCCAGTTCCGGGCGCGACTGTTCAGCTTTCCGCGGATTGGGGCTTACATTTCATGCCAAGAGTGGTGACCGGTGACAATGGGCGTTATCGTTTCACTGACCTTCCCGCCCGTGGTTGGGATATGAGTCCATGGGGTGAGACCACCAACGCGACAGGAAGATACAAGGTCACGCTGGTTTGCAGCAATTGTATTTCATCCGCCACCTATGTCACACTGGAACCTGCTACAACAGTCGATAACTTTAATATGCATGTAACAACTGGCACTGTGATCTCTGGCCAAGTCCTGGACCCCTTACCAAAGAACCTCAACCGGGAGCGCATCTTAAACTCTCCAACGATCATCGAAATACAGAGATCATCGCGGATACCAAGGGAGAGTTTTCTGTGTGCGTTGTTCCAGGTGAGGTAGAGCTCTCTGTTTCCAAACCACCCCAGGGAGTTTACATGATCGATAAACTCGACAGTCCTGTCGATTCCATTCGCATCCATACAGCGGATGGCAGGACTGTGAGTAGCAGTTCGAATTTCCTGGCGAGTGGCGGCATGATGAAGATCACTGTATATGGACAACCCATCCAGGGTGTGTTGAGAAATGTCAACGGAATCACCGTTGATGACACTGGACATCCTTTGGCGAATATCCGTGTCGATGGTTCCTCCGGATTGTATAAGACCTTCAATGGAGGGATTCTTACCGCTGATTCAGATTCCTCCGGAGAGTTTACGTTTATCGAGGTTCCCGCTGGAATGAAGCTGCATCTCTATGGCGAGAATAAAGATGGCACACTGGCTGGTGCTTGTACTTATGATATCCCTGAAGACCCCAGCCATACACTTGATGTAAAGCTCTGTTTGACTCCAACTTCATCCGCGAGTGTCAGTATTATTAATTCAAGTGGAGCACCTGTCCGGAATACCCAACTTGAGTGTTTCCCTGTAGTCGATAATGAAGTCATCTACCACAATAAGAAATCCCTCAAGACTGGATTATTTGGGAGAATGGATGTTTCCGGAATCATTCCCGGTCTTGAGTACCATGTGCGTGATACCACCTATGATAAGCCTTCAAACTGGGATGGGATAAGGCCTTTCGAAACCACGATGGTCTTCATTCCAGCTGAAAATTGACATGGGGAAAGGCGTTTGTAGAGTACGGTCTAGGGGACTGTCTTCGAAAATAGAGCAATCGTGTCCTTCATTCCCTTGTTAGCCGGGGACAAGGCAACGGTGTTCTATCATTCGTATATGTTTCATGCCGCCGTCCCCGGTGTGACAGCGCTCCGGGGGCGGCGGCATGAAAACGTGAGTAATGGATCTTATCGCGTTGCCTTGCCACCGGCTAACAACAGACCACGGACTCGATTATCATCCTCTGTGGGTGCTGGAAACCGGCATGAGAGACTGCTTCGAAAATACCCCTCCACCGCAGCCCCCTCAAGCGCTGGAACGAGAATCCTTTCTCGTTCCCGATGGGCGCGAAAAAGGATTCTCGCGCCAGCAGCGAATTGTTACCGGTTGATTTCGATCGGGTCGGGTACACTTTTCTCACCCGCGCTCTGTTCTGGAGTGAGGGGGAAAGTCTTGGGCTCTTCCATCTGGCTCTGATCAGAAAAACCCTTCGGAGCGAGACTGCGTGTCTGTGCCATTGAATTCCACAGGAAAGGAACATTATTCATATATATGGGGACCTCGGTATGGGGATTCTGGCTGGCATATCTCCTGGTACCGTATGGCTTCGGTTGTCCAGCGAGGAACTGCATTTCACCGGAGGGATACATGACCAGATCGAGCCGCATGTTCAGATACTGCGAGACATCCTTATAAGTGGACATTCCGGGGACGAGCCGGCCACTCGCATAACCATTCATCAGGTGTTTCACGAACAGACCTGTTCCTCCATCACTCCAGGCGGTTTCATAGGACTTGCAGGCTGAGAAAACCACAACATTCCGGCGATCCTGAAAAATGGTTCCATAGGATCCCAATGGTTGAGCGCCAGTAAGGCAGGGATTCATGAAACCGGCACGGGTCTCTGCTTCCGGGGTGGCTTCTTCCGGGAGATCATCAAATTTCAGATTCAAGTCCCGTGAACCCTCGCCGGAGTTAGAGGCATCAAGGAAAAGCACCCAGAACACATTCGGGTTCATGTCAGTGACGGTGGCGATGTCATCATCGAGCAGGAGACTGGCGCGGTTATACGGGTCCGCATCATAAGGACAGAAGGCCTCATCCTTATATTCATACTCATCACGCGACTCATCGGGAATTTGCATCCCATGGCCGCTAAAGGAAAAGAAGAGGGTTTCACCAGCCACTGCGTTCCTGGCCATCTCCAGCAAAGCGTTATGGATTGCTTCACTAGTGGCATGTTCATTCGTGAGTACCAGGATCGAGTCTGAAGAAAACCCATGTTGACCAAGCAGTTGGACATAGGCCTGGGTATCGTTAAGCGCCCAATCAAGATCGGGGAGAGTGAAGTAATCGGAGATTCCCACCACTAGGGCCTTGGGGACACTGGGAACCGGTACCACGGGTACCACCGGTACCACCGGTACCACGGGCACTACAGGAACTACTGGAACTACTGGCACCACCGGCGGCGGAGGTGGCACCGGTACTACTGGCACAACAGGGACAACGGGTTGAGCTCCATCGATGTATTTGTTGAGTACATCCTGTGCGGTTTGGGCTTGAAGTGGAGAAACCACAAGAAGCAGACAGAAAAGGGCCAATAATACTTGTTTCATGGTAGGACCTCCTCCTTTTTTATCTCTCTCAGCGGAGGACCCCAATCCGTCTCAGGATGGGGGTCATCCGGTGCTGGATTTCAAGATCATGGTTACCTCGCCCGGCTCTCGAATCTCAATCCACCATGACCAACGGCGCTCATATCTTTAAGGTTTCCGAGCTCGACTTTGAGCGCTTTGGTGGCCACGGTGTCCAGGCTCTTGGTGGAGTTCGAATACTGCACGTCCTTGAACAGGTCGAGTTTACACGGTTTTTCAGTGACATAGGCCACGATTTCATCGATCCCAAAGGGAGGGTTAATGGTGAGTATGAACTCATTCTTGCCGGGGATGTAAATCCGCTGTCCGGCTTGGATATGGTTGTCTTCATGATACTCATTCGGGTAGAGGCGGGTGGAATTTCCATCTGACCAGTAACCCATCAAGGTAAGGTAACCATCGCGAGCTGACTCCACCCATAACTCCAGGGTATCGCCCTCCCTGAGAATCTGTCCGCTAGAGGTCCCCACTCTGACTTCGAAAGCGGATTGGCCGTAGTTCTCCTGTGAAGTTCCCGTGGAGGCCCTGGTTTCGGCTGGGCTTGGAGAGGAACCGAAAAAGACCAAGTTCTTCATCTCTTCTGGCACATCGATCTGGGGATTTTGTTCCACTTTTTTACCACCTTTTTGGTAAGAAAGGGTTTTGTCCGCATATTTGGCCATATCCATGTAAGTGGTTTGCCCCGGGATGATGGCCCCCTTTTCATAACCTTCGATCAGGTAATTGGTGAAAGAGCCATGATTGAGTACCTCTCCGGCCTCCTGGTTGTCTTTGCAGGCTGCAAGGACAGCGATTCTTACTTTCTGTCCACTGAGAGCCTTGGTTTTTGAGAAAGGGTCAATGAATCTCAAGGAGCTGGCTGATCCAGTGGATTGATTCACTAACGCCTTGCTATTGCCTCCCAGGAAGAAGCTACTGGGGACATAACGTGTCCGGTAATCCAAATCCAGGGAAAGGTTCTTCGTGGCCGTCCCCGAATGGCAGCAGTCCAGAATGATGGTCCATTGGGCGGGGCTGGCTGAGGCCAACATTTGGCTGATCTCATCATCGATGAGGCAGGTGTCTTTGGAGTGGGCATCATAGGGGATGAGCACTTCATCCTGTTTATCTTCTTGGGCCTCGTCGCCACCCTCTTGGTCTGGAAAATTGGTGCCATGACCGGCGAAGATGAAGATGCGGGTGTCGCCTTCCGTGGAGTCCTTCGTCAGCTTTGAGAATTCCTCGATGATGCGTGCTTTGGTCGCATCATCATCCGTGAGCAGGACCACGTCCTTGTTGGCGAAGCCATATTTTCTAAGAAGGATGTCCTGGTAAGCCTTGGCATCGTTGACACAGAAATTCAATGGATTGAAGCCACGTTCCGGATTTTGGAATTGGTACTGATTGATTCCCACCACCAAAGCCTTGTTCTCCGCACATGAGGGAGGAATCAGGCCGGGTAGGGCTAGAAGGACGATTACAAGAACAAGGATATTACGGTGGGGTTTCATAATCGTTCCTTTCTCACTCCATTAACGAGGGGCATGGCAGGATTTGCTTTTTATTTTGGGGGGGATAGAGAGAGAAACAAGACTTAATTTGAAAAGTTTTTTTCATCAGGACAATGTATCGATTCACCCCTCTACTCGGACAGGAAAGAAAACGTAAAACAATCATCTGGTCTGTACAAAGTGAGAGCGAAGGGCCTCAAAGAGGCTGTCCAAAGAGGGGGAATCCGCTTGATGGATCCGCTCTACCCCCAGCTCGTTGAGCGCGGTGGTGGTGGTTTTACCGGTACTGAACGAGACCGCGTTGTTGGTGATCCTCCGGAACTCCATCTCACCTAGTTTTTCGAGGAATCCTCTGGCTGTGGAGGGGCTGGAGAAACAGACCGCTGAGGGGGAAGTAAGGAGGAGCTGTTCCAGGCAGGGCCAATTCCTCCGGTAGGTCACAGTCCGGTATGCGGTCACCCGGTTGACTTGTCCACCCGCTTGTTCCAACAGGGCCGGGAGTTCTTCCCGTGCAATCTCCGAAGCGGGGAACAGAAAGCGGCGTCCCGACACCTCGCCCCGGTCCATAAGGGCCTTAGCCAATCCCTTCCCAGTGGCTTCCTCCGGCACCAAGATGACCGATAGACCGTACTCCTCCAACCGCCCTTTGGAGGCCGGTCCTACCGCCGCAATCTGGCAACAATCTGGCCAACGGCCTGGGGTGAGATGGGTGGCTACCGCCTCCACCGCGTTTTTACTGGTGAAGAGAATCCAATCATATTCTTCTAGATGGCGGACCACCGCATCGAGAGAGGACGGGTCTTTGGGGGGAAGGATCTCAATACAGGGGCAGGCAAGAACCTCCGCCCCTGAATGACGTAGACGTTCCGCAAAGAGATCGCCCTCGGCAGAGATTCCATGGGTGAGAACAATTGAAAACCCCTCGAAGAGATGACTCTCCTCGAGGGGTAATTTTGGACCCGTGTGGCTGGGATGTGTGAAGCCTAGACCGGCCTCATGTCCGTTCTTCGATGGGGACATAGTCGGCGTGTAACGGCCCCAAATAAACGGCTCTTGGCCGGAAGATACGGTTATTCTTGAGATATTCCGCGGAGCGTGCGCCCCAGCCAGCCATACGGCTGACCGCGAAGATGGGAGTGAACATGGCCTTTTCGATTCCCATGGCGGCATAGACGATGCCGGAGTAGAAATCGACATTCGGGAAGATGCCCTTCTCTTTACCCAAATCGCCCACCACCCACCTCTCCAGTTCTTCCGCCACCTCATACAGACGGCGGATTTCCGGATGGCGTTGAGAGAGCAGTTCCGCCAAGGGATGCAGAACCCGTGCGCGTGGGTCGTAGGCTTTGTAGACACGGTGTCCGAAGCCCATCACCCGGCGTTTGCCGACCTTGCTCAGGCTGTACCAGGCCTGTACATTGTCGACCGAGCCAATTTCTTCCAGGTCAGCCAGCACTGCCTCATTGGCGCCGCCATGCAGCGGGCCCTTGAGGCTGCCAATGCCCGCCACCACCGAGCTGTACATGTCGGAGAGGGAGGAGTTGACCACCATGGAAGCGAAGGTGGAGGCATTCATGCCATGGTCGGCGTGGAGGATCAGGCAGATATCCATAACCCGTGCGTCCTCTTCGCAGGGCATTTTACCAGTCATCATCCGGAGCAGATCGGTGGCCAGTGGTAAATCCGGGTCGGGAGGTAGAGGCGCTTCACCCCGCCGTAAACGTGCGATTGCTCCAGTGATAGTAATCATCTGGGCAACCAGTTTGATGGCCACCTCAGTTTCGGCGCGGACCGTGGTCACATCCGCCGTGGGATCCATCATGCCCAGTGCGGAGACCATGGTGCGCAGGGTGGCCATTGAGTGGGCATGTTTGACCGGGAGTTTCTCCAGGAAGGCATACGCCTCATCTGGAATCGCTTTGTAAGACTTGATCTTAGCCTTGAAGCCCTCGAGCTCGGTCAGGTTGGGCAATTTCCCAAACAACAACAGATAGGCGGTCTCCTCGAAAGTGGAGCGCTCGGAGAGATCGAAGACATCCAGTCCCCGGTAGATCAGCCACCCCTTGGCACCATTGACATAACCGATTTCGGTCTGGCCGGTAATCGCACCTTCCAAGCCCTGTTTCACTTCACAGGTGACAGGCCACTGGACGGGACTGACAAGCGCTTGCTCGGGCTCGGCATCAGTTTCTTGACGGGCTTTTACCTTGGCGAGACGAACGATCTCTTCGATTTGCTTGTTCATGCAGCTCCCTCCGTTCATTGCACTTACTTTCTCGAGATGAGGTACTCGGCGATCTGGACAGCATTCAATGCCGCTCCCTTACGAAGCTGATCTCCGCTGATAAAGACTTCCAAGCCGCGTCCATCGGGCCGGGAAATATCCGTACGGATACGTCCCACCAGAACATCATCCTTCCCACTGGCATCCACCGGCATGGGGAAATAGTTCTTCTCACGGTCATCCACCAGAATCACACCGGGAGCCTTGCGGATGGCCTCGCGCGCCTCCTCGACAGAGACTGGGCGTTCAAATTCAATATTAACTGACTCGGTGTGCGCCCGCATAACCGGGACACGGACACACGTGGCTGTCATCTGCAAGTCCGGATCGCCGAAAATCTTCTTTGTTTCCGCGATGACCTTGTTCTCCTCGCCATTGTAACCATTGCTCTCGATGGCGGCGTTGTGTGAGTAGACATTGAAGGCGAGTTGATGCGGGAGCGCCTTGGTGGTGAGAGGAAGTTTCTCCAGGACCTCCTTGGTCTGGAGTTCCAGCTCGGCCATGGCAGCCGCGCCCGCGCCACTGGCGGACTGATAGGTCGAAACCACCATGCGCTTGATCCGGCTTAATTGATACAGCGGCCAGATGGCCACGGTCAGAATGGCCGCGCAACAATTGGGATTGGCGATGAGGCCGGGATGATGGTCGATCTCCTTGGCGTTGACCTCGGGCACCACCAGGGGGACACCCTCCTCCATGCGGAAGGCTGAGGTGTTATCCACAATGACCGCTCCGGCTTTGATGGCCCGCTCGCGGAAGGTCCGTGTGACCGATGCGCCCGCGGAAGAGAGCACAATCTCACCGGGAGAAAAATCATAGGTGGCCAGCTCGCGGATCGTAATTTCCTTCCCCTTGAAGGAGACCTTTTTCCCCGCTGAACGGCTGGAAGCCAAGGGAATCAATTCACCCACGGGAAAGCTGCGCTGCGCGAGACACTCCAGCATGATTTGCCCGACCGCGCCGGTTACACCGGCAATACTGACACGATATTCACTCATGAACTCTTTTCCTCTGCCAAGGAGCTGGAGGGAATGACAACCGCTCCGCTCGTAAAAAGCCACTCGGGTGACTTGCACTTGACGTGTCACCCCTATGGAAACCTCGCAACGAGATTGAACTTGTAGACTAACAGAAGGGTGAACAGGATGGCAATCCTAAGTTTGCCGGAAGAGGAGGATGCCGCTACTTTGAGGGCGGACTAGCCGGAGCCGGAGTCTCCAGCCGGACACCTGTTCGCAGAATGTATTCGGCGAAGGACGAGGGTTCGGGGTGGGCCAATTGATCGGCGGGGAAGAAGTGCAGCTCGATTTCATCCCCGGCTTCTTTTTGGACATAAGCTGTGCGGTCGGCTCGCTCGAATATGTCCCATGTTTCCGAGTTCTCAACAAAAGCGGCAATGTCAATGTCACTCCACTCATGGGTATTCCCCTTGACCTGAGAACCGAAGAGATACGCGCCCTCGATGGTGGCTTCTCTGGAGAGCACCTGTAGGGCGTATTCAGCGCGTGTGATTACTTGTGGGTTGATTCTATTGGCAGGACTCCTTGGATGTGCACACCACTCCTCATGAGCCAGCATGGACGCATACGCTAGCGCCTGTTGGATGTCCTCTTCTTCCAGGAATGGGTAATCACTCAGAATGGAGGAGAAGGAGTTACCCCCCGCAACCAAGTCAACGATCTGGTAGACCGGGAAACGCATTCCACGAATACATGGTTTTCCACCGCATACCGTTGGATCGATCGAGATCCGGTCAAAAGCCGCGTTCATTGGGATCCCTCCTTTTCCTGTTGAGAATCAATAGGGGTTTGTTTTTTATCTTGTCCTTCACGATTTCCGAGCTGGTAGTGAGTAATGATTTTGTCCACTACTACCTCCGGAGAGAGCTCCGTGTTGTCGATCACATAGACCTCTCCATAGGGTATCTCAAAGGAAAGGCCTGTGGAGGGGATAAGACTCCGTAGCTTCTCCACCGAATCGATCTTGCCAAACTGTTTCCGGTCTGGTTCCACCACACGCCGTTCGAGCTGTTCATCCGTACAGGTCAGCCCCACAAGACACAACTCACCACCAGAGGGCTCCAGGACCTCGCGGATGTCCGAGATAAAGAACCAGCTTGCGGGTCTTCCGAGATACATGTAAGTGAAGATGAGGCCATCCAGTTCCGCCTCGCAGACCGCCTCGAAAACATCCAGACGGATTTTCTCAAGCAGCCTCAGCCACTCCAGCGTTCCGAACTCGAAGATCGAACTGACCAGGTCGGAGCTGAGATGGTTATGGAAGACGGGAAAGCCGGTTTTGGAGGCAAGTGCCTTGGCAACCGTGAGCTTGCCTACAGCGGGAGGACCACAAAGGAAGATCAATTTCATGGTTGTCCTCGTCTCTGGTCCATGGGGATGTCCTCCAAGACTGCTCTTCATCTCAATGGGAGGGATTCTTGCGGAAGGCGGGGGGAAGAGGATAGGGGGCGGCCTGGAAAAAACGCTCTTTCTCCTCTTCCAGTCCTTGTGTACAGTCTTTACCATGCGTGGCACTTTGTGATTCCTGAGATATTATACCAAAGAGAGGTGCCTCCCGTGTCAAGGCGCAGATAAAGATGGCGGAGATTGACGAGATAGATCTCCATCCACAGGACATTTCAGTCCTGGTAGTGGATGACGACTACGCGGTCATCGAGGTAGTCGAGGAGCTCCTACGGCGTGCTGGCTTCCAGGTGACCGCGGTCACCAGCGGGGCCGAGGCCAACCGGCTCTTGGGGAATCAAGATTACCATGTGCTCCTCGCGGACCTGCGTATGAGTCCCGTCTCCGGCTGGGATGTGATCCGCCGTGCCAAGGAAGCCAGCCAGACCGAAGTGATTGTAATGACGGGATTTGCTTCTCTGGACAGCTCCCTGGAGGCCCTCCATCACCGTGTCTTTGACTTCCTCCAGAAGCCGCTTGATTTCCCACGTCTTTCACGTGCGATCCGCAATGCCGCCCAACATAATGTGTTGATGAAACGCAACCGGGAGCTGACCCTGGAGCTGGCGAACAAGAACCGGGAACTGGAGGAAGAAGTGAAACGTGTCCGGAGCGAGATGGAGGCTCTGGCGACACACGATGAGCTCACCGGGCTGCTCAATTACCGTTATCTCCAGAATCTGCTCGCCAAGGAAGTTCCCCGTTCACTACGGTATTCGCACCCTTTGACCCTGGCCATGTTGGATTTGGATTCCTTCAAGGAGCTCAATGACTCTCAAGGCCACGCGGCTGGGAACCGTGTGCTGGCGCGTGTGGCCAAGATTCTTCAAGAGGGGATCCGTCAGAGTGACTGTGTCTGCCGGTTCGGAGGCGAGGAGTTCGCGGTGGTTCTGCCAGTGACCTCCAAGGCCCAGGCCGAGCCCATCCTCCAACGTATCTGCGGAGCCATAAAAAAGGAACGCATTGTGATCAACGAACGGCGGATCCTGACCTGTTCGGCGGGATTGGCTTCGGTGCCCGAAGATGCGGGTACGGTGGATGATCTGCTACGTCTGGCGGATGACGCCCTCTACCAGGCCAAGGCACGTGGCCGGGACCTTGTGGTCTTGGCCTCCTCTCTCTCTTTACAGTAGAGTTGCGGAATCATGGTTAAGATAGAGGCGATTATCAAACCCTTCAAACTCGATGCGGTGAAGGATGCCCTTGCGGAGATTGGAGTGCGCGGGATGACCATCACCGAGGTGCGTGGGTTTGGACGCCAGAAAGGGCATCGAGAACTATTCCGGGGCAGCGAGTATGTGGTCGAGCTGCTCCCCAAGATGAAGGTCGAGGTGGCGGTTCCAGATGAAATGGAAGATCAGGTAACCCAGGTGATCCTCGATGCGGCCCACACCGGTAACATTGGTGATGGCAAGATCTTCATCAGTGAGCTCAAGGAAGTGGTCCGTATCCGGACTCGTGAAACAGGGCCGGATGCGGTTTGATGTTGTCTGATGTATATGTCGTCCCGCGGCCGCTAACGGCCTGTTGAAAAAGAGCGTGACCATGGATTCCCGCCTTCGCGGGAATGACAGAATAAGCGAAATCCCTTGGAAATCGTCATTCCCGCGAAGGCGGGAATCCATGGTGCCAACAGAACTTCGAGTTATTCAACGAGCTGCTAACGGCGGGAAAAGACATAAATCAGGCGGGAAGGAAAGGGAAATATGCAGGTCTACATCAACGGTGAGTTCTTTGCGAAGGAAGACGCCAAGATATCGGTCTTCGATCATGGTTTATTGTATGGGGATGGAGTCTTCGAGGGGATCCGGATATACCACAACCGGGTATTCCGTCTTGATCAGCACCTCAAACGGCTTTACCGCTCCGCGAAGTACATCAACCTGAACATTGGCAAGACACTGGAGGAGATGACCGGGATTGTCCTGGACACCTGCCGGAAGAACGGCCTTACGGATGGGTATATCCGCCTGGTGGTCACCCGTGGCACGGGAACCCTCGGGCTGTCACCCAAGTCTTGTCCCACCGCCACGGTCATTGTGATCGTGGATAAGCTGGCAATCTACCCACCTGAACAATATGAAAAGGGCTTGGCGGTGATGACAGTCTCCACCCGGCGGAATCTGGTGGACGCGCTGGATCCCCAGCTGAAAACCCTCAACTACCTGAACAACATTATGGCCTCCATCGAGGCCACCCGTTCCGGATTCGAGGAGGCCCTCATGCTGAACGCGGAGGGATATGTGGCTGAAGCCTCCGCTGACAACCTCTTTGTGATCCGTGGCAAGAAGCTGATGACCCCCGCCACCTTCATTGGAGCGCTGCCGGGCATCACGCGCGAGGCGATCCTGGAGATCGCGCCGGAGCTGGGACTGGAACCTGTCGAGACACACCTGACGCTGTCGGATATCTACAGCGCGGATGAGTGCTTCCTGACGGGAACCGCCGCCGAGGTCATTGCGGTCTCCGAGTTAGATAGCCGTCCCATCGGAACCGGCAAGGCGGGCCCCATCACCAAGCAAATCAACGAGCGCTTCCGGAAGCTCACACGGGATGAGGGAACTCCGTTCTAAAGTGCTGTCTGTATAGCCGGGGGCGGCGTGTTGCTTGCCCCCGGCTTCTGGAATATCCCGGATTTTATCCGTCCTTTGCATTCCCCTCCTCCCCCCTCTAAACTGAAAAGACTAAACAGAAAAACCCATGCGAGTCCTCTTTCTCAACCCACCTTTGCCAGATGGTGACATCTACATGAAAGAACTCGGCCGTTGTGGACGGCGGAGCGTGGGGGGAGAGACCTGGCCGCAGACCGGCCTAGCGTACCTGGCGGCGGTGACGCTCCGGGAGGGACATGAGGCTTCAGTCCTGGATGGGATGGCGGAGGGACTCACTCAGGAACAGACCGAGGAACGCATGGTGGCCTGGAAGCCGGACTGGGTAGTGGCGGGAACCACCACACCTACCTTCCGGCAGGATGCCAAATACCTGCGTGGGCTCAAGCAACGCCACGGGTTTGTGACCGTCTTTACTGGGACTCATCCCACCGCCTTGCCCCGCGAGTGTCTGCTTGAATCTCAGGCCGATCTCATTCTGGTGGGGGAGGCTGAGCTGACTCTCGAACGGCTCTTGCGAAGTTCCCGCCAGGAGTGGCCCCGGATTCCCGGAGTTTATGTGAATGTGAATGGGGAAGCGGTTCCCGGTCCTCCCACTGAGATGGTGAAGAACCTGGATAGCCTTCCATATCCCGCTCGGCATCTAACTCCATGGCGGCTCTACAAGATGCCCTTTAGCGGTGGCGACCCCTTTGCCACCGTCATTCCCGCGCGTGGTTGCCCGTATTCCTGCACCTTCTGCCGGGCCGGAGCGGTCTGGGGCACCGGGATACGCACGCGCTCGGTTGATAACCTGATGGGCGAGCTGCTGGAAATGCGCGAACAGTTGGGCATCTCTTTCTTCGCTTTCATGACAGACACCTTCACGTTGCGCCACACCTGGGTGAGAGAGGTTATGCAGGCCATGCGTCCCTATCAGTTCAGGTGGGTCTGTAACTCACGGGTGGACACGATCAACTATGATCTAGCCCGGGAGATGAAGGCCTCTGGCTGTGAGCTGATCTCCTTCGGTGTGGAGTCTGGGAATGAGGGGATTTTAGAATCCTCGAGGAAGGGGATCACTTTGAAGGAGATCCGCGCGGGCATCGCCGCGACCAAGCGCGCGGGAATCCTCACCTTCGGCTATTTTATCATCGGGCTGCCAGGTGAGACTCCAGCGACCATCGAGGACACTATCCGCTTCGCCAAGGAAATCGATCCGGACTACTGCAACTTCCACATCGCTATTCCTTTCCCAGGGACCGAATTGTACACACAGGCCAAACGCAATGGCTGGTTGATGCATGAGGATTGGGAAAAGTATGAAGAGATGGGATCGGCGGTCCTAAAGACGCCCTTCCTGACTCCGGAAATGGCGATGAAAGCTCAGCGCCGTGCGACCCATAGTTTTTACCTGCGTCCCAAACGGATCTTGGCGGAGCTAGGCCGTTTGCGCTCTCCACATGACCTGTGGATTCGAGTCCAGGCGGCCCTACGGCTTCTGGGCGTGACCCGGCCTAAGACCGGTGCGTTGATGGAATAGAGGGGCAACCGCGGTGTGGCTTGACAAGTTGCCCTCTACACAAGACAGTCAGGTGTTACCCCAAGCCGCATGGGAGTGGATGGACCCTCAGGAATGAAAGACGAAAGATTACTCGCGCTTATTAACCTTCAAGCCGTCATCAACAAGAAGTACAGCCTCTATCGAACCCACGAGACCATACCGGAACGCCTTGAACAACTCCGGAACGAGGTTAAGCAGGCCGAAGAGAAGCTCACCAACGCTCAGAAGGCCATTAAAGATAACCAGACTTATCTCTCACGTTCACGCAAAGAGATCGAGCAGTCTGAAGAGAAGATGACCTCTCTTCAGTCGAAGTTGAATCAGGTCAAGACGACTCGTGAGTACGAGTCGCGCCAGAAAGAGATCAAGAGTCAGCGGGAGCGGACCACTGAGTTGGAAAAGGGTGTCGGAGATGCGGAAGGAAAGCTCTCGGAACTGCAAGCAGTAATGGACTCCATGGCCAAGGAGCTGGAGGGTGTCAAGGAGCGTGTTCAGCCAGAAATCGATCAACTCGAGGCGGAGTCAGCTGAATACGAAAGAGAGTTGGGGGAAATCATTATTGTCGAGCGGGAGAAGCGTGAAGCGGTTCCCTCGGCCATTCTGGAGCGTGTCGACCGGCTCATCATGTTGCGTCAGGGGTTGGCGGTGGTCCCGGTATCGGATGGATGTTGTGGAGGATGTGGAGTGCAGCTCTCACCCCAGACCATCCAGGTTGCCAAGCGGGGCCTCGATCTGCTCCAATGTGACCGTTGTTCTTCATATCTGTATTGGGATGAGGAGGAGGAATAGAAGATCCTCCTCCTGAAGCTGCTTCCCGCCACCTGTGGGTCCGTTTACCGGGCCCATCTTCCTTGAATCTTCCCCACTCCCGTGGAAAAGTGGATTATTGTTATCCGTGCGTGATAAACGCGCTACGAAAAAGAGCTCACCAAGATGAGGAGCATCATGACAAAGACCAGGTTATCCATCCTGTTTGTGGGGTTGTTGCTTGTATGTGGCTGTGGGGGGTCCAATGACCAGGAAAAGGTGGACCGGGCCCTGGGGAAGGCCAACACCTTCTACCGTCAAGGGCTTTACAAAGATGCTCTCACACACTACCAGGAAGCCTTAACCCTGGCCCCATCCAATACAGAAATACTGGTTTTGGAGGGATTGGCTTACGAGGGTCTGCAACTCAACCGTGATGCTTTGGCCGCGTATGAGGAAGCGTTACGTTACGATCCCCGTCAAGAGACTGCTTGCCGCCAAAAGACCCTGCTTCTGATGAAAGAGGGGAAGGTCAAGGAAGCCGAATCCTTTGTGGCCTCGCTGGAATCGAAACCTGGTATGGAAAAGGTTATGCCCTATCTCAAGGGAGAGATTGCACAGGCCAATAGTGAGTGGGATCAGGCGGTCAAGTATTATGAGCAGGCCAATCAAGCCCGGCCCGGTACACGAGACATCATCGCCGCCCTGAGCACCGCTTACCAACGGACCGGGAAGGATCAAGCGGCGATACAACTCCTCGAAGAATTCGTCAAAGCAAACCCCAATGATGTGCAAGCGGCGGGTGAGCTGGCTTTGTTGTTCGAGCGGAAAGCGGATTACCCCCATGCCATCGACATCCTATCGCAAACCGCCAAGGTTCAACCCAACACGGCTTCAATCCACTCGGGCCTGGCGCACCTTTATCTCGAAAGTGACCAGATCCAGAACGCTGAGCAGGAAGTCCGTGAAGCGCTCCGGCTCGATCCCGATGATGCCATGGGGCTGTTTGTGTCTGGCCGCCTTGCACTCAAGGCCGGCAAGAATGAGCAGGCTCTGAAGGATCTAGAGAGCGCAGTCAAGCGGATGCCGAATGACGAATCACTCCGCAAGGCTTTCCGCGAGGCTCAGATCGCTACCGGAGAGGTGGTCGAAAAGGTTAAGGCCGCTTCACAGAAGATACAGAAAGAGGGCGCTAACCCAGCGCTCCTCCTGGAGCTGGCTGATGCCTACATCTACCAGGGCGAACCAGAAAAGGCCCTGGAACAAACCGCCGAGGTCCTTAACCAGGATCCCGAGAACAAGAACGCCCATCTGCTGGAGGCGCTGGCTTTTGTCTCGCTGGGACGCTTCCCCAACGCTGATCAAGCCTTGCAGGCGGTGAACGATAAACAGGATGTGCGTTACCAAGCGATGGAAGGAATCCTCCGCCAAGATGCGGATAAGCTGACTACCGCCGTGGGCCAGCTCAATAGCGCCTCCGCCACCCAGGTCTGGGCTGGTTACTTCAGGGCGTTGGGCTTGCTCTATAGTGGCAAGACCGCCAAGGGCCTGG
>CAYRBI010000005.1:76989-89613 GCA_964422415.1 uncultured bacterium | reverse complement strand
AAGGCAACGGCATTTTATCATATTGCCACCATTCAATACCGCCACCCCCGGAACCCGTCCCGGTTAACTCACTGTGCCGCCGGCCAATCGAAGGTCTTTGTCACAACCAGTGGCACGCAACCTCCATTGAGTGAATCCATCTCTGTTGCGCTCAGCGGGAAACGGCTCACAGCTCCCTGTGCTTCGACAGTAAGGGTATGAGTCCCCGTTGACAGGGCGGAACCAGGGATGGAGACCTGGGTTTCCTTGAGCGAGCTGGAGAGGGACTTGCCATCAACCTTTACAGTGAAACTGTTGGGTTGCTTGCCAGCACAGGCCCACTCGACATTGAGGCAGTCCTGCCCTGAGGCATCTTTTCCGGGTAAGCACTCGGCTGCCATCAGGGTCTGGTCTGAATCCGGGGTACGCAACAGCTCCAGCAGGGCCTGAGTCAGATTGGCGTAATAATATCCCCAGCCTCCCTGGTCGCCACGGCACCCTGGGGTGGTGGCGGAGACAGGTTCGAGATCATCGCTCAGCTCCACACTGTAGCTGTCGACGTAAATGTCTTTCTTTTCGCCATAGCCAGATCCCTCAGGTTGTCCGGCGAATTCGTTCCATTGATGCAGGAAGACCACGCGCGGGTGTGTCCGTAGAGCGGTATTAAAAGTCCGGATGAGGGTCATCCCGCCACGGCGGCCATGGGCCTCCGGACCCCGCCAGCCATGTTCGGCGAAGAAGCCCGGTGTGACGGTTACCGCCTCGGGCTTTCCATCCTTGTAGGTCACTACAGGATCAAGGGAGCCATCCATCCAGGTCCAGTATCCCAGGGCCTCATGCTGGGTGGTCTGGAGTTGGGTTGAGACCCACCGGAGGGTGAAGAGATCCTTGTTCTCCTTACCCGCCCCCGCGGTCCGGAAGGCATCCACGGTGGCGGCATCGCCTCCGAGTGTCTGCTTGATGAATGGAATCCGGAAAATCGATTCGGTTATGCCACGTGGATCGGCCACCGCGCCGCAATCGAGCACGGTCATGAGTGGTTTCCCATCGTAGTCGATCCACAGATCATGGAAGCGTGGGTTTGTCACCATATAGTCATGCACCCATTCGAGTTCCTCGTTGAGCGCGGACATCGTGGCGGGCGGTCCATTGCTGATCCCCATCAAATAGGTCATTTTCGGGACAGGGATGCCTTCATCGCGCATGACCGCGAGCACCTCCAGGGCCACTTCAGTAGCGTGGATGATCGCGTTGCAGTCCGGGGGTCTTTCAGTCCAGTGTTGTTTACCCCAGATGTGGTTGGACCAGTCCGCCATGAGAGAGTCGACTCCCATTTCCGCGAACCAGAGGAAATGCTGCCGGAGGATGTCCGGATCGCAGGAGTCATAGAATCCCAACACCGGGGCAGCATAAGCACCCTCCCATTTACAGGTCTGGGGGCCAAACCAAGGTTCCCATTGCAGGCATACATGGGTGTTGCCATTGTTTTTACGCTCGATCTTGCGGTAGGTCACCTCGATCTGGAGGGCATTACTGCGGTTCTCCGGCGCGGTGAGAAATTGTCCCACCCATAGACCGGGATACTTGTCAGGTGTGATGAACTGCCCATGCGCCACACCCGTCTTGGAGGCCGGTACCGCCGCCACCTCGATCCGGTTGGGCCCAGGATTGGGTAGGGGAAGGAAGAAGGAGGCCCGGCCTTGGGCATCCGCCCACTCGTGGCATCCCCAGCGTTTGCCATTAACCAGGGGCAGGAAGAGAAGATCCGTGCACGGCTTCCCATCTTTACCGGCCGCCGCTGCCGTGACATGGATGGTCTCCCCCATTCCGATAAAGGCAGCATCAGATTCGATGATGGTGGTGATCTCTCCCGCCCAGTTGGCTGTTGTGGAAATCATCATGAAAAGCACACATCCTGAAAGAAAATATTTATATGACATGGAACCTCTCGATCTTGATAAAGGAAGCATTTATCAACCCACCAGTCCTTCGACAAATGCGCGTGCCTTCTTGGCCTCCTCCAGCAATTGGGGAAGCTCACCCAGTGTGAGGCATTCCACCACCACGGCGCCTGAGGTGAATCCTCCCGCTTTCAAAAGCTCCATAACACGTGGAAAATTCACCTGCCCAGTTCCCGGAGTGAGTAGCACTTCCTTGGGGTGACGGTAGTCTTTGATGGACATGCCCACCACCAACCCATTCACCGTGGGAGCGTCATCGACCGGGTCCAATTTGGCGTCGGAGTAGTAATAGATGTTGCCGGGATCATACCAGATCCGGAAGTTATCGTGGCCGACCTTCTCGATTGACTTACGGCATTCAGGGCCAGTGGAGTTGAGGCCACCATGCGGCTTCATGCTGATCCCGATACCCTTCGCGGCGGCATATTCACAGCATTCCTTGATGGCCTGGAAATAGGGTTCGTAGAGCGCGGGATCGCCTACACCGCCCATCATCAGATTACTGGCCTGGGCTGCCTCGCAGGCATCGATGAGCTTCTTGAGACCCTCGATTCCCTTAGCGAGTGACTCCTTGACGGGAATGTCGCCGCCATAGACAGAGACCACTTTCAATCCACGTTGCGCGCATTCCCCGCCGATTTTCTGGGCCTCCTCTGGCGTGGTCTCGACTGAAATGACCAAGCCATTTTTGGAGGCGGTGGTCATCAATCCCACACACTTGTAGCCCGCCTGTGCGATAGCATCCAAGGCCACCTTGTAGTCGTGTTTGTCCCAGGGGCGTGTGAAACAGCCGATCTCCCAAGGTGATACTTTGGCTGGCACCATCGCCTTGGCTGGCTGTAAGTGTGATGTAAGGAGTCCTCCGGCGGCAGCCAAGGCTGTCTGGCCGAGAAAGTTTCTACGGGACTGCTTGAGTGATTGCGTCATTACTTGTCCTTTCGTTATTCCCTCAGCATCTGTTGTTAGCCGGGGGCAAGGCAACGCAATTATTTCTTTCGTACTGCTTCAATGCCGCCGCCCCCGGGGGGCCACCGCTGGAATGTTTCAGCCCGCTTTAATTTCACGCTTCTCAACGTCATAGACCTGGCGTTGTCCGGTATCAAAGGCTATCACCCCCATCAGGCATTCCACTCCGTGTAGATACCCCACATCCATGGAGGCATTGGGAATCCCGCGGGTCCGTAGGCACTGCAGCCAATCCAGGAAATGATCGGGACGGGCCACATCCGCGATGGGCTGGGGTTCCGCTTTCCCATCGTCTCCTTTGATGGCTCCTTCGGTGGTGAAGTAGGGCTTGTTCCAGTCCAGCATGTCGATCGAGCCATTCTCCCCAAAGATCCGGAAGGTGTTTCCGCTGCCATTCCCGAAGTTGGTGGTGTAGGACACCATGAAGCCCTCGGGGTAAATCCATTCGGCTTGCACATGATCGGGGCAGGTGAAGTTGTGTTCATCCTTCCAGGTGAAGACTCCCCCCAGGCACACCGCGCTGGAGGCGAACTTCGCACCCGTCACATAATGGACCAGGTCCAGGTAATGCGCGCCAAAACCAGGCACCGGCCCATCCGAGAAATCACGGTAGCCATACCACCCCGAGTACTGGACCGGATCGAAGGGACGGAAGGGACGGTGCATCAGGAACTCCTTCCAATCCACATCTTCTTCCTTGACCTCTTTGAGGTAGCCATACCAATACGGTTTGGTGGAGTTACGCCGTTGTTCGATCCGGCTGATTCGTCCCAATGCACCGGTTTTGATAAAGTCCCGGACTCCCGTGAAACTCGCGAAGCTGCGTAACTGTGTTCCGATCTGGACCACGATGCCGTTGGCCTTGACCGCATCGTATGCCTTGAGCAGCTCTTCCATGTTCATAGCCAAGGGTTTTTCGCAATAAGCATCTTTCTTGGCCTGGGCAGCGGCGTGGAGATGGGTCATGTGCTGATGATCGCAAGAGGCGATCATGACCGCATCCACATCCTTCATCGCGAGCAGGTCGCCATAATGGGAGAACATCTTGGGTTCATTCCCATACCATTCCTTGGCTCTGGCCGCGGCCTCTTCACGCTTCACACGCCAGGGATCGCAGACCGCCACGAACTCTACGTTCTGTTCCTTGTCATAGGGATGGATTCCAGTCATGTGCGCATTGCGTCCACGTTCTCCGCAACCAATCAACCCGAGGCGGATGCGGTCATTGGCGCCCTGGGCACGGGTATGAATGGAGGCATTGAGCGAGAGGGCTACCGCTCCTGTAGAGGCGGCTTTTAAAAAATTACGACGGCTGAGAGGGATGGCTGGCATGTTCTGCTCCTTGAGAGGTTGTCTGTGGGCAGTAGGCCAAAACGGACAGGCCTATGGCTCTGCCGGACAAGATCAAAGGTAGAGCCAGTGAGATACGAAATCAACGGCAGAAGTAAAACGGGACTATCCGTGAGGATGTGCTCTCCGGCGACGCATAGGTAAGGATCCCTGCCGGGATGGGTCTCTCCGCGAGTCTCAGTATTCTATCCATTTCCTGATGATTGTTGGCCCAGTCGACTCATCCGCGCCCATGTCACAGGTGGCGCCCTCACGGACATCTCCCTCATAGTCAAAGGGAGGGACGGTTGAGTCGTTCAGGGGACCGATCCCTTTCCCAATACAAGGGGAGTTAACCGGGAGGTGGTAATCGTCCATCGTGGAGTCCACGAACAACGGATCGGCATCGATATTCCCATCGCCCGTATACCCGCCTTGGATGTCGGAGTAGGTGATTGGCAGCACTGTTCCCGTCCCGCCCGTGATGGTAGACGTTGTATTCCCCCACAGAATGCAATTCTTGAATGTGGGCATCTTGAAAGAAAACTGTACCGCTCCTCCCGTGGTGGCCGCTGTGTTATCCACGATGGTGTTTCCATAAAACAGTGAGGTGGAGTAACGGGAACTGATTCCTCCTCCCTGAGAGGCGGAGATGTTTCTCGATATGACGTTGTTGGCGATGAGTCCGGTTGAGTGATTGATAATGAGGCCACCCCCATAACTCTCATTGTGGTTTCCGGTGATGATGTTGTTGGTAACCGTCGCTGGGGTGGCGTAATCGCAACTCACTCCACCGCTTTGTCCGCCCGTGACGGTAAAGCCATCCAACAGTGACTTGGACCCCAGGTAGACTACCGAATAACCCGTTGAGGCATTCTGGAGTGTCGCACGGTAGATTCGGAGATCGCGTTCCTCCAGGCTCGATTCGTCACCGGAGAATCCACTAATCAGAGCGACACCGGGCGGTAGGATCCAGTGTCCCTGGTAAGTTCCACTCGCGACCCAAATTGTATCCGATGCCTCGCGGAGGTTGAGAGCGGCCTCGATGGTCCTAACCGCGGTTTCCCAGGACTTACCATCGCCATTATCGGGAGCATCACTTTTGACATACCAGCGAGTGGGTGTGTCCCGAGGATCGCCGGGCAGATACTCGTCAGATGTCTCATAGGCTCCCACATCAACCTTGCCGTCACCGCCTGGCCTTGGGTTGCCGTCCATATCCAGGGGAGTGGCCAGGCTTATGCTGCCCCGGTCAATAGCGGGAGAACCATCACGCAGATGGTAGTCGCCCAAGGTTGTATCCATGAACATCGGGTTGGACGAGAGGATATTGCCTTCCCCGGAATGGGGTTCTTGGAGAACACTATACAGAACCTCGGGGGGATAGCTGTAAAGCTTTCCGATTCCTTGCGCCGAATTGCCTGAGATAATGCAGTTATAAATCCGGCACAGATTAGTGGTCAGTAGAAGAAAGATTCCTCCATTGTAATTCCCGGCAATCGTATTATTCGTCATATAGACGCGGGGGCCCTCTATATAGATTCCGCCCCCATAACCTCCAGTGGAGTTGCCGGTGATGGAAGTATTCCGGATAACCACGGGTTGATTTTGAGAGATATGGATGCCTCCCCCTTGCCTGATGGATGTGTTCTCATGAATCAAATTACGATCCAGGCTGGCGGGACAATCTACAATTTTAATTCCGCCACCATCAAAACCGGCTGTGTTGTTTGTGATCGTGTTTCTTTCAATCGAAACAGTGGATCCTACACAATAAATTCCACCACCATCACTCGAAATGGACGCATTTCTTTTAATCACATTCGATATAAGCGTGGCGGAGGAACTCAAAATATAGGCTCCACCCCCTCGTGTAGGGGTCAGATTCCCACAAATGGTATTGCTTACGATGGATGCAGTGGAGGAAAGAAGATATATACCGGAATAATGGTTGTTAACAATGAGATTCTGATATACATGGAGAATAGATTCGGTTGCATTGATCCCTGTTCCTTCATAAGTCTCCTCAATCATGTTGGATGTAATGACTGATGTTACTTGGGTGATGGTTATACCCCTACCGTTGGCGACAATATGATTGCCGGACAGGAAAAGGTTCCCGCCTGAAACACACTTAACTCCCTCTTGTGTGTTCCCCTGAATAATGTTGGATGCTACCTGGGGAGAGGAATTGTCACAACTAATCCCCTCCTGTCTGTTGTTGAGGATCTTGTTACCTGTAATAGCGACCGTCGATCCCTTCTCACAATAAATGCCTGTGACTAGCGAATCGATGAGGTTGTTTGAAACTGTGGCGGAGGTCACCTTGGAGCAAGAAATCCCCTTTCCTATCAGTGGGGTGCCACCGGTGATATGGAATCCATCGAGGAGGGAGTGGCTTGCCATGTTAACTCCGGCGATCTGCCTCTTGATGACCGTCTCATTGGCAGTGACATCCCGCACCCATCCGTTTGGTTCATATCCGCCAAGGAGCGAGACCCAGGCTTTAAGGGTCACATCTCCTTTGTAGGTTCCCGATGCGGCCCTGATTTCGTACCGGTTCAGTTCGCTTGCATCGGTGATTTGTAAAAGCGCGAAGGAGAGGGTTTTCCAAGGGTTGGCCTGGCTCCCATCTCCCGTGGTATCGGAGCCAGTGGAGATGCTGGCGAAGCGGATTTGTGTAACTGGGATGACCTCGGAATTCCTGGTCTGGCTGTATGTTGTCTCACAGGCGATTAAGCAGAGAAGGGTAGTAATCGACAGAATGCAACACGTCCGCTGGGTGAGCATGGACTCCTCCTGAAGAGACATGTGGACTGAAAGAGATATCTCTGCGTGACAAATCTACTAAGTAGTATGTAGAAATGCGATAAGGAAATCAATCAGGAATTGGCAGATGTCCAAAACAGGTTGGTAGGAAAGGTTTTCTGTTCTCGCTGAGATGACAAGAGCGCTGATCCGCTCAGGGAATCGGCATTCCTGTGGGAACCTGAAGAGATGAGCGTATCAGGAATGCCTCATACCCACCGGGAGGGTGGGTGAAGGGTAGCGCTGATAAAGAAATATGGATTATCGAAATCAACCGCCGAGTCCAAACTCGACCAGCTCTTGGATGGTGTGAATTCTGGACTGGCGCATGTGTGCCCGCATGTGGGCTTCCGAAAGGGAGGAATCACCACTGAGGACGCTATCGATGATGACCTTGTGCTCGCCAACCACATCATACAGACGGGCCTCGTTACCCCGCAGCCCAAGACAATGGAACAGCCGGATACACTCCAACAGCTCCTTCAGGTGTTGCTTCAGGAGGTCATTCCCGCTGTTCTCCATGATGACACGGTGAAAGGTGGCATCCGCCTCCACGAGCGACCGGCGATCCAAGGGTTGGTCGTAAAGATGCTTGAGGATCTCTCTTCCCTCAGCACTCAGGTTGCGCGCGGCCAAGGCCGCCGCCGCTCCCTCCAGGTATTCGCGTAAGACATAGATCTGCTCGACCCGGTGCAAGTCCATGTTCTGAACATAATAACCCCGCCGGGGAATCTTCCGGACCATTCCCCCTTGTCCAAGCATCTGCAATGCGAGGATGACAGGTGTCTCGCCCACATCCAATTCCTTTGACAGACGTCCCGCGATCAAACGTTGCCCCGGTTTGAGACGTCCGGTGGTGATCCACTCCAGGATCTTCTCATAGGTTCTTTCCCGAATGGTGGAATGGACTACCTGAGAGGGGGTATCAGGGATGATCTCTGCGTCCACTCCAGGGGGTGAGGAGGTAACCCGGACACCCAGGTTAGGGATTCTGGTGGCTAATCCCTCCGCGACCAAACGGTCTAGAGCCAGCCGCACAGGAGTCCGGCTGATACCATGCGTCCGCGACAGAACGACCTCACGGATGGGATCACCGGGTTTAAGAATCCCAGCTCCTATCTCATAGGCTAGCTGATCGAAAAGGGACTCGGACAATGTCCGGCGGTCATGTATAACCTGATTCATATTAGAGCCTGCATCTTGAATCGTGATAACTAATGTAAAAGACCCCCTCCTAACTGAAAAGCCCCCTCTCCTGGAGGAAAGGGGGTTTGGAGGAAGTTTTTACCTTTAGATCTATATCAGCCATTATAGGCATCCTGTGGATTTTGGGTAGTTTTATTTAAGATTATTAAAAATATCCCACGTTAATAGACTCTCCAATAGTCGACACCTGCTGGTGGTGGAGTAGGTGTCGGTGTGGGTTGGATGGTTGGAGTGGGTGTTGGTTCTTCGACATTGCCACCCCATCCGGCCAGCCGGGCGAGCATCCACCAGAAGGCGCGTCCCTTGCGGTCACAGTTGAGTGATTGTGAATGCGCGCAGTCGCAGGAGCTGCACTTGCCCGGGTGAGCCGTGCACCACTCGACCGCCCAGTTTCCCGATGTAATCCCATCCACATAATCGCAGTTGTCATCCGCATACAGGGACAGGAATTCCTTGCCATCCGGATCGTAGCTCTCGATGTCCGCGAAATCGAAGAGGGTCTTGTTATTGGCAATGCAGAAAGCGCGAATCTGGTTGTTGTATAAATTCACGGCCCCTTCCACACCCGTCCCCTCCAGGTGTCCGGTCATGTAGATGAAATGGAAGGCTGGGTAGTCCGCCTCGAGTTGCGCCATGGCATTCAGATAGATGTTGATGCCCGCCTCGTCGTTACCGCCAACGCCGCCGCACCAGGACCACATGATGAAGTTCCGGTCATTCCCCTGGCTCTCCAGCTGGGTTCGTGTTGCATTCTCCCAAGTCAGATCTCCATTCCATCCGAGATCCCCGCCTGTCTCTTGATAAGAGAGCGAGTCACTGGAGCCATCCCAGTTATAAGTGAATGGCGTTGTATTCATCACTTCCATACCGCTGGTGATCTGACTGCCATGCGAGGTGTGCCCATACCAGACACGGAACTGGGATTTGGCCTCTTGGACATAGGTGATTGGAATGATCGAAGCATCGCAGCAATTGTGGTCGATGATCAGTTCTCCAGAGCTAGGGTGGATCAAGATGACAGACAGGATGAGGAAAGTACTTTGAAACAGCGTTTTCCAGTGGGAACGGGATTCTGTATACATAAGTTCCTCGTAGAGAGAGTGATTACAAATGTGACTTTCTTTGTTTACCACGCTACTGGGAGAGTGTGAAGGGGGAGGTTGTACGATAATTTCCTCATAACAGACCACATCCTACAGTGACATCGGTTTACACATCCTCCTCTTTTCCCATGTCTCAGGGATCCAGTTATTAGTATGTCTGCCAGTAGGGGATTCCCAAAGGGGGCTTTGTTCCTGTTGGCGAAGGAGTGGCGGTGGAGGTGGAGGTACCGGACGGTGTTCTGGTTGGAGTGGAGGTCAAGCTGGGAGAGGGAGTACTCGTCAAGGAGAAGGTGGGCGATGGAGTTGCTGTCGGGCTTGGCGTGAATGTGGGGGTGGAGCCACCCAGAATGGTGAGTGCCCTCGGCCAGTAGTAGTCCCTGGTCCGGTCACCATCTGTGGCGCGCGCCAAGACATACCAGGTGCCGGTATCAGATGAGCCCGGAGTCCAGGAAGTGGATAACGAATGCAGCGTTGTTCCAAGGCCAGTAAATTCCTCCGCTGCATGGATTATGACCGGCTCTGGGGTGTTGTAGGGATTCGTGTCCGTGTCCTTGTACAGGGTCACTGTGACGGCTCCATCGATATCCTGGTAATAGCACTCGAGCGGGATAGATTCGCCGGCCGTGAAGGAAGTGGCGTTATTTCCCAGACTCTGGATACGTGCATTGGGCCAGTAGGGGCCGTCCGCATAACTGAGTGATACCCTTGCTCCATCCCCACCAAAGGAGGCGTTGAGTCCTGCCCGTGGCCCCTCCATAAGGCGCGGATCATCACTTCCCCAATCCTGTGCGGCGGTTATGCTAAAATAAAAACCCGTCTTGGCGCCTTGCTCCTCGGCGGTGGTCCACCAGGTGTTCCGCATGTTTTGTGTCAGTGTTAATCCGTCTGAATATGAAGCTGGCGTTTGTAAATTGACGGTTCCGAAGTACCAGAAATGGACATCACAATGGTCGCGTCCGCTGGTTAAGCTGGAATCGCTGTACCCACCTGGGAGGTTTCCCAAATCCCGGTTGTATGAACCCACGACTGGATGCCCATCCGGGACCGGTGGTTCCTCACCATCTCTCCAGTAAGTGTCTGCAAAGATGGTGTTCTCATAGAGATTAACTGGTTCATCGGTGGTAATCGGGTGAGGATCTAAGTTGGTGACCTGCTCGATCCAGATACCATGGCGTCCCAGTTGATGTGCGATCTCCGAGACCAAGGAGCCGCCACGGCTATGCCCGGCCAGGTGTAGTGGGAGACGTACCAAACGTGGATCATTGAGGATGTGTTCGACAACGATCTCAGCGACACTAGCGGTGGGACTCTTCGGGATTTTCTCTTCCTCCCCCGAACTTTTGGCGTAGGAGGAAACATCGGACCAGTCAAGTACAATCAGGGTTTCCTCGCGCTCGCCTTCGGTAAGGGTGGTCTCGTTGATTTCCAGTCCGCCGTTGTTATCGTCGACTACCAAGTCGATGTTGATCCGGCCTTTTTCTGCGGGAAGACGGTCTCCGATGGCGGTGCGCATGGTGTTGACCCACGCCGGCCTTCCAGCGCCCGCAAATTGGAATCCATGCGTGATAATTGTTATTCCTCCCGCAATGGAGGGTGTTGGGAGTACTCCAAGAGATCCAAGTAGTAGGCCTATCAAGTAGAGAGATGAAAACTGATGAGAGGTTACTTGTCTCATGATATGCCCTTCATTTTAAGATTTCCATATTTGAAATGCGATAATAAATTTATGAGGTAGGGACATTGCTGTCAACACAATACATTGCTTTAGAAAAAAGAATTGTTGCTCCATTTGAAAAAAATACCCACATCTGACTCCAGAAGATGGAGCCGAGGTGAGGACGGTGATGAAAGGTTGAGGAGTTTGGGTGAGGACAAAAGTGAGGGAATTCACTCTTGCTCTCTTGATCGAATATCCCGTTACCCCTTGAAGGCGATATATGTCTTCAGGAATTGGACTGTCAAAATGAGCGCGTCCATGAGCCTCCCGGTTCTTTCCCGGCTGAAGAGATCCGCTTGAATGCCTTCCAGGTCTTTCAGGCAACCGATCAGCTCATCCTTGTATTTGAGACGTCCCTCTTTATCCAGAAAGGGCTCGTTAAGATGGCCAGGAATCTCAGGTTCCTCGCCAAACAGCCCCCATCCTGAGAACTCTCCCGGTACATCCAGTTTGTGTGAAGCTTTAATGACGTCCGGATTCCAACGGCCGAAGTATCCCTCCTCGACACGGAGAAAAATGTCCGCGAGTTTCTCCCGGGCCTGCTCCGAGCGTGGCTGGTAGTACTCCTCGACTACCTCTTCCAGGATCTCGCGGGGATCGCGTGTCACATCCCTGAGGATACGCCCAGCGGTGGCACTGTTGACCTCGACCCCTGGATTGTCCATGGGTCCCTGGTAGTAGAGACACCCGCGCGCGCCACGGTCGTAGTCTCTCTTGATGAACTCACAAGCACGTTTGAGATAAGGGATCAAGTAACTCAAGCGGTTCATGCGCACACAGTGATACAACCACAAGCCTCCTGAGGTACCGTACTTGCAGCGTAGTTCAGGAATCCACTCTGGTGGGACATAATTGCCACGGTGCCCCTGGTCGACAAAGAGGTCGATGTGATTGCTCAGGGTAATGATATGGTTGAATTCCTCGCGGGTGAATTGCTGCTGGTGCCCATTCTCCGCCAACTTCCAGGGCACCCAGTTGATTGGGATGGAGTAGATCAACACATGCGGCCATTTGCTACGGATGTAGTCCGCCGCGCGGGTGTTCAGACGGCAGTTGTAACCCACCGCACCATATTTTCCCGCGCACTCAGAGCATTGGCACCACCCCTGATCAGCGGATTCCATATGCACTCCCGCAAATTCGAACTGGCTCATGGCGGTATCGATGAGCTTCTCAATGTAGGTCCAGGATTTCTCTTTCGCTCCGCACATGGCATGAGCGTGGGGATTGCCTTGTTCGTCCTTTCCACGCACCTCCGGGTCTTCGGTGATGATTCGGTCATAGCCCCAGGTGAACAGACCGAGTGGCAGGACCATGCCGATGCCGCGTTTCTCCGCCTCCTTGAAGAGCCTTCTCAGCCTACGTGCCCGTTCTTGATCCTTGAAGGCACTCACAATATCCAGCGGATAGTCTCCCGTCGCCCACAGACCGAAGGTGTCGAGATGGGTGTACCTGGCCTCACTCATCACTTCGAGGGCACGGACAGCGCCTTCGATGGTCTGGTCATCGAACTGGGGTGCAGGCCAGTTCTGCAGCGGTAACGGGCGGTTGCGCA
>CAYRBI010000005.1:0-76889 GCA_964422415.1 uncultured bacterium | reverse complement strand
GACTGTTCTGGTGTCCAGGAAGTGGATAGTGAATGCAGCGTGGTTCCGAGGCCAGTGAACTCCTCCGCAGTACGGATCAGGACCGGTTCCGGGGTGTTGTAGGGATTTGTGTCCGTGTCCTTGTACAGAGTTACCGCCATGGCCCCATCGTTATCCTGGTAATAACACTCGATTGGGATCGCTTCACCCGCCGTGAAAGTGGTGGCGTCACTCCCCAAACTCTGGATGCGTACATTCGGCCAGTAGGGGGCCGCGGCATAAGTGAGTGCCAAGCGGGTTCCAGTTCCACCGAAAGAGTCCGACAATCCCGACCGTGGCCCATCCGCCAGACGGGGGTCTCCGGCACCCCAGTCCTGAACAGCGGCCAGGCTGAAGTAGAACCCAGTCTTGGCCCCTTGCTCCTCCGCTGGAGTCCACCAGTGGTTACGCATCTGTTGGTCTACCCTCAGGCCATCCGAGTAGTTGGCTGGTGTACTCAGGTTAATAGTCCCGAAGTACCACATATGGACATCCGAGTGGTCGCCTCCATCGAGTGTGCCATAACCGCCATCGAGATTACCCAAGTCGCGGTTATAGGCTCCTTGAACCGGAGAACCCGCTGGAATCAATAACTCTCCATCTCTCCAATAGTTGTCCGAGAATATTGTGTTCTCATAAATGCGAACCGGTTCATCGATAGAGATCGGACAGGGATCCCAGTGGGTGACCTGTTCAACCCAGATGCCGTGCCGTCCCAGTTGGCGCGCGATCTCCGAGACCAGTGAGCCGCCACGGCTATGACCGGCCATGTGCAACGGCAACTGGAGGAGGCGTGGATCATTGAGCAGATATTCGGCCACGGTCTCCGCCACATCAGCGGTGGGTTTCTTTGGATTTTTGTCTTTCCCGTTGGCATCCTTGAAAAAGGCCACATCGGACCAGTCGAGTACGATAAGGGTTTCTTCACGTTCGCCCTCGGTGCCGGTTTCGCTGACCTCCAGATCTCCATCGTGGTCTTTCACTATCAGGTCGATGCTGATACGGCTCGTACTGGCTGGAAGACGGTTATTCATCGCTGTCCGCATGGTGTTCAGCCACTCCGGCCGTCCCGAACCGGTGAAACCATGTGTGAAGATGGTGATCCCCCCGGCGAGGGAGGTGAGTGGGACCAGCCCCAGAGTACCCAGGAGCAGGAGTGATCGGAGCAGTAGAAAAGGGAACTGGTAGGGGATGGATGACTTCATGATGAGACTCTCTTTCATGGCCAGACCGAATGGCCATGAGGAGAGATGGTAGGAGGCTGAGACAGTGTCAACAAGATGGGAATAACGGATGAGGAGATAAGGTAAGGTGTCATCTTGGAGGGAGTATGGGATACTGATGAATGAAAAAGGGAGAGAATAGATGAACCCCAGAGTCCAGGCTGTCATCGCTCGAAATGATTACACTCTTGAAATCACCTTCACGAATGGAGAAGTGGGAGAATACAACTGTGCCCACCTCCTTGATTTTGGTGTCTTCAAAGAACTGAAAGACCTCGGCTACTTTTCTCAGGCTCGGTCTGAAAATGGGACTGTTGCTTGGCCCCATGAACAGGACATCTGTCCGGATACCTTGTATGAGGATTCAGTCAAAGTGGTGACAAAGTGAGGGTTGGTGGATTCCCAAGAGGTACTTGGCCATCAAGCACCGTAGGGGTAACCTGTAGTTGTGCTGGAATCACCCAAGGAGAGAAGATCCAATGTCCGTGGAGATCATTAAGGAACAAGCTCGTAAACTAGCCGAGGACAACAAGAAAGCCGAACCGAAAATCGAGAAGATCTACTGGTTCCCGAGCAAAAAGGAGATCCACTTGCTTGAACTCGAGGAGAACATCATTCCCGCCCTGGATGGAAGAGTGGATCCCTTTTATTTTAGGCCTTCGCCCGAGGATGGATATACATTTCCTTATGGGATCGCGATTATTCGGCCATTGGAGTTCGGCAAACTCAAATTACCGCGTCGATGGGGAAAGTGGGATGACGCAGAGGAGCTGGTGGTATGAGTATAACATGGCAAGAGGGCTATCTCCATCAAGCCATGAGTGATTATCACATGTATACTCAAATGAATGAGAGAAATGTTCCGCTCTGCCACCGGTTACATTATCTCCAGATGGCAAGCGAGAAACTTGCCAAGTCTTTCCTTTGTATCGGTAGTGAAAAACCCTTCAAGAAGACACACTATGCCTTAGTTCAGTTCTTGAACACTTCCAAGAGGAGTCCAAATATCCGTCGGCTCTTGGGATATGATAGGAATCCCAAGGCATACTCCGTGTATATCGATAGTCTTCTTTCCATTGCCCAGCGGATTGAAATGCTGGCTCCCGTGGGTGGAAACCAGGAGAGAATGAATGCCGAATACCCATGGGAAGATGATTCAGGTGAGGTCCGGATTCCAAGTGAATATGCTTTCAATGAGTTACCACGGAATGATCTCGTGAAAATACAATCCTTACTGAAAGCCCTTTTTAGAATCGCTCCCGAAGTATGAACACAAGTGATGATATCACTTTGACTAAGATTGATATTTCTGATGCCCTTGTCTCCGCTCCACATCCGCCCCTTTGAAGACTCTGATGAAGAGTCTGTCATCGCCTTATGGAACCGCTGTGGTTTGCTGCGTCCCTGGAATGATCCCCACAAGGACATCGCTCGCAAGAAACAGGTTCAACGCGAACTCTTCTTGGTCGGTGTGAATGATTCAAAAATCGTGGCGGCCATCATGGCTGGATTCGATGGCCACCGGGGTTGGGTGCACTTGTTTGGTGTAGACCCTGCCTTCCAGAGACAAGGTTATGGCCGGGCTATGATGGCGGATGTGGAACGCCGTTTGAGTGAACTCGGCTGTCCCAAGATCAACCTGCAAGTCCGCATGGGGAATGATACCGCCGCAGCTTTCTATCGTGGCGTTGGTTTCGAGGAAGAGGATCGGATTCAATTTGGAAAACGGCTTGAAGAGGATGGGTGAGTTTCCATGAGAAATCTGCTGATAGCCCTAATTGTTTTCGGAGTCTGTACCACCTCTCTTTACGCGGTGGATCATCCCTCACAAACTCCCGGAGCTAAAGACTTGGTGGTCACAAGTGAACGCATCGAGAAGTTTTTATCAGGCTATCGGGTGGTAGTGAATTTATCAGCGGACATGAGGTATAGAGGGAAAACTATTACCCATCTTGTGTCTGGAAAATCCACCTTTATTGATAATACCTGGATGGTGAATGAATTCCAGAATATATCATTGAATATCAGTTTATCCGCATTCATGGCCACGCTAGACATCCGTGTTCCCGATCCGGAGACCGCAATAGAATTGGCTAAATTGTTTGAAGACCTGGGGTGCTATTATA
The DNA here is from genome assembly GCA_964422415.1 of uncultured bacterium. GTDB lineage: Bacteria > Hinthialibacterota > Hinthialibacteria > OLB16 > OLB16 > OLB16. The sequence goes on along the minus strand of CAYRBI010000005.1, from coordinate 73,522 downwards.
GTAAAAATCTGGCTGATGCTACCGGTGCCAGTCCCCAAGAACTTCCTGGAAGAGACATAGATATAGCCAATTGGAAGTATTCAGCGGAGAGGATTGCTAATTCATGGCTGGTGGAAAAAGTGTATGTTGGTCCTCCAGCCTCAATTATCCATCCTCCAGTTTATGAGTTTTATGTGACCAAGGATAATCGTCTCTTATATGTCAAATGTAGACATGCAATCCACTTGATTGGCAGGGATCCTCCACACCAGACAACGTCCCTTGCCCTAATCCGTCCCGCCTCGGATGGTTCCCATTTCATCCGTACTGACACCGGCGCACCCTTCACCGCCTGGGGCTTCAATTACGACCATGACCGCTCCTCACGTCTCCTGGAGGACTACTGGGTCGATGAGTGGCAAACCGTGCTTGAGGATTTCCTGGAGATGCAGCTGCTTGGGGCCAATGCGGTACGGATTCACCTGCAGGTGGGCCGCTTCATGAAATCTCCCACGGAACCCAATGAAGAGGCATTGGCGCAGCTCAAGCGTTTGGTGGAATGGTGCCAGGCGGCTGGAGTTTATCTCGACATCACCGGGCTGGGTTGCTACCTCAAGAAAGAGGTGCCCGCCTGGTATGACACCCTGGATGAGGCGGGCCGGTGGAAGGTTCAAGCGCTCTTCTGGGAAAACATCGCCAAGACCTGCGCGGAGTATCCGGCGGTCTTCTTTTATGACCTGATGAATGAACCCATTCTCCCCGGCGAGGGCGAGAAGGCCACCGAGTGGTTGGCGGGTGAATTCGCTGGCATGTGCTTCGTGCAGCGGATTACCCTAGACCTGGCCGGGCGCACACGCGAGCAGGTGGCTAAAGCCTGGGTCGAAATGCTTGTGGCGGCGGTCCGCAAGTTTGACAAGCGCCACATGATCACGGTGGGTGCGATCCCCTGGCCTTATGAATTCCTTGGCGCTCAATCAATCCTCTATTCCAAGGAGGTTTCGGAGAACCTTGATTGTGTCTGTGTCCATTTCTATCCCAAGAAGGGGGATGTGGACAATGCCCTCAAAGCTTTGGCGGTGTATGACATTGGTAAACCGTTGATCGTTGAGGAGATGTTTCCTCTGCATTGTCCCCAAGAGGACCTGACCGCTTTCATCGACGGTTCCCGTGATCGTGTGGATGGTTACTTCGGCTTCTACTGGGGCAAGACCATCGAGGAATACTACCAGGAACCGATAACCCTTTCGGATGAGATCACCCGGCAGTGGCTGGAGTGCTTTCGTGATAAGGCGTGGGAGATACTGGGGGTGAAGTCCTTAATCTCCCATTAAGAGACCTTACTCCCTCATGTGCCAGCCATTCCTGATCACCTCGGCGGCCATAACCTCGAGTTGAGAAGCGGTAAGGGAACACTCACCAAAGATGGAGTAGAGGTTGTGGGTGGTGAAATACCTCCGCACCTCCTCCGCGCTCGTGAACAGGTCTCCATCCGCGAAACCCGTTTTCTCATTGATCTCGTCGAAGGTCATGCTTCTCGTCCTCCTCCTTTGAATCGGCTGTTATCCATCCAATGCAAGCCGTGCGGTTGTCCCCAGGGCATGTGAAGAGAATGGTTTTTGTACAAAAAGCAGCCCCTCGTCTAGAACCCCCCGGTGGGCAATCACATTCGCGGTATATCCCGACATGAAAATGGTCTTCAACGTGGGCCTGACGGCACAAAGTTTCTGTGAAAGCTCCTTTCCGTTCATTTCGGGCATGACAACATCGGTGACAAGAAGGTGAATCTCATTGAGATAATGAGACGCCAAATCGATGGCCTGAAAGGGGGTGCGTGCGACCAGGACTGTATACCCCAGATCATCCAGGAATTTCTTGGCGAGGAGTAAAACTGCCTCCTCATCCTCAACAATGAGTACGGTCTCGCAACCGCGCGGTGTGATTTCCTTGGTGATGTGTTCAGAGGTCTCGGGAGCACCTGGATTATGGCGGGGAAGATAGATCCGGAAGGTAGTCCCCTCACCAGGCTCGCTATAGACATTGATAAAACCATTGTTCTGCTGGACGATTCCATAGACAGTGGCTAAGCCCAATCCAGTTCCTTCTCCGATCCCCTTGGTTGTGTAAAAGGGCTCAAAGATGTGTTGGACCGTCTCCCGGTCCATGCCACGGCCATCATCACTCACAGCTAAGTGGACATAATCGCCAGGAACAGAATCCAAGTGGTCATTACAATAGTTTTGGTCGAAGGTGACATTGCCCGTTTCGATGGTGAGCTTACCCACTCCTTGGATGGCATCGCGTGCATTGACTGCGAGATTAGCCAGGATTTGGTCGATTTGGGAAGGATCCATATGGATAGACCAGAGAGAACCGCCGGGAATCCATGCCAGGTCGATATCCTCTCCAATCAGGCGTTGGAGCATTTTGAGCATCCCTGTCACGGTATCATTCAGGTCCAGCACCTTAGGACTGACAGTCTGACGGCGGGCGAAGGCGAGTAGCTGGCGGGTCAGGTCCGCGGACCGCAGCCCGGCCTTCTTGATCTCCTGAATGTTCTCTTGGAGGAGATTCATCCCCTTGGAATCACGCAAGGCCAGCTCAGCATATCCCAGAATTGTCTGGAGCATGTTATTAAAATCATGGGCCACACCCCCCGCCAGACGACCCACCGCCTCCATTTTATGAGCTTGGAGAAGCTGATCTTGTAGTTGTTCCTTTTCTTTTTCGGTTTGTTTACGTTGGGTAATGTCTTGGATGGAGCCGCGGATCCTGACAGCTTTTCCATTCTCGAGAATGGGATGGCAGATAGTTCTAATCCACTTGTGGTTACCCTTGAAGGTGGTGATTTCGAGTTCCAGGTCGTAAGGTTTTCCGGTGTCAATCGCCTCCTTCACGGCGGTTTCGATCCGTGTGCGGGAGGCGCCATGGTAACAACTCATTCCCAATTGTGCCGTGGGTTCGATATCTGGATCCGCTTCATGGATGCGCGCGGTCTCTTCGGTCCATTGGCCTTTGTATGTCACCGGATCAAATTCCCATCCGCCTATATGGGCGATCTCTCCAGCTTCGAGTAACAACAGTTCTTGTTGCCGCAGGGTTTCCTCGGCCTGGCGGAGCTCGGTGATATCAATGTGTGAACCCACCAGCCGGATCAGTTTATCATCTGGGCCGCGTAGGGCTGAGGCATGCGAGAAGATTCTCCGGTAAGAGCCATCCTTGTGTTTTATCCGGAATTCTAAATTGAATCCGGGACTGGTTCCCTGGTTGAATTCATGAATGGTGTTCAGGCAATGCTGTAGATCATCCGGATGAACACGGCTTTCCCATTCTTCATACCGGTTGGAGATCTCATGATCCTCGTAGCCGATCTGGCGTTTCCATTCCGGCGAGTATACAACTTGGCCTGAGAGTGGATCCCAATCCCACAATCCGACATGGCCGGCCTCGACCGCAAAGTTCAAGAGCTGACGGCTTTCATCGAGTGCGGCTTCAGAGATCTGCCGGGCATGTCTCATGAAGAACACCACGGTACAAATTCCTGTCAGGAGAAGAATGGAAATACCCAACATCCAGATGAACTCGGTATCATACCGCTTGGAGAGTTGGCCCAATTGGTTCCGGACGGATTCATCGAGATGCCGGGCATGTAGCTCCACATCATGGTAGGCGATGCGCAATTCTGTCTGGCGGGCCGCTTCCGGTTCAGTATTCTCATGCCAAGCCTTAAGACGTTGGTGGAATATACTGAGGCTGTTCTTGAATTGGTTCGCAGGCTCCGCGAAGGTTGAATTCAACTTGGCCTGGGTCTCCTCGAAAGAGGCCATCGCCTGTCGAAGCAGGGCGTATCCAGTAGATTGGTCAAAGGGGGCGGAGGGGTCGTTTCCCAGTGACACATGCATGAATCCTTCCGCCATGTCGATCCGCGCCAGGCGCATGTTTTCGAGTAGGTCTGTCAAGTGTTCAAGGATATGTTTCTGGTGGAGGTGGAGTCCGGAGATCGAAGCGCACATGATGACCGAGAAAACCACCACGGACCAGGTGAGAAACTGAGGTTTCGGAATGAGATTGATCAGGTGGTTACCGGAGAGTAAACCCTTATCTGTGTTCATTCGCCAAGAATCTCCCTGGTGGTTATCGTTCCCGGTAATTCCTCTGGAGTGAAGCCAAACTGGGATACGATTCTCTGGTGATCCGCGCTACCGATGAAAACTCTGAGTTCCCTATTCCATGCGGAGATGAGTAGTTGGTCTTGTTTCCGGAAGGCAAAAGCCCCAAATCCCAAACGTAGTAAATGTGGGGATTGAGAGTCGTCGAATGGTTGTGCAGCCTCGGTTTTTCCCAGGTGTTCGTGTAGAGCCATCCAGTGGACTGTGATTGAAGATAATGCCAAACAGTTGGCCACACCCGATTCGACAGCGACACGTCCCGTCAGTGCGTCGGGCACGGTTATTATCTGCTCTGGAGGAACCCCCATTCTTTTCAACAATTCCGCTTCGATGGCGCCCGAAAGGACTGCGGCGCGTATGTTCGGGTGAGTCCTGAGGTGCTCATATGAATGAATTTGAAGAGGATTCCCCGTGGCCACCAAGAGACCTTGCCGGACATGAAATGTAGGCTCCGAGAAGGCGATTCGAGCGGCGCGCTCGGGGGTGATGAACAATCCCGAGGCGATGACATCAATCCGCCCGGATTCCAATTCGGAGATGAGGTTATCGAATGCTATTTGACGCCATTCGATCTTCGGTATTCCCAGATGATCTGTAATCCACTTAGCCACTTCCGGAGATTCCCCTGTGACCTTTCCTTCTGGTCCCAGGAAGGCAAAGGGGGCTTCGATACTATATCCAATCCGGATGAGGCCCGTCCGCTCGATCTGGTTCAGCGAGTCGCCGCCGGAGAAGAACCAGGCCACGCTGGCTACAAGTATCAATATGATCAAGATGGTGGGGATAGCGAATCTGCCCAAACGTCTCATCGTAGGTTCCCCTGTCACGAGCTACTCTTCGAGCGTTGGTTTTCTCAAACTTATGACTGTTTCTTTACATACGCAGGATAGTGAACCCCTTGGCTTCATCCAGATACTTTCCCGGATTTGAGATACTCATGGTTAACAGCCTGTTGAAAAAGAGCGTGACCGTGGATTCCCGCCTTCGCGGGAATGACAGAATAAGCAAAATCCCTTGGAAATCGTCATTCCCGCGAAGGCGGGAATCCACAGTGCCAACAGAACTACGAGTTTTTCAACGGACAGCTAACATGATACTCTATTCCACGAGGAGATAGAGAGTGAATTTGCTTGCTAAAGCCATTTTTTCAAGCAGGTTCAGTCCCCGGCCTTCAATATTCCTTCCCACATTGCGCCTTCCCTACCTTTCATGGTTGAATTCCCCATGTTTTTGTCATCTTGCCCCAAAGGAGTTCTCCGATGAGTGAAGGTGAGTCGAAGACGTCTTCGTGTCTCAAAGTCTTGGGTATCGGTTGCCTGGTGGTTATCGTTGTGTGTGTTCTGGCTGTGGGGGCTGGGGTCTACTACATCAAAACCCGTGGGCTTGACTTGGCCGCATCCGCGATCACAGCCGTGACTGACAGTATGTTGAAGGAGAGCAAACTAACCGACTCCGATAAGGAGGGTGTACGCGGGGAAATCTCCCGTTTCACCACCCGTCTGAAAGCGGGCGAGATCTCGATGGACCAGATGAAGAAGCTCGGGGATACCTTCCAGCAAGGCCCACTACCCGCGCTCTTTTTCCTGCAAGCGGTGGCTACGGGGCAGCTGATACCTCCGGAGATCCCCGCCGAGGAATCCGCGGCGGCACGTCTTGATGCTCAGCGGTTGCAAAGGGCTGCGGCGGAGGGCAAAGTGACCCCCCAAGCCCTCCAGGAGGTCCTCAAAGCGATTCCGCGTCAAGAGGGTGAGAAGCCCCAGGCGGAGAGTGAGCCAGCGGACTCGAATACGGCCTCACCCCCGCTTGATTATACGAGACCTCCCAAGAAAGAGATCACCGCAGAGGATTGGCGGCCGGTCATGGCCCTAATCAAGAAAATGGCGGATGATGCTGGAATTCCCAATGAACCCTACCAGCTGGAGCTGACTCAAGAGATCCGTAAGGTATTGGATGAGGTACTAGCTTCTACTCCATGAACCGCATTAAGATCCTTCCCGAACAAGTTGCCTCCCAGATCGCCGCCGGCGAAGTGGTTCAACGCCCGGCCTCGGTCATCAAGGAGCTGATCGATAACAGTCTCGATGCTGGCGCGGGACGTATTTCGGTTGAGGCCGACCGGGGCGGGACCGTAAGGATGCGTGTCACCGATGATGGCTGCGGGATGTCCGTAGAGGACCTTCCCATGGCCTTGCGGCGTCATGCCACCAGCAAGATCGAGGCGGCCTCTGACCTGATGGCCATTCAGACCTATGGGTTCCGTGGAGAGGCCCTGGCCGCCATCTCCTCGGTGTCCCATATCGAAATCATCTCCCGTCTTCCCTCGGATCGTGAAGGCCACCGCCTCTTCGCGGCCGGGGGCGAGGTTCAGAGTATTGAACCAGCTGGCACCCCGCCGGGAACCACCGTGACCGTCTCCTCTCTCTTCTTCAACACCCCGGCCCGGCGGAAGTTCCTCAAGAGCACCACCACGGAGATGGAGCGTATCAATGAGGTGGTTCTGCGGACTGCCCTCAGCTGGCCGAATCTACATATCGACCTCAGTCATAATGGCAAGAAGGCACGGGTATTACCTCCCGTGCCGGCTTGCATCGACCGCCTGGTGCAGCTTTTCGGGAACGATATGGCCGCAGAGCTTCTCCCGGTGGACTATGCCAGTGAGCACCTTCAGATCACGGGATTCACCAGCCGGGCCACGCTCCACCGTAATACCGCCGCTGACCTCTATTTCTTTGTCAACCGCCGCTTTGTCCGGGACCGCCTGTTGTTGCGTGGGCTGATGGAGGCCTACAAGGCCAGCCTGCCGCAGCGCCGTTACCCTGTCGCGGTCCTGTTTCTCGAGATGGAACCCGAACAGGTGGATGTGAATGTGCATCCCTCCAAGGAGGAGATCCGTTTCCGGGATGAGCGACTTATCTGGAGTGGGCTTTATAGCGCCATCCGTGAAGCCTTCGACAGCGGCACCTCCAAGGTCTGGGTCGATGCAGGGCGGGGTATGCCCCATCGGGATAGTCCCCCATTGCCGCCGCCGGCGCCCATGGTGTCTCCTTTCATTTCTTCAGAGCCAAGGGCCCCATCAACTACTGTCCGGGCCGGTTTGGTGGATTCACTCAACCCCAGTGTTGAGGAGGTGATTCCAGAGGCGCCTCCGGTTGAACGGATCTGGCCGGAACCACCCCCACCAGCGCCTATGGAGTCTGACCTTTTATCGCCAACCTCTACGATAGAGGACCTAAACCGGAAACCCCTGGCCAGCCCAACGAAAGTGGAGAATAAAAGCCTCATGAAGGAACTGGGGGCGCGTCACTGGCGGCCCGTGGCTCAGGTTTTTGACAGTTTTATCATTGCCGAATTGGGGGAAGAGATGGGGATCTTTGATCAGCACGCCCTGCATGAACGCCTCCAATTCGAACGGTTACGGCGGGAGTATGAGCAACACAACATCAGCCGTCAGCGCCTGATCTTCCCGGTGACCATTGAGGTCCATCCTGGGCGGGCCTCGCTTCTGCAAGATTCCCTTCCTCTACTGGTGGAAGTGGGGCTGGAGATGGAGCCTTTTGGTGAGGGAACCTTTGTGGTTCAGAGTGTCCCGGCGGATATGAAACTCTCGGAGGTGAAGGCCTTCATCGAGGATGCCCTACAGGACCTGGCGGAGCAGGGGATGGTGGTGCCTCTCCCGGACCGTGCCGAAAAGATCCTAGCCCGGATTGCCTGCCGGAGTGCGATCAAGGCGGGAGATCCGCTTACCTATGATCAAATGGCTGATTTACTCGCCCGTTATTCGGATGATCCCACCTTGGCCACCTGTCCACATGGACGTCCGCCAATCTGGCGGATCAGCCGTAAAGAAATTGAAAAATGGTTTGGACGCCCCTGAGGGGGGGCTTTTGCCCCCTTTTTACGATGCCTCTTAACCCACTGATAACATAAGTCTTACGACGTAGTGGGAGGGACCGGACAATTTGTTCATGTCGAACCCTTGACGTGGACACCTTTCTCAACTACATTCACCTTTCGTGCCCAGTCATTTTGGAAAAACCCCACTGTCTGGTGCCGATCTTGCGAGAAGATTGCTTGAGGGTGTTTTGTGCCGACCATTAACCAGCTGATACGCGAAAGCCGGAAGGCATCACCGAACAAATCGAAGGTGCCGGGTCTCAAGGGTTGTCCCCAACGTCGCGGCGTCTGTACGCGTGTCTGGACCATGACCCCGAAAAAGCCCAACTCGGCTCTACGGAAGGTGGCACGTGTCCGTCTCTCCACGGGTATTGAAGTCAATGCCTATATTGGCGGAGAAGGGCACAACCTTCAGGAACACAGTATGGTGCTGGTTCGTGGAGGCAGAGTCAAGGACCTCCCCAGCGTCCGCTACCACATCGTACGTGGTGTCTTAGATACCACCGGTGTGGGAGCTCGCCGTAACGGGCGGTCCAAGTATGGAGCCAAGAGGCCGAAGAAGTAGTCAAACGGCCTCGTAAATTCTTGAGAGAAGCGCCCCGGACACCGACCAACCGGGGGCCTGGCACGAACCGGAACACGGTTCCTCTGCCAACTCACGAGGAACATGCCAAGGAAAAAATCGATTGTTAGGCGGGTAGTATTACCCGACCCAAAGTACAAAAGTGTTCAGGTGAGCATGCTCATCAACAAGCTCATGTACGAGGGCAAGCGGAGTGTCGCCGAAAAAATTGTCTATGGCGCCTTCGATGTCATCGGTGAAAAGACCGGCGAAGAACCGCTCGAGGTCTTTAACCGGGCCCTCGAAAATGCCAAGCCCTTGGTAGAAGTCCGTTCCCGTCGAGTCGGTGGTGCCACTTATCAGGTGCCGGTGGAAGTCCGGGCCGAACGGAGAATGACTCTCGCGCTACGCTGGTTGACCAGTTATGCGCGGAAACGTAATGAACGCACTATGATCAGCAAGCTCGTTGGTGAGCTGCTGGATGCCTCAAAAGGACAGGGAGATACCATTAAGAAAAGGCAGGATACTCATCGTATGGCGGAGGCTAATAAGGCCTTTGCTCATTACCGGTGGTAGTTCGGCTCTATTCCGCCCAATAGAACCATGGCAATAGCAACAACAGAATCCTTAGATGTGGTGAGAAACATCGGCATCATGGCTCACATCGATGCCGGCAAGACCACCACAACCGAACGGATTCTCTTTTATACGGGAAGAACCCATAAGATTGGTGAAGTCCATGACGGCGCTGCTGAAATGGACTGGATGGTCCAGGAACGTGAACGTGGTATTACGATCACTTCCGCCGCCACGACATGCTTCTGGAAAGGGCATCGGATCAACATCATCGATACCCCCGGCCATGTCGATTTTACCGTCGAAGTGGAACGTTCCCTACGAGTCCTAGATGGTGCAGTGGCTTTGTTCTGTGCCGTGGGGGGTGTGGAACCCCAGTCCGAGACCGTCTGGCGCCAAGCCGACAAGTATGGAGTTCCACGGCTTGCTTTTGTGAATAAGATGGACCGCATGGGGGCGGATTTCTTCGGTACCGTCCGCATGATGCATGACCGTCTCGGCGCCAATGCGGTCCCCATTCAGATCCCCGTCGGGGCTGAAGAAAACTTTACCTCCTTGATCGATCTGATCGAAGGAGTGGCATATACCTGGAATACCGAGGATGCGGGTGCCAAACCGATCCAGTTCGAGATTCCGGCGGATCAATGGGAAGCCTATATCAAGAATAAAACCCACTTGATTGAGGCCTTAGCTGACCGTGATGAGACGATCCTTGAGCGCTATCTCGGGGGCATCGAGATACCGGTTGAGGATCTCAAGACGGCGATACGGAAAGCCGTGATAGCGAATGACTTCATCCCGGTTCTCTGTGGGGCGTCATTCAAGAACAAAGGGGTTCAGTTGTTAATGGACGCGGTGGTGGATTATCTACCCTCGCCTCTCGATAAACCCCCGGTGCAAGGGTACCTTCCGGGAGAACCCGAAGAGCATGTCTTCCGTCCTCCCAGTGAAGAGGCTCCGTTTTCAGCCTTGGCGTTCAAACTGCAGTCGGATGTGCATGGTAAGCTCGTCTTCTTCAGAGTTTATTCGGGAACCATTTCCTCCGGGCAAACAGTTCTCAATACCACCACCGGCAAGAAAGAACGTGTGGGACGCCTTCTGAGAATGCACGCTAACAAGCGTGAAGATGTGGAGATGGTGGGAACAGGTGAAATCGCCGTTGCGATCGGCCTTGGACATACTTACACGGGCGATACACTTTGCGATCCCAATGAGCCAATTGTTCTGGAAGCACTGGAGTTTCCCGAACCAGTTATTAGCGTAGCAATCGAACCCAAGACCAAATTGGATCAGGACAAGTTGGCGACCAGCCTGGCAAAACTGTCCGAGGATGATCCGACCTTCCAAGTTCACACGGATGAGGAAACGGGTCAGACCATCATCGCGGGAATGGGTGAACTGCATCTCGAGATTCTGGTCGACCGGCTCACTCGTGAGTTCAAGGTTGGAGCAAATGTCGGCAAGCCACAGGTGGCTTACCGTGAAACCATGACGGTCAAGTCGGAAGCACAAGGAAAATTTGTCCGTCAGACAGGTGGCCGCGGTCAGTATGGCCATGTGGTGATGCAGTTCGAGCCACTCGAACCCGGAACTGGATTCGAATTCGAAAACAAGATCATCGGCGGGGCGATTCCGAAAGAATATATACCAGCGGTTGAAAAAGGCATCATCGCCGCCATGGGCAATGGAGTGTTAGCGGGTTATCCGGTTGTGGACATCAAAGCGATTCTGATCGATGGCACCTTCCACTCGGTTGACTCAAGCGAAATGGCCTTCTCGATCGCCGGCTCAATGGCCTTCCAGGAGGGTTTCCGGAGGGGCAAGCCCGTCATCCTCGAACCGGTCATGGAGGTGGAAGCAGTGACCCCTGAAGATTACCTGGGCGAGGTGGTGGGAAGTCTCAACTCCCGCCGCGGCCGGATCGAACGGATGGAAGCACGGATCAATAATCAGGTGGTGACTGGTTTGGTCCCCTTGGCTGAAATGTTCGGTTACGCCACCACCCTGCGGTCATTGACCCAGGGCAGGGCAACCTACACCATGCAGATTGCGCATTATGAGGCAGTGCCTCAGAAGATAGCGGATGAGATCATCGCGCGCATGAAGTAATCGGCGCGTGAGTAAGAGTCTACAGATAGATTCACCGTGTCAATACGGAGAATCAAGACGTTGTGATATACCGTCATCGGGAGGAAGGACGATGGGAAAAGCGAAGTTCGAGAGGACCAAACCGCACGTTAACATCGGGACTATTGGTCACGTCGACCACGGCAAAACCACCCTTACAGCCGCTATTACCATGCGGCAATCTCTGAAGGGCAAGGCTTCTGTGCGTAAGTATGAGGATATTGACAATGCCCCGGAAGAGAAGGCGCGCGGGATAACAATCGCCACCCAGCACGTCGAGTATGAAAGCGACAACCGTCACTACGCGCATGTGGACTGCCCAGGTCACGCCGACTATATCAAGAACATGATCACGGGTGCGGCGCAGATGGATGGTGCCATTCTAGTTGTTTCAGCGGCTGATGGTCCGATGCCTCAGACCCGTGAGCACGTCCTCCTGGCTCGTCAGGTGAACGTTCCATACATGGTGGTCTTCATGAACAAGGCCGACATGGTGGATGATCCCGAGCTGCTCCAGCTGGTCGAGCTCGAGGTTCGCGAGCTGCTCTCTTCTTACAATTTCCCCGGCGATGACATCCCGGTGATCATCGGCTCCGCTCTGAAAGCCATGGAGTCCGAGGGTAAGGATGATGCCGCCTGCAAGTGCATTGATGACCTCCTGGCGGCTGTCGATAGCTACATCCCACTGCCCGAGCGTGATGTTGACAAGCCATTCCTGATGCCGGTCGAAGACGTCTTCTCGATCGCTGGTCGTGGTACAGTGGCCACCGGACGTGTTGAGCGCGGCACCATCAAGCGCATGGAAGAAGTTGAGATCGTCGGTATCCGCGACACAGTCAAGACCACCTGCACCGACATTGAAATGTTCCGTAAGCTGCTCGATAACGCCCAAGCGGGCGACAACGTTGGTCTGTTGCTGCGTGGCGTTGAGCGTACAGGCATCGAGCGTGGTCAGGTTATCGCCAAACCGGGCTCGATCAAGCCGCACAAGAAGTTCAAGGCGACTTGCTACATCCTCGGCAAGGACGAAGGTGGGCGTCATACCCCATTCTTCAATGGCTACCGTCCTCAGTTCTACTTCCGCACTACTGACGTGACAGGGAACATTACCCTGCCCGAAGGCACTGAGATGGTTATGCCCGGGGATAATATTGAGGTTACAGGTGAGCTGCTGACCCCGATCGCCATGGAAAAAGAGCTCCGCTTCGCTATCCGCGAAGGTGGACGCACCGTGGGCGCGGGTGTCATCAGCGAGATCCTCGAATAACAGGGCAAAGGGACTTCCATGGCACAGCCCAACATTAGGATCAGGCTGAAATCTTTCGACCACCGGCTGATTGATCAATCCACTCAGCAGATTGTCGAGACAGCCCGAAGGACCGGAGCAAAAATTGTGGGACCGATTCCACTGCCCACCGGGATGAAACGGTATACAGTGAACCGCTCCACATTCACGGACAAGAAGTCACGCGAACAATTTGAGATGAGGACTCATAAACGTCTCATTGATATTCGCGAGTCAAGTCCGAAAACCATGGACGCTCTGCAGCAGCTCGATCTGCCGGCGGGTGTCTTTGTCGAAATTCAAGTTTAAGACGGGACCGCACCGATGGCGAAGACCCTATTGGGACGGAAACTGCGCATGACCCACATGTTTGATGAGAACGGAGCGGTGATCCCCATGACCGCTCTTGAGGTGGGACCATGCCCTGTCGTCCAGGTAAAGCGGCTCGACTCGGATGGCTATTGCGCCTACCAAATTGGTTTTGGTGAGATCCGGGAAAAGAGCGTGAGTAAGCCCTTACGGGGGCATTTCGAGAAGGCTGGGGCCGAACCGAAACGCTATCTCCGTGAAGTCAGATGCACCCAAGAAGAGGAATTGCCCGAAGTTGGGGTGACCCTTTTGGCGGATGCCTTCGCGGAGGGTGAGTATGTGGATGTGACGGGAACCAGCAAGGGGAAGGGGTTCGCGGGCGTTGTCAAACGCCACCACTTCGGTGGGCAAAAGGGAAGCCATGGCCAAATGGAAACCCGTGTACCGGGTTCCATCGGAGCCAGCTCCTACCCCTCGCGTGTCTTCCGGGGCCAGCGTATGGCTGGACGGATGGGGGGCGCGCAAGTGACGGCTCTTGGCCTGAAGGTTGCCAAAGTGGATGCCGAGAACCACCTCATCTATGTGAAGGGGTGTGTTCCGGGCCCTCCAGGCCGCCTGATCGAGATCCGCGCTAGCAACCGCGGCAAGGCTTTGAAGGTGAAGAAATAGGACAGATCCCATGCCGACCTTACCTCTATATCGACAAGACGGCTCCACTGTGGGACAGGTTGACCTGCCCGATGAGATCTTCAATTGCGAAGACCGTCCCGGACTGATCCACCAGGTCGTAGTGGCGCAACGTTCCAACAAACGGCAGGGAACCTCGATGACCAAGACCCGCTCGATGGTGAGCGGTGGCGGTAAGAAACCTTGGCGTCAAAAAGGAACAGGCCGCGCCCGTCAGGGTAGTATCCGTGCCCCGCATTGGGTGGGGGGTGGACGTCCTTTCGGTGGACAAGTGCCCAACTTTCATAAAGATGTCCCCGTGAAGATGAAGCACGGTTCACTGAAATGCGCCCTCTCCCAGAAAGTACGGGAAAACGCAATTAAGATCCTTGATGAGGTTCGCTTGGGTGAGATCAAAACCAAGGCCTTTGCGGGAATTCTCTCTGCTCTGGACCTTGGGAAGGGAACCATTCTGGTACATGATGGCCTCAGTGAGAATGTGTTTCTATCAGCCCGGAATATTCCAGGGCTAAGATTGGTCCGCGCGCAAGACCTTTCCACACTTGATGCCGTCGAGGCTAGAAACCTCCTGATGATTCAGAATACGGTTGAGCCGCTCAACAAGCGGCTCAATGGATAGGGGGAAGGGACAGCATGGCCCAGCATTTACGCACCCCACAAGATGTTGTGCTCAAGTTCTGGTTCACGGAACGCACCAATGACCTTCAAGAGAAGGAAGGCCGGTATGCATTTCGTGTGGATCTGCGCGCCAACAAGTATCAGATTAAAAACGCCGTTGAAACCATCTTCAAGGTGAAGGTGGATAATGTTCGAGTGATGACCATGCCGGGTAAAATGCGCCGTGTCCGGGTTCGTGCCGGTAACACGCCGCACTGGAAAAAGGCCATCGTCAAGCTGAAGCCCGGTTATACGATCGAATTCTAAGGATTAGGGATCCATGGCGATAAAATCCTATAAACCAGTCACCGCAAGCCGACGGTTCATGACCACAGCGGCTTTCGAGGAAGTGACGCGGAGCACACCCGAAAGGTCCTTGCTTCAGCCGATCACGCGCTCATCTGGCCGTAACAACTACGGCCGTGTCACCAGCCGCCATCGCGGTGGTGGACACAAACGGCGCTACCGGTTGATTGACTTCAAGCGCAACAAGGATGGGATTCCGGCCAAGGTCGCCCATATTGAATACGACCCCAACCGGTCCGCCCGTATCGCTCTGTTGAACTATGCGGATGGGGAAAAAAGGTATATCCTCGCGCCCGCCAATATCAAGGTCGGGGATGTTCTGGAAAGTGGCCCCAAGGCGGAACACAAGGAGGGCAATTGCCTTCCACTGCGCCGGATCCTGGAAGGTACGCTGGTCCATGCGATCGAGCTGAAGATTGGCAAGGGAGCCGCCATGGCACGTGCCGCTGGAGCATATGCTCAGGTGGCCGCCAAGGAAGGCGACTATGCCCAGATTAAGCTTCCCTCTTCAGAAGTCCGTTATGTCCACTTGGACTGCCGGGCCACGATTGGTGCGGTTGGCAATCCCGACCATATGAATATCTCCATCGGTAAGGCCGGACGTACTCGATGGATGGGGAAACGCCCCCTGTCACGTGGTGTCGCTAGAAACCCGGTTGACCACCCCATGGGTGGTGGCGAAGGGAAGTCTTCGGGTGGCCGTCACCCGTGCTCTCCTTGGGGCACACCGAGTAAGGGGTATCGTACACGTAAGAACAAGCGAACAGGATCGATGATCGTTCGCAGAAGAAAGAGCTGAGGATTCGGGACGAGGAACAAAGATGCCGAGGTCGCTTAAAAAGGGTCCCTTTGTGGATGGCCATTTGGTCAGCAAAATCGATTCCATGAATCAAACGCGTGAAAAACGCGTTATCCGGACTTGGTCGCGGCGTAGCGTGATTCTTCCGGAATTTGTGGGCCATAATATCGCGGTCCACAACGGCAAGAAGTTCATCCCGGTCTATGTGACCGAGAATATGGTCGGCCACAAACTGGGTGAGTTTTCCCCGACACGCACGTTCAAAGCACATGGCGGAAAATCCGCCAAGACGGTACGGATGAAGTGAGAAGGTTCCATGGGTGCTAAAGCCAGTCACAAGTTTGCCCGCGTCGCGCCAAGGAAATGCCGGTTAGTCGCCGACATGATCCGCGGTAAGGCCTATCACGAGGCCCAGGCGATATTGCACTTCACCTTTAACAAGCCGGCTCGACTGGTAGAGAAGGTACTGCAGTCCGCCTATCATAACGCAATCGAAAATAATCGCCTGGACCGGGACTTGTTGTATGTCTCCCGGGTGTGGGTGGATGAGGCCGGTATGGCTGGCATCCAAGGAAAACTCAAGAGAATTCAGCCCGCCCCGCAAGGACGCGCGCATCCAATTCTCAAGCGAGCCAGCCATATTCATGTCGAGCTCGAGGAACGCCAGTAAGGGGCCACTGAAAGAAAGGGAGACCAAGGCCAGTGGGACAGAAAGTACACCCCAGAGCAAACCGTCTCGGCGTAACCACGACTTGGAAGTCCAAGTGGTACGCTGAGAAGAACTTCGCGGATTATCTACATGAAGACCGGATGATCCGGAACTTAGTGAAGAAACAGCTCTCTCATGCCGGTATCTCGAATGTGGAGATCGAGCGCTATACCAAGCGCCTACGTATCACCATCCACACCGCGCGGCCAGGCATTATCATTGGACGCCGTGGCCAGGAAGTCGAAAGGCTCAAGAAGCTGGTCCAGTCCAAGACGGACAAGCAGGTGGTCCTGAATATCCAGGAGATCAAGATCGCGGACCTCGATGCACAACTTGTGGGAGAGAATATCGCCCTGCAGCTCGAAAACCGCGCCTCCTTCCGCAGAACCCTCAAGCGCGCCATTCAAAGCGTTATGCAGGCGGGAGCCTTGGGTACACGTGTTGTGATCTCGGGACGGTTGGGCGGCGCCGAAATGTCCCGCACCGAGGGTTACCGTGAAGGACGGGTTCCCCTGCATACCTTCCGCGCGGACATCGATTATGGTTTTGCTCAAGCACGTACCACTTATGGTGTGATCGGCGTGAAGGTTTGGATCTTCAAGGGTGAAGTGTTACCGCGCCGTCGGCAGGAAGTCGTGATCGAAGAGGAGGCTACGGCAACCAATGCTAATGCCTAAGCGGAGTAAATTCCGCAAACATCAAAAAGGTAGAATGAGAGGGACTGCATACCGCGGAAGCGAAGTCTCCTTTGGCGAGTTCGGTCTTAAGGCCATGACTCCGGGTTGGGTGACCTCGCGGCAAATTGAAGCCGCCCGTATCGCCATCACTCGTTTTATGAAGCGCTCTGGAAAAGTCTGGATTCGTGTCTTTCCGCACAAACCGGTGACGAAGCACCCCGCCGAAACCCGTATGGGGAGTGGTAAGGGAACACCAGAAATGCATGTCGCCGTCGTAAAACCTGGCATGATCCTCTTCGAAATCGAGGGTGTGCCACGTCAACTGGCGGAAGAAGCGATGCGCTTGGCGGGACACAAACTCCCCGTGAGAACACGCACAGTCAGCCGTGACGAGATTCGCATTGAATAGGAAGAACCACGCATGAAAGCCAATGACTTTCGCGATATGACCAAAGTTGAAATCAGCGGGAAAGTGAAATCGATGAAAGAAGAACTTTTCTCGCAAAGATTTAAAACAGCTACTGGTCAGTTGGAAAACACGAACATGATCAAGTCCCTGAAACGGGATATTGCGCGTGGGTTAACCGTGCTGAAAGAGACCGAACTTGTCGAGAGTAAGAAAAATGCCTAGGAAATCGCTCCGCAAAGTCCGTGTAGGGACCGTGGTCTCGTCCAAAATGGATAAGACAGCTGTGGTCGTCGTCGAAAGACTCGTCGAACACCCGCTGTATGGAAAAACCGTCAAGAGTAGCTGTAAATACCATGCTCATGATGAACAGAACCAGTGCGGGGAAGGCGACATGGTCCGTATGATGGAGACCCGCCCAATCTCTAAAACCAAGTGCTGGCGGATCGTAGAGATAGTTAAAAAAGCCGGTTGAGCAAGATTCAAACGCACCCTCCGGATGTTCACGAGAACCGGTCCGGGGAGTAGAAAACAGGGAACGAGTTTGTTATGATTCAAGAACAAACCTATCTTTCTGTCGCCGACAATACAGGTGCCAAAAAGGTGCAATGTATCCGGGTTTTGGGTGGCACCAATCGGCGCTATGCCAGTCTGGGAGACATGATCGTCGTAGCGGTCAAAGAAGCTATTCCTGATGGCACCGTCAAGAAGGGTGAGGTCAAAAAAGCTGTCATCGTCAGGATGCGCAAGGTATTTCGACGCAAGGATGGTTCGTACATCCGGTTCGATGAGAATGCCGCAGTGCTTGTCAATGACGCTAAAGAACCGATTGGGACACGTGTGTTTGGACCAATCGCGAGAGAACTGAGAGACGAAAAGTATATGCGGATTGTCTCCTTGGCCCCGGAGGTAATCTGATTCTTTCCCCGGAAATGAGGGGAAAGGGGCCAGCGCAAGCAGGAGGTAGGGGATCGTGAGAAGTTGCGTCGTGTTAAGTTCGTTGGTCCTTGTCGTTGGTCTGTTATGTGTGTGCGAACGTGCACAGGGACAGTCGGCAACCGAAAAATTGGGACGTGGTCTCGCCAACACCTTCTTGGGTGTTTTCGAGATTCCCAACCAGATTGCCAACACCTACCGTGAAAACAAGGGACAGTATATTCCGAACCGTGACCGGGCCACGATCAAGGCCATGTCGGTCGGGACTGTCCGCGGCTTCCGGGAGGGATTTAAGCGTACGGCTCATGGGATTTGGGATACGGTGACCTTCCTGAGCCCCGGACCTGGGGGGAACAATTTCAAATCCCGCGTCCAGCCGGAATATATCACCGAAACATACGATTATTGAAACCTGGCCTCCGCTCGATTCCGGACAGGAGGAACCCACGTGCCTCGGGGGTAACCCCGAGGTTTGTGTGTGAGGAAGGTGAGAACATGGCGAAAGCATTTGTAAAAAAAGGGGATACCGTGAAGGTCATTGGTGGCAGCCGCCGCGATCGCGGACGCACCGGCAAGGTCCTGCATGTATTCCCCAAGGACCAACGGATCCTGGTGGAAAACATTAATATGAGGAAGAAGCATGTCCGTCCAAATCCTCAGAAGAATGTGAAGGGTGGCATCATTGACCGTGAACTGCCCATTCATCAGTCCAATGTCAAGGTCTTGACCGAAGAATAATCGGAGCCACCGAGAACTATGAACAGGCTTCAACAAAAATACAGTGAACAGGTCGTACCAGCCCTCATTAAGAGGTTCTCGTACACCAACCCCATGCAGGTTCCCCGGCTGGTCAAGGTGACACTGAACATGGGTGTCGGAGAAGGTTCCCGCGATATCAAGATCCTGGAAGCTTTACGGGTGAACATGACCGCTATTGCGGCCCAGCATCCTGTAGTGACACGGGCACGGAAGTCGATCTCCAACTTCAAGGTCCGTCAGGGCATGCCGATTGGTTGTATGGTAACCCTCAGGCGTGACCGGATGTGGTCGCTCATGGACCGGTTGATGACGATCGCTATCCCGCGTATCCGTGACTTCCGTGGTCTGCCGACACGGAGTTTTGATGGGCGGGGCAATTATACCTTCGGGTTGACCGAACAGTTGGTCTTTCCGGAAATCCATTACGACAACATTCCGAAATTGCACGGTATGGATGTCACCATCGTGACCACGGCGCGCAATGACGAAGAGGGACGCGAATTACTCTCGCTCCTCGGGATGCCGTTCAGAAAATAGCTGGTTGAAGGGAAGCACTTGGATCCATGGCCAAGAAGAGTTGGATTATAAAATGTCAGCGTACGCCCAAGTTCTCAACCCGGGCATATCACCGCTGTCAAGTGTGTGGCCGCTCACGCGGATACTACCGGAAATTCCGGCTTTGCCGTATCTGTCTCCGTGAGATGGCTCACCGGGGAGAGATTCCCGGAATGACTAAGGCCAGCTGGTAGCAGAGAGGAAGATGACCCGATGTCGATGACTGACCCAATCGCGGATTTTCTGACACGGATCCGCAACGCCAACGTGGTGACGAAAGACCGCGTAGAAATGCCCTCATCTAAGCTCAAAAGAAGCTTGGCGAACATTCTCAAACAAGAGGGCTTCATCCGGAACTACCGGTATTTGGATAACAAGAAACAGGGCATTCTGAGAATCTACCTCAAGTATGGCGAGGAAGGGGAACGTGTCATCTCGCGCCTTGAGAGAGTCAGCAAGCCCAGCGTCCGGGTCTATGTAGGCAAAGAAGACATCCCCAAGGTGCAAGGCGGGATCGGTGTCGTGATCCTTTCCACAAACCAAGGCGTCATGTCTGGAAAGCAAGCCCGTAAACTGGGCATCGGCGGGGAAGTCCTCTGCCGGATCTGGTGAGGGATTATGTCAAGAATAGGAAAACTTCCCATCGCACTCCCGAAAGGGGTTGAGATCAAGGTTGGTGACGGCCGAATTGAGGTCAAGGGACCCAAGGGAACCCTTTCCAGAAACATGCCACCCTGTGTGACCGTGAATTCTGATGAAGGCCGGATCGTTGTTACCCGTGAAGAAACCGAGGACCGCCGTGCCAAAGCCATGCATGGCCTGACACGGGCCCTCATCAACAACATGGTGACTGGGGTCACCAAAGGTTTCGAGAAGAAGTTGGAAATCCTCGGGGTTGGCTATCGAGCCGCCGTTGAAGGAACCACCCTTAAACTCGAACTGGGTTACTCACACTCGATCTTGTATCCGTTCCCTGCTGGAATCGATATCAAAGTCGAAAAAAACACCCAACTGACAGTGGCGGGTATCGATAACGAGGTGGTCGGTCAAACAGCCGCCGAGATTCGTGCCTTCCGCAGCCCTGAACCCTATAAGGGTAAGGGTGTACGTTATGCAGGTGAAGAGATCAAGCTGAAGGTCGGCAAGAAGAACGCTTAACCGATGAGGACGTAAGGCACTCATGACGGTAAAATCACGTAGATTTGGACGAGATGCCAGACACCGCCGCGTGCGGAAGAAGGTATTTGGAACAGCGGAACGGCCGCGTTTAGCCGTATTCCGGTCACTACGCCACATAGTTGGCCAGGTGATAGATGACACGAATGGTAGAACTCTCTGCGCCGTAACCACCAGCTCCAAGGAGTTCCAGGAGCAGATGAAATCCACGGGTGGAGTTGAAGCCGCCGCAAAGGCTGGGAAGCTGATTGGCGAGAAGATTAAAGCCATTGGGATTTCCCAGGTTGTTTTTGATCGCGGTGGTTACCTCTATCACGGCCGAGTCAAGGCCTTTGCAGACGCTGCCCGAGAGGCGGGAGTTGACTTCTAAATCCTGAATTGGAATCCGGAATGAGGAACGAGAAGGAAAAGTCATCGCAGAAGGGCGACCTTCAGGAAAAAATCATCCACGTCAGCCGTAGCGCGAAAGTGGTGAAGGGTGGACGCAGGTTCTCCTTCAGTGCTTTGGTAGCGGTAGGCGACGGGAAGGGCAGGGTTGGATTGGGTCACGGCAAGGCCGCCGAGGTTCCCGATGCCATCCGTAAGGCCGTGGAAAAGGCCTCCCAAAATTTGTTTTCTGTCCCCATGATTGGGGCGACCATTCCGCACGAGATAACTGGCGAATTCAGCGCCGCCAGAGTGCTCCTCAAACCAGCCTCACGCGGAACGGGAGTCATTGCGGGTGGTCCGGTTCGCGCCATCATTGAGGTTTCTGGGGTGGAGGATATCCTCACAAAATCGCTCGGCTCCAGTAATCAGATCAATATTGCCAAAGCCACCATCGAGGGGTTGAAGAACCTGCGTATGGCCTCCCAGGCAGCTGTGCTGCGTGGCAAGACCGTCCGGGAAGTCCTGGGATACTGAGAGATCGCCATGATCGGTAAGAAAGTTCGTATCACACTTAAAAAGAGCGCCTGTGGACGCAAGCCTTCAAGGGCGGCCACTTTGGTCGCTCTCGGATTGCGCAAGATCAACCAGTCCGTGGAAGTGGAAATGACTCCCCAGGTTATGGGGATGACCCGCATGGTCACGGATCTGATTTCTGTCGAGGAGATATCGTGAGTTCCCCTAAACTCTCTCCAAATCCTGGGTCGAAACAGACCAAGAAGAGGCTCGGAAGGGGATATGGCTCCGGACTGGGCAAAACTTCTGGACGTGGTACCAAGGGACATGGTGCCCGATCCGGTTTTACAAAACGTGCCTGGTTCGAGGGTGGCCAGATGCCACTCCAACGCCGTACCCCAAAGGTCGGCTTCAAACCAATAAGCCGTGTCGTGTTTCAGATTGTCAACCTGAGCACATTGGCCAAGCTCGAGGTGGGTGCTAAAGTGACCCCTCAGGAAATGGCCGCCAAAGGCTGGATTAAGGATTCACAAGGTTTAGTGAAGATCCTCGGCGATGGCGAATTCGCCGTGAAAGTTGAACTCCATGCACACGCTTTTAGTAAAAGTGCGCTGGAAAAAATCAGTAAGGCGGGCGGTAACGCCGTTGTGATTCCACGTTTTTCTCCGGCCCCTGAGGGTCAGTAGGAAATCCCTGCTAAGAGCTGATAGGTATGCTTGGCGCTTTCAATAACGTCTTCAAGATTCCAGAGCTTCGAAAACGCGTTATCTTTACCTTAAGCGTTCTTTTCTTGCTTCAGGTAGGAAATACGCTCCCAATTCCAGGTATTGATAGCAATCTACTGCTGCAGCTTTCCAAAGGAAGCAGTGGTACTGGTGATATCTTCGGATTAATCAATCAGTTCACTGGGGGCGCTTTCCATCGTCTATCAATCTTTGCGATGGGTGTGATGCCCTATATCACCGCCTCGATTGTCTTCCAGCTCCTCACAATTGTCTGGCCGACCCTTGAACAGCTTTCCAAAGAAGGCGATGAAGGACGCAAGAAGATCGAACAATGGACACGCTATGCCACCGTTTTGGTCACCTTCGCTCAGTCCTTTATGCTTCTGTCGGCTTATCAGTATCAGGAAGTCAATGGAATGACCGTGGCTTACAACCCTGGCCCCAGTTTCCTCATCCAAGGCGCAATCGCTATGACAGCGGGTACGATCCTGATCATGTGGATGGGCGAACAGATCACCCAACAGGGTATTGGAAATGGTATTTCTCTGATCATCTTTGCCAACATCATCGCACGCTTTCCGGAAGCCATCGCTTTGATGGGAAGCCTGCTCAAGGAAGATATGGTTTCCCCCATGGTCGCGGTTCTCATTATCGTTCTCATGGTCGTGGTGATTGGGTTCATCGTCCTTCTCACCTACGGACAACGGCGTGTGGTTATTAAGCGTGGAAAGCAAATCCTGGGAAGACGACAGGCTCCAGCATCGACCTCTTACCTCCCACTACGTATCAACACAGCGGGTGTGATCCCGGTCATCTTCGCTTCCTCGATCATGATCTTTCCATCGACTATCCTGCAGCTGGTCAGTGGCTTATTTCCACAGTTCAGTCAGCTTTGTCAAGATTTTCTCAACCGGTATTGGCGTTCAGGAAGTTTTCTTTATACAATCTGTGAGTTTGTTTTAATCCTCTTTTTCTGCTACTTCTATACAGCGATCACCTTTAACCCAAAGGATATCGCCGAGAATCTGCAGAAACATGGAGTGGCGATTCCCGGTTATAAGCATGGGGCCAAAACCGAGGAATATCTTAACAATATCCTGACACGAATCACCTTGGCGGGAGCGATCATGCTGGCCTTTGTCGCCATTCTCCCACAGCTGTTTATCGCGTGGACACGCGTACCCTACCAGATGCACGACTTTCTGGGTGGAACCTCACTCATCATTGTGGTGGGCGTAGCGCTGGATACCGTGAATCAGATCGAGAATCACCTTCGTGTCAGGAACTACGAAGGTTTCAGAGTGGGACCAACCCGTCGGCCACGGTTCTAGGAATCGCGGCAGAAGAGAAACCGGGCTCTTTATTGGCTTCTCTCGATGGAGTGAAGAAACGGGATTCCTGAATGGTGCAGCTTAAGTCGAAGCTCGAGATCGAGGCCTTGGCTGAAAGTAACCGGTTGGTGGCCGAGGTCATGGAGGGGATTGGAAGCCAAATTAGGGTTGGCGCCATCCCAAGGGAAATAGACAACTGGGTTGAAGAGTTTATCCGGCAACGAGGCGGGGTCCCGGCCTTCAAAGGGTACAGGGGATTTCCAGCCTCTGTCTGTTTCTCGGTCAATGAGAAGGTGGTGCACGGAATCCCGGACCGGACACCTGTAAAAGACGGGGATGTTTGCAGCATCGACATCGGAGTTCTTCTGGATGGGTTCTATGGGGATATGGCACGTACCTTCCCCGTCGGAAATGTCCGTCCAGAGGTCAACCGGATGATTAAGGTGGCTCACCAGTCACTGGATGCGGGAATTCAAGAGTTCCGTCTGGGAAACCGGCTGCATGATATCTCGGCGGCAGTGCAAAAGGTCGCCGAGGCGGGAGGGTACAGCGTGGTCCGCGACTTTGTGGGCCATGGGATTGGTAGATCCCTCCATGAAGACCCTCAAGTCCCAAACTTCGGAAGAAGCGGGACAGGGCCAAGGTTGAGAGTTGGACTGGCTCTGGCCATCGAACCGATGCTCAACATGGGAACCCACGAGGTCGAGGTGTTGGGAGATGCCTGGACCGTGGTAACGAGAGACCGTAAACTCAGTGTACATGTCGAGGATACGGTGGTCCTTACAGAAGAGGGGCCAAAAATACTGACCCGGTTAACCGGGAACGGGTAAGGTGGAAAAGTCAGAAGAGAAGACCGCTAAAGTGGTCAAAAACCTCCCAAACCAGATCTTCGAGTTGGAACTGCCGGGAGGGAAGAAGATCAAAGCACATCTGGCGGAGGAGATGAGACTTAAGTATACACGTCTTCTCCCAGGTGAGAATGTCCGGGTTGAGGTTTCCCCCTTTGATCCCGGAAGAGGAAGGATCATCGGTCGTCTCTGAGAGGCATCGAAGTTCAGGAGAGTCAGGCAATGAAAGTCAGGCCATCGGTTAAACAGATATGCAATAAGTGCAAGATCATTCGGCGCCGTGGCGTCATCCGTGTGATCTGCACCAACCCGCGCCACAAGCAGCGTCAAGGCTAAAGGTGAAAAGAGAACATTCATGGCTCGTATAGCAGGTATTGATCTTCCGCGCGAGAAGCGCGTTGATGTCGGACTGGCCACGATCTATGGGGTTGGACGGACCAATTCCCTGGAGATTCTCACCAAGGCTGGTGTGAAGCCGGAAACCCGGATTAAAGACCTGACCGATCAGGAGATCACAAAAATTGCCTCGGTGATCCAGGCGGAGTATGTGGTCGAGGGCGATTTGCGCCGCCAGATCCAGATGAATATCAAGCGCCTGATGGACATTGGCTGCTACCGTGGCCTTCGTCACCGCCGTGGCCTGCCTGTCCGTGGTCAAAGGACACACACGAACGCCCGTACCCGTAAGGGTCCACGGCGGACAGTCGGCGCCAAGAAGAAGTAGTTTGGTTTCCAATGTGTTAAACAACCCCACCCGTGGGAGTATCCTGTAGGTTGGGTTTGACGAGCATTCAAGCGAGGCGAAAAGCCTGCCAGGAGGATGATCGGTAGTGGGAAAGACAGCACCACGCGCCCGAGTCAAAAAGGTAAAGAAGAGTGTCCCAAAGGGAGTCGCGCATATCCGCGCCACTTTCAACAACACCATCGTGGCCATCACTGATATGGCGGGAAACACCATTTCCTGGGCCACTTCGGGTGGAATGGGATTCCGTGGGTCAAGGAAGGGAACCCCCTTCGCGGCCCAGGTGGCCGCCGAGACCTGCGCCCGCAAGGCAATGGAAAATGGGATGCGGTCACTCGAGGTCCATGTCAAGGGCCCTGGAGCGGGACGCGAATCCGCGATCCGCTCCCTACAAGCTTCCGGACTGAGCATCTCTCTGATTAAGGATGTGACGCCAGTACCGCACAATGGGTGCCGTCCACCCAAGAAACGTCGCGTGTAAGCCCACGCTACAAAGGGAAGGTTAGAAGAACGTGGCGAAATATATCGGACCAGTTTGCCGCCTCTGTAGGCGGGAGAATACTAAACTCTTTTTGAAGGGACCACGCTGTTATTCCGAGAAGTGCTCGGTCGGCCGACGCGAATACGCACCTGGCCAGCATGGTACCCGGCGGGCGAGGGGGCGTGGATCCAACTATGGCGTGCAGCTGCGTGAAAAGCAGAAGGCCCGCCGTATCTATGGCATCCTTGAAAGGCAGTTCCGCTCATATTTCTTTAAAGCCACGCGTATGCGTGGAGTCACTGGCGAGAATCTCCTGCAACTGCTCGAACGCCGCCTGGACAACATTGCCTACCGCATGGGATGTGCCCTTTCGCGCTCTCAAGCCCGGCAGCTTGTTCGTCATGGTCATTTCCTTGTCAACGGGAAGCGCATCGACATTCCCTCATACTTAGTCCGTCCGGGGGAAACCGTGCAACTCGTGACGGAAAGCCGTGAAATCACGAATATCCAACTTGCCTGGAATCTCGCGGAGAGTTCCCGGCAAGCCGCTTGGCTCACGCGAACTACCGAGGAATTCTCGGCGAGGTTCGATCGTCTTCCGACCATCGAAGAGATCAACATTCCGGTCAAGGAAAACCTGATCGTCGAACTTTACTCGCGTTAATTGGAAGAGGAGCCTCAGATGGATTTCAAGTCCGTTATTATGCCGAGCCGGATCGAGTGCGAGGAAGAAACGCACTCAGACCGGTACGGCAAGTTCATCGTCGAGCCTCTCGAACGGGGCTACGGCATCACCTTGGGCAACAGTCTCCGCCGGGTTCTCCTTTCCTCTATTCGAGGTTCGGCTCTCCGGCAAGTCAAGATTGGTGGTGTGCTCCAGGAAGTTTCTTATCTGCCCGGAGTTGTCGAGGATGTCACCGACATCGTACTGAACCTTGGCAATATCGTGTTCAAGATGCACCGGTCGGAGCCGATCACTCTCAGTCTGTCCGTCTCCGGTCCGGGCACCGTGACCGCTGCGGATATTCGTCCGCACCCGGATGTCGAAATCCTTAATCCGGAGGAACACATCGCCAATCTCGAAGAGGATGGCGTCCTCGAGATTGAGATGCTTGTCGATGTCGGTATCGGTTATGTGCCCTCTGAACGCAACAAGGTGGATGAGAATGATATCTATGCGATTGCGGTCGATAGTGTCTTCTCTCCTGTAAAACGTGTTAAGTACAAGGTAGAAAACGCCCGTGTGGGCGACATTACCGACTATGACCGGCTGTTGCTGGAAATCTGGACCAATGGCACTGTCCGTCCAGAGGATGCCCTCTCCTATGCGGGACGCTTGTTGAAGGACTACATGTCCCTCTTCATCCACTTCGAGGAAGGCCCGGTTCCGATCTACGCCACTGAGCAAGAGGAACGTCAAGAGATCAACCCCTCCCTTTATAAGGCCGTGGATGAACTCGAGCTTTCAGTCCGTTCCTACAATTGCCTGAAGGCAGCCAACATCCGTACTGTTGCGGAACTGGTCCAGAAGTCGGAGAATGAAATATTGAAGTACCGCAACTTCGGTCGGAAGTCCTTGACCGAGATCAAGGAACTTCTCGAACGGATGGGCCTATCGTTGGGAATGTCCATTGAGGACCCAGAGATTTTGAAGAAAGCCGAAGAACGGCTAGCTAAACGCGAATCCGAATTGATCTAATGCCCATCGCTTCTCCTTTTGGTAGAGGTGGTTCAGTGGGTATTCCACACGGAACGAAGCGACAGAAGAGAAAGGTAGAATTGCAATCATGTACCACCGAATGGGACAGAGGAAACTGGGACGTACCTCCTCTCACCGCTTGGCCCTGCTGCGTAATCAGGCCTCGTCACTCCTGGCGCATGGTTACATTGTCACCACAGTCGCCAAATGCAAGGAACTACGGCGTTTCGTGGAACCTCTGATCACCATGGCGAAACAGGACAATCTAGCCCACCGTCGTCGCGCCGGCGAACACATCCACGATTGGGGGCTTGTCAATCACCTCTTTACTGAAATTGGTCCACGTTTCTTAACACGTCCAGGAGGGTACACACGCATCGTACGCCTTCCCGAAAGGACACGTGATGCCGCCCCCATCGCCCGCATCGAGTTGGTGGAGGATTAGGGGGGAGTTTTCCTACATGCCACGGGGAATTAAAAGATGAACCCGGAACTGCAGGAAAGGCTTAACGATCTTTTGGACCGGGATTCAACGTATCCACTCGCGGCTTACAAGGCCCTGAATAAGGGCCTTGATTATGCTGTTCATCTACGCAAGGTTCCGGGCCATGTCACCGGCCAAGAATTATCTTTTGGCATGGCGGGCTATATCAAGAGCGAATATGGCCCCTTCGCGATGATGGTGCTGGATGGGTGGAATATTCATTGCACCTATGACTTTGGCCGTATGGTGTTCAACCTCATCGAGCTCGAGCTGCTGGGTAAACAAGAGAGCGATACCATCGAGGACTTCATTGATGTCTACGATTTTAATGAGGTCTTCGGTGATGATATTGACTGGCTTAAGGAAATCCGCTCCGATCTTGGCCTCCCTTCACCCCGGCCAGGTTCGATTAATTAATTCCCGGTGTTCGAGAGAAGTCCTTACACATCACCCTCAATCGTTCTATCAACTTTAAAGTGTTTGGGGAACTCAAGGTCTGGAGTGAGTCTCAGGATTTTGAATTGGCCGTCGGGTACGCCTTTGGCTACTCTCATTGCGCGGTAGCGCATATATTCACCACGCTCCACAAGTTTCACTGCGGGATGTCCCAATCTCAATGACTTACGCTTGGTGTCGTATTCTTCGTTCCCAGCGCGCAAGTTCTTGTCGACCGCGTTAATCCATTCTCTCCATTGCGCCTGCGGAAATGTGTCACGCTCCTCCTCGACAAGGAAAACATAACGGGGCGGATCTTTCCATTCGGGGGCGGCCACGATGAACTCAAAACCATCGGGAATAACGCTTCCCGCCTTCGATACAGCCTCGCAGACTTGGTTTTCATAGAGCTTCTCGCCGGTCAGGGAACTAACACCTTTCCCTTTCTGGATGAATTCGATGACCGGGGTCTTCTCGTGGAAACCAGCCACACGGATCAGGTCATTCATCTCATACCGGTACAGCCCACCTGTTGTGGTTGGGAAAACATAATATCGTTGCCCCAACTCCAACTGCTCAGCTGTCAGAAAGGGAGGATCGGTGGAACTGATCTCATCTTCATGAACGAACTCAAAGAAGTTTGTTTCAATCGAGAGAACCCCCCCCGAGCCAATATCCGAGATGGGGATTGAGCCGCGCACCTCACTGGCCAGATAACCCCAATCACGGATAGGAGTCTCAGGTTTGAAGTAATGATGGAACTCGCGTAGATAGAGCCCCACACTCCCCCCCTTCCAGCATCCGACCATAGCGAGATGGGGCCAGATGTCACTGGGCAGGAGTGTTCCTCCTTTTTGAAGGCACTCTTCCAGAAAAGAGGCTCGTTCTGGATTCGGGGAGAATGAGTGTTCCACCAGGTGGCGTGTCTCTGCTGGAATAGAAAGATCAGCCTCCAGGGTTCCATTATGGATATCCCGGATGATCCGTTCTTGATAGGTCTGAAGTTTCTGTACCAAGAGGAGGATTGTACTGGGATTACAGGTGCCGATGGAGGTGATGTTCTTTTCGGCGGCGATCCTTAGGAGGGTATAGTACTTGGACTCGTAGTCCTTGATGGCAAAGACCTCGTAGGGGATCGCGTATACTCCGCGCATCGCCATTGGCATGTTGCGATAGGCGTGTCCAGATTCCGCTCCGTAGGGGATTCCACTCTCGGTATAGCCCTCGATTTCAGGGGAGACCACAGCCAGTATCTGGCCGTCGAACATGTGTGGGTGGGTGTAGGCCGCATGATAAAGCCATAAACGCATGGCGGTGGACTTATCGCGGCGTGAGGTTGATGTGATCGGGATATATTTGGGAGTTCCGGTGGTTCCACTGGTAGTGGCGAACAAACAGATTGGATCAGAAGTAAGTTGTCGCTTATCGCCATGAGCCTCTCGTTGGATGAATGGCTCATGGATGGCATAAGAGCTTCTGGGGACACGCTTCTGGAAATCAGCGATAGAACGGATTGAAGCGAATCCATATTGTTTACCGAATGCGGTGGCGGCGTTGACCTCCATGGTCCGGCGCAGCAGTGTTTCCTGGGTCTCACGCGGATTCTGACAGTTCTGGTCAAAGGACCGAGCTTGACGATAACCGGTAACACTGAGAACAATTTGGATGAAATTCATCAGGATTCTTCAAGTACATGCCGCTGTTTGACATAAGGTTCGATGCGTTCAGGTAAGACCTGAACACCTAGACCAACTCCTCCCAATGCCCTGCCTATGCCACCCCGGCGGAAGGTGAGATTCTCACGGGTGATATCTTTCTCGAGTAAGTGAGTGCCATAGGAGCCTTCGAAATACTTGAGTCCTGCTACTCCCAAGGCGAAGTGCCGTCCTGCCGCGGAAAGGACGGCTGACTCACCCACCTGGCACCCTAGTTGGCAGGCTTTATCATAGTTCCGTGCAAACTCCGCTAGTTCGAGACTGGCGAAGAGCCCGCCACATTTCGAGAGCCGGATGTTGAAGTAATCGCAAGCATCCATGGCAACCAGCTTCTTGGCATCACCCATGGTGCACAGCGATTCATCCACCATCACCGGCGTGGTCACCGCCGAGGTGACTGCCTGTAAACCCTCAATATCGTTGGCACGTACCGGTTGCTCAATGCAACTTATGCCAAATTGTTTAAAGGATTGGATCCGCCCGATTGCATCCGAGACATTCCAGGCTGCGTTTGCATCCACCCGGATGTCCGCCCGGGATCCAACTACCCGCCGGATCAGGCGCAGTTTTTCCCGGTCATCCGCACCCCCGACTTTGACCTTGATATATTGTAGACCGCCTAACCTTAATTTCAGAGCCGACTTGGTGACATTCCAACGAGAATCGCCACCGATGACACCACTATACTCGACCCACTCACGCTTACGTTGACCGAATATCTCCGAGACTGACCGCTTGAAGTGGTGTCCTGCCAGATCCAGCAGGGCCAATTCGAGCGCACACCGCGCCGCGCCAATCCGGGCAGGCAATTCGGCATTCCGTTTCCGCGCCTCGGTCTCGAGATTCTTGGCTAGTTCCAGGGCTTCCTCCCAGTTCGCAAGGGGAACCCCCAGTATCACGGGCAAAAGGTTGTCGCGGATGACTGTGACCACAGACGCCAAGCTTTCGCCGGTGACGTAATCCCGTGGGAGCGATTCACCCCATCCAGTTTCTCCGGTGTCCGAGTGCAGGCGTACGAAAATCGAACTCGACTCGGAACGTTCATGCAGAGTGTGCTTGAAGGTCAATCGGAAGGGAATGTCAACTTCCAGGATTTCACACCGGACAACCTTCATGGATACACTATTCCCCTCTATCTGAACAAGAGATATTGAGAGATCCCAGTGGAATCTCAAACACTGAACCGGATGTTCAGGATATCACCATCCGACACACTGTAATCTTTCCCTTCAAGGCGAAGCGTTCCATGCTTACGGCACTCCGCCAGATTCCCGGCACGGATGAAATCCTCGTAAGTTATCACCTCGGCCCGGATGAAACCTTTCTCTAAATCGGAGTGGATCACGCCGGCGGCCTGAGGAGCAGAGCAGTGGCGCGGAATGGTCCAGGCCCGGACCTCATCCTCCCCCGCGGTGAGGAAAGAGATCAGACCGAGGTTAGCATATGCCAGGTTGATGATCTGGGCGTGACTGGAACCCTTCAACCCAACTTCCCGGAAATAGATCAAAGCCTCTTCCTGGTCGATGTTATCAACCCCCACCATCTCGCGCAGCTCAAACTCCAGGCGGGCATTCACCGCCAATGGTTCCGGCAAGGCCCAGGAGGGGCATTTCGCATTCCAGGACTGAAGGCGTGCACAGAAGAGGTTGAGCTGCTCTTGCTCAGCGGAGGAGGTCAGATCTCCCGTGTTCGCCACGGGTAAAAGATGTTTCCCCGTGAGGAAGCCGAATCCCTTGTACATTTGTTTCTGTTGTGGAGAAAGGCCGACACTACGGACTGGTTTTTCAGTTTCGAGAGCGGCCTTGATTTCGAGTAGCCCGGCGCGCTCGATCTCAAGTTCATCCTTCTTCTTGCCCACACCCCCCTTTTTCAAATCGCTTTCAATTCTCTCGATCCGTTTTTCAGCCACAAGCAAGTCCGCCAACTGACACTCGCCAAGGAACATATCCAGGTCCGCGCCTGGATCGATCCGGGAGAGGGGATGCGGGACTGATTCGGAGGAGAACAAGCGGATGACCAGGACCAGGAGATCCATGTCTCGCAGATGACCGATTTGTGCGGGAGTGAATAGTTCGCCTTTCCGGAGTGGGCCATGGGCTCCCACCAAGTCCGTGAATTGGATGGTGGCATGTGTGGTTTTCTTTGGCCGGAAGATTTCAGCCAGCCGGTCCACCCGTGGGTCGGGGACAGGGATGACACCGCGATGGGCCTCGCCGGGCATGCCTGTCAGGGGAATCTGAGCGCCGGTCAGGGCTGCCATCAATGTACTCTTGCCCGATTGAGGCAAACCAACAATTCCAACTTCAGTCATGATTTCTCCCCATGAATA
Organism: uncultured bacterium; assembly: GCA_964422415.1. GTDB lineage: Bacteria > Hinthialibacterota > Hinthialibacteria > OLB16 > OLB16 > OLB16. The sequence goes on along the minus strand of CAYRBI010000005.1, from coordinate 41,286 downwards.
CTCGGATTCTCATGTTAGCAGGATCATTCATCCGGGCAAGTTGCATGAGGTGTAAATGCTGGGAAAGGAAGAGAATCCACTGTCTCAGCCGGAGTCAACCGATTCATTCCGAATGATCGCCCGCAAGGATACAATACTTGAGATGTGTGGCTTGATTTGCCCATTCTGGGTGAAACAAGGACTTGACAGAGACAGTCAAGTGTGATGATAATCACCTCATGATTCAGGGGTTGGGATACTCGACTTGAGAAGGAGTATGAAATGGCCGAAGAAACACCGGCCGCAGCGGCCCCAGCTAAAGGTGGCGGACTCAAGATTTTCCTTATCGTCCTGATTGTGATTCTCGTGGGCGGTGCGGCCACTGCGTGGTTTTTATTAAAACCGGCTCCACCGGTTGTTTTGACTCCCATTGTGTGGCCCGGTGGTGGGGGCGAGGGGGGTGAGGCGGAACCACTCAAACTGACCGCCACGCTTTCGGATGGTTCCTATCATCTCCTCGCGGATATACGTCTCGAGACAGTCCCGGTTGACTTGACAGCGCATGGGGCCGAGATCGAGGAAGAGCTTGCCGAGAAGAAGAGTCTGATCCAAGGAATTCTGACCGAGGTGGCTAACAGTATGGACCAGACTTCGGTTCATAGTATCAAGGAATTCAAATCGCGGCTGATGAAACAGCTGAACGATAAAATCGAGAGTGTGGAAATCGAGAACGTTTCGGTCGAGAACTGGTTGGTGCAACCGACGGAATAGGGAACCATGGCGGAGATTCTTTCACAGAACGAGATTGATGCCCTGCTATCGGCTCTTTCATCAGGGACCGTGCCCGAGGGTGTATTACCTGTTGATGCCGCCAAGGGCATCAAACTCTATGATTTCAAGCACCCCGACCGGTTCTCGAAGGATCAGACCCGCTCTTTACACATGCTTCATGAGCACTTCGCGCGTTTGTTCTCCACATCACTGTCAACTTATTTACGCACCATCATCGAGGTGAAACTGGTCTCGGTTGACCAGCTCTCCTACGATGAGTTCATCCGTTCGATTCCGAATCCAACCTGTGTGAATCTCTTCCAGATGCGTCCGCTTGAGGGCAATGCCCTGCTGGAGATTTCTCCCAATCTCTCCTTCGCCATTATTGACCGGCTAATGGGAGGGAGAGGCCAAACCCTGTTCAAGAACCGTGAATTGACCGAGATCGAAAAGAGTATCCTGGTCAAGATAATTGAACGGATTTTTGAGTCACTTGAAGAATCCTGGTCCAGCGTGGTGAACCTCAATATGGAGTTGAAGGCGACCGAGGCTAATCCACAGCTTTTCTTGCAACTCTACCTCCCCACTGAAATGGTCATCCTAATGACTCATGAAGCCAATGTGGGCGAGAGTGTTGGGACTTTCTGCATCTGTATTCCGTATGTAGTCCTCGAACCAGTGGCGGGTAGGTTGAGTTCACGGAGCTGGTTCTCCGGGAAGAGTGGCGCGCAAGAGGAAGCCAATAAAACCGATATGACGGGCCACTTAAAGAAGTTCAACTTATCATTGGATGCCACGTTGGGAGGAACCCATCTCAAGATTCGCGATCTTCTCGGACTGGAGAAGGGAGATGTGGTTGCCCTCGACCACCGTAAAGATGAGGAGATCGAGGTCACCCTCTCGGGGAGGCCGATGTTCCTGGCGCGTCCGGGAACCCATCGCAAACACCGGGCTTTCAAGATCACTAAAGTCATCGGTGGAGATCTGGAGTGGTTAGCATGAGCGCGGATGCCCTTTCCCAGGATGAGATCGATGCTCTATTGAAGGGCGCGGGGGGTGGTGGCGCCGCGGATGTTTCCATCGCCGAGCCACCGGAACTGACTGCCAAGCAGGCTGGCGCTTTGTCGGTTTATACCAAGACCATGGGAGGGACGCTGGGAGACATGGTGGGGACTTTCCTCGCCTCCGCTTCAACCTTCAATCCCTTGCGCCCAACGCCACGCTCCAATCGGAGCGCCGCTGAAATCGTGCATGGCAATCTGGTCTATGTGATCTTTTCGCATCAGGGCCGGTTGCATGGCGATTCCGCGCTCCTCTTCACGCAGGAGGATGCCTGTAAAATCGGGGGAACCATGGTCGGCGATCCAACCGCCACGGAGTTCTCCGATATGGTGGCGGATGCCTTCAAAGAGGTTATGAGCACGGTACTGGGGAATCTCAATACCGCGCTGAGTGGTCCCGCCGGAGGGTCCGTGACCACCACTCCGGTTCAAGTGGAGCCCATGGCGGCTGGCGCTGACACCATTACCGCCGCGTTGAATGGAAGTGAACAACTGATCCTGCTTCCTTATGAGATGAATGTGACCAACATCCTCAAGGGACGGTGTTGGCAGCTTTTCTCACTCGATTTAGTGGAGTCTGTCGAGGTACTCGCGGCGCCACCCGCTCATGCGCCCACACCCAAGCCCGCGCCAGTACGTGAGGCGGTTCCAACAGTTAAGGCCTCGCCAGTACAGTTTGATTCACTGACCGAGGAGGTGCCACCTACGCCCGCTCCCTCGAACCTCGATCTACTCATGGATATCGAGCTCGAGGTACGTGTGGAACTGGGGCGCTCGAGCCTGAAGATCCGCGATGTCTTGAAATTGGGCACTGGATCGGTGGTGGAGCTCGATAAACTCGCTGGCGAACCGGTGGATCTTTTAGTCAATGACGTTATCTTCGCCAAGGGCGAGGTGGTTGTGATCGATGAGAACTTCGGTGTCCGTATCACCGATATCCTTAGTCTCGCGGATCGTGTGAAAACCTTCGGAGAGCGGAAGAGCTGATACTTGGTTCCAAGCTTGAGTTGTCAGTTTCATGTGGGTTTTGAGTAACAGGGCCGAGGGGGCCTTGATTGGGGAATTGGGGGGAGTTGAAAATGAGTAAGGGATGGCGCGCCAGCGCGCTGACTCTCATATTTTGCGTGGTTTCCGCGTTTGCCGGAGAACCTGTCCCCGCGCCAGAGGCAGCGCCGAGTGCTCAGCCCACCGCGTGCCAGGAAGGGGGATTCTCAGCCGAACGTCTCTCTCAGGCAATTGACCGCGAGGAGCAGAAGAGATCCGGGCAAACCGTCGAAACCGCCGCTGTTGTCTCTCCCACGGAATCCTCTGGTTTAGTCTCCCTGCTCAGTAAGATGTTCTTCTCGCTGTTTATTGTCGTGGGCCTGATCTATGCGGTCTCCTATGCCGCCCGGCGTTGGAGTGGGAGTGTTCTCCTCCCGTCCACGGGGCCCTTGAAGATTCTGGCCCGTCAATCTCTTTCGGCTAAGTCATCAGTGTATGTAGTGGCCGCACTTGACCGTCTTCTGATTATCGGCGAGTCACCTCAAGGGTTAACCTGTTTGTCGCAGTTTGATGATCCCGAGGAGAACAGGAAACTCCGTGAAACCTGGGGATGGGAGGGAGCCGGAACCAAGGAGCGGAACCGCCTCTATTCTCCCAAGACCTCTCCCTTTGGCCCCAGTTTACGTTCGCATGTCGAGGATCTCGAGCGTGAGCTCTCCCGGCTTCAGGAGGTATCCTGATGCTACGCCGTTGGGTTTCCGTGATTACACTGGGTATTGTTCTGGGTATTGTTTTCTTCACATGCATGCCAGCTATGGGGCAGGGAATCCCCACTCTTCATGTCGGTATGGACTCGAGCTCTGATCCCAAGGATGTAGCGGTCACGCTCCAGATCCTCTTCCTGTTCACGATTCTGACTGTCGCTCCAAGCATTCTCATTCTCACTACCTCCTTCACACGGATTGTTATCGTGCTTTCCTTTATCCGCCGGGCCCTCAATCTTCAACAGACGCCGCCGAACCAGGTGATCATCGGATTATCTCTGTTTCTCACCTTCTTTGTCATGGAACCCGTCTGGAAAGAGGTCAACACCAGCGCCATTCAACCCTATCTCAATCATGAGTTCGATCAGGGACGGCGTGATCCAAAGGACCCGGTCACGGGGGAGATTATTCCGGATGACCGGCTCCCGTTTTTCATCATGTTGGACCGTGCTGTTCGTCCGGTCCGGAAGTTTATGTGGTCTCAGATTGGTGTTGAGGGTGAGGATGAGGTAGCGCTGCTGATGGTGATGGGCGGTCTGGATAAGCCCAAGGTTGAGCAGGATGTTCCCTTGCGTGTGCTCATTCCCGCCTTTGTGCTGAGTGAGCTGCGGCGGGCGTTCATCATGGGGTTTGTGCTCTTCTTGCCGTTTTTAGTCATCGACATTGTGATTGCGGCGGTGATCCTCTCGATGGGTATGTTCACCCTCTCTCCGGTTCTGATCTCACTGCCGTTCAAGATACTGTTGTTTGTGATGGTGGATGGCTGGCGCTTAGTCATCGAATCATTGGGCGTATCCATTCTGGGTGGGGCCTAGCAGCATGTTGAAAATGAGTGTGACCGTGGATTCCCGCCTTCGCGGGAATGACAGAATAAGCAAAATTCCTCAGAAATCGTCATTCCCGCGAAGGCGGGAATCCATGGTGCCACCAGAACAAAAAGTTATTCAACAGGCTGTTAAGTTCATGATGAAGATGGTTTGTAGCGATTTCCGGTAGGATGTGAAAAGGGGAGGGATTGGAGACAGAGATGGACACGGGGACTGTGGTTGCTTTAGGGAAAGACATGCTGCTTTTGACCCTCTATCTCTCGGTTCCCGTGATGTTGGTGGGGATGATCATCGGCCTAATCGTGAGTGTGTTCCAGGCGATGACCCAGATTCAGGAACAAACCCTGACTTTTGTGCCCAAGATCATAGCGATCCTGGTGGCATTGCTGGTTGTGATGCCCTGGAGCCTCCAACTGTTGATGGATTACACGGTGCGTTTAATCGAGGAGATGCCGAATCTGGCGAAGTGAAGCAATGATACCACTCGACATGGGCCTGTTGGCCGACCAGTTCCGTGTGTTTCTTCTGGTGTTTACACGCCTGACCTGTTTGGTGGTGGCGGCGCCAGTGCTAGGAAGCAGCATGATCAATCTGGCTCCGCATCTTGTGGCTGGCTTAGGAACCGGGCTCTCACTGGTGGTGATGATGAATCTCCCCCAGACCCTCACCGCGCCACCTTTTGGGTGGGAGTATTTTCTGCGTGTGTGTGGCGAGGGTTTCCTTGGTTTCTCGCTTGGATTCCTGGCGGTTCTGATCCTGGCCGGTATTCAATTTGGTGGTGAGTTGATCGATCACCTGATCGGTTTCGCAATGATTGATGTCATCGACCCAATCTCCAACGAGTCGGCCACGTTGATTGGGAGCCTGAAAGGCATGTTTGCGACTGTCTTGTTCTTGATGCTCCATGGTCACCTTTTTCTGTTCCGGGGAGTCATGCATTCCTTCGAGGCAGTACCTCCCGGCGCAGTCGGGCTTCCGACACAGATATGGCCGTATATGGAGGGATATGCTGAGGCCCTCTTTGTCGTGGGACTTCAGGTGGCAACACCCTGCTTGTTGGTGATGACCTTGCTCTGGGTGCCCGAGGGGTTTCTTGCGCGCATGGTTCCGCAGCTGAATCTGCTTGTGAATGACATGCCTATGCGCATGGGATTGGGATTGTTCCTGGTCTGGCTCGGTATGGGGCCATTTGTGACTCTCGTAGTGAATCTGATTGAGTCGATGGCGAAAGCATCCGATGGGCTTGCGATGGTTGTCGCTGGAAACTGAAGAGACTAAGAGATGGCTGAAGACGATAGCGAGGAAAAAACCGAGGACGCCACTCCCCGTCAACGCGACAAGGCGCGTGAAGAGGGGCGGGTTGTCAGCAGCCGTGAAGTTGGGACTCTGGTGATCCTGACCACGGCCACCATGACTATTTATTACTTGGGACCGTACATGACCAAACGCCTGAGTGCGTTTATTGTCTATTATCTGGAGAACCTCGCGGACTTCGATCCGACACCGGGGCAGACCGCGCTTTTGTTCCGGGATGCCTTTATTCGCGTACTCCTCATCATCGGTCCATTGTTTTTCATGTTGGTGTTGGCCGCGATTGCGGGGTACCTTTTGCAGGTGGGATTCCTCATCAGTGGAAAGCCCCTGCAACCCCAGCCCTCACGGATCAATCCACTCGCGGGAGCCAAGCGGATCTTCTCGGCGCAAATGATATCCGAGACCGCCAAGTCCATTTTTAAATTCCTGGTCGTGGCGTGGGTTTCTTACTCATTCATTAAGCCGGTGGTGATGGCTGCGATTCCCATGATGGACTCCAATCCCGATGGATTGATACGGGCGCTTATTACGTTGGGATTTCAATTGGCCTGCAAGATCCTCATCTTTCTTGTGATGGTGGCGGTTGCTGACTATGCCTTCCAACGGTGGCAGTTCGAAAAAAGCATCCGGATGAGCCGTTATGCGATCAAGCAGGAACTTAAGGAGACCGAGGGCGATCCCCATATTAAAGCCCGTGTGCGCTCAATCCGCATACGCCAGGCCCGGCAGAAGATGATCGCCGAGGTTCCCAAGGCCGAGGTCGTGATCACCAACCCGACCCACTACTCGATCGCCATCCGTTATGACGCGGATAAGCGCGAGGCCCCACATGTGCTTGCTAAGGGACAGGGGTTGATTGCTTTACGTATCCGTGAAATCGCCCAGGAGAATGGCATTCCGCTGTATGAGGAACCCTGGCTGGCGCGGCAGCTGTACCGGACCTGTGATGTGGGTGACACAGTGCCTGTTGATCTCTGGCAAGCCGTGGCAAAAATCTTGGCTTATGTCCGCTCGTTGAACAACAAGCGGCTGCCGGTGGGGGTGTAAGCGATGGCTGGTCCCGGCAATGCTCCCCAGGCTCCACGCGGTCTTCTGCATCCCGACAACCGGGCCAATCTTCTGGCCGCCTTGGGGATCCTTGGCATCTTGGTCGTCATGCTGGGATCGGTGCCATCCTCGTTATTATCGATCCTGATCTCCCTCAATATCGCCCTTTCACTGATGGTCTTGATGATCTCGTTTTATATTAATGGGCCGCTCGAATTCTCGACCTTCCCGAGTGTGATTTTGTTGCTCACCCTGTTACGTCTCTCGCTTAATGTGGCCACCACCAAGTTGATCCTGTTGCCGGCGGAGGGTGAGGCGGGCGAGAAAGCGGGGGCGGTGATTGCGTTCTTTGGACGCTATGTGGCGGGAAGTAATGCGGTTGTCGGCTTTGTCATATTCCTGATCCTGGTGCTCATCCAGTTCATCGTCATCACCCGTGGTGCGAGCCGTATCGCCGAGGTGGCCGCACGGTTCACCTTGGATGCCATGCCCGGTAAGCAGCTCTCGATTGATCAAGACCTCAACAGCGGCCTCATCAACGAAGACCAGGCCCGTGCCAAACGTGATTCGTTGGCGCGGGAAGCGGATTTTTATGGTGCCATGGACGGTGCCAGCCGTTTCGTGAGGGGCGATGCGATCGCCGGATTGGTTATCACGCTGATCAATGTTGTCGGTGGCATCATCGTGGGGGCTACACGGGAGAATTTGAGTTTAACGGAAACACTCGCGACTTACACGATTCTCACCATTGGCGATGGTCTTGTCTCTCAAATTCCCTCGTTGTTGGTCTCGACGGCCTCAGGCATCGTGGTGACTCGCGCGGCATCGACAGACACGCTGGGAACAAGTGTGGGCAAGCAACTTCTGTCGCAACCGGCTGCCTTGGCGGTTGCATCCGGGACGTTGGGATTTTTGGCATTGGTGTCTCTGGCGAATGCGGAGACACGGGGAATCTTCTTCCCCTTTGGCGTGATGGCCATGGGCTTGGGTGTGATGTGGTTTTTCGTGACCCGTCAGGAACAAGTTGAGTATGAGGGCAAGGTCCGTCAGAAACGTGAGGCCCTTGAAGAAGCTCCGAGGGAAGTGGAACCGGTTGAGAGCTTCCTCAAGGTGGATTCGATGGAGCTCATGATTGGTTATAACCTGGTACCGCTCATGGATAGCGCGCGTGGTGGCACATTCCTTGACCAGGTGACCACGATCCGGCGGAGTGTCGCGCTCGAACTCGGAATCATTGTTCCGCAGATTCGTATCCGGGATAACATTCAACTCGGTCCCAATGAATATTCGATCCGTATCCGCGGGGTACAGGTCGCCATGGGCGAGGTTCTGCCGGACCATTTTCTCGCCATTAATCCAGGCGAAGGTGTACCCGATCTCCCCGGTGTTCACACCACCGAGCCAGCCTTCGGTGTTCCAGCGATATGGATTACCCCGCAGAACCGTGGCTCGGCGGAGCTGTCTGGGTATAACGTCATTGAGCCTTCCGCTGTGCTGGCTACCCACCTGACCGAGGTGATCCGCCGTCATGCCGCCGAGATTCTGGGACGTCAGGAGACCCAGAAGCTGATCGATGGCATCAAAACGGATTCACCGGTGGTGGTGGCGGAACTCACCGAGGGCGGGCAGGCGCTGGGGATTGGGAAGATTCAGAAAATCCTCCAGAACCTGCTCGCGGAAAGAGTCTCGGTGCGTAACCTGGGGCTCATCCTGGAGACCTTGGCGGATAACCTCTCGATTACCAAGGAGGTTGATGCCCTCACCGAGTTCGCACGAATGGCTTTGGCCCCTTCCATTATCCAGAACGTGACAGGACTGGATGGAACTGTATCCGTCATTCTGCTTGATCCTCAGGTGGAGGCGGAGATCCAGAATGCGGCGCGGCAATCCAGCCAGGGTTCCTTCGCGGCCCTCGATCCGAACCTGTCACGACGGCTTTTCGCGGCCGTCCAAAAACAAGCGGATGAAGCCGCCTCGCTAGGCGTTCATCCTGTGATCCTGACCAATCCGCAGATCCGGTTGGTATTCAGTCGTTTGATCCGCCGTCAACTCCCCGGGGTAACCGTGCTCTCCTACACCGAGGTGACTGGAGACACCAACCTGAGGAGTATTGGGACAGTGACCTTCGCGGAGAAACCCAGCCGGGAAGGGGCGGGGCGGACATAATTTGAATTAGCCAAGGATTTGGCTGTGTGGGGATAGATTGTTTTGGGGTTCTGTTCTTCTGTGGGGACGGATCTGGTGCACAACCGATTCAAGGAAAATGGGGGATTTGGGGGAAATGAGAATCAGGAAGTTCGAAGCTGCGTCTGTACAGCAGGCGATGGCCAAGGTCCGTGCCGAGCTCGGCGAAAATGCGGTCATTCTGCATACACGGACCTGTCCCGGAAGGCTTTTCGGAATCTTGGGGAAACCGCGAGTTGAGATCACGGCGGCCCTTGAGGATCAACAGCCATTTTATACACCACAGCGCCTTTCCAATCGTTCTGGGGGTGCTCAGGCGGTGACCGCTCAGTCACCAGTCCTTGAACAGCGTCCGGCCCCGGCCGCATGTACGACCGCGCAGAATGCCGCGCATGAGTTTCTTTCGAAGATCGAGCGCATCCGTCAGAACAACACGGCGCCAGTGGCCGCCACTAATCCCGCAGCCAATCCTGTACCGATGGAGCCGGTGTCTACGCAGACCGTGACACCAGCACCAGCGGAGCCCAAACAACCCGCGCGGGTGGACTTTGATTCAACACGCTTGGAGGCTCTCGAGGTCCGCATTGACCGGCTGGCGAATTCAATGGAACGGTTGCTGTCGTTAGGGGGACCTTTGGGCCGTTTTGGTCTTTTGGCCGAGGTACCAGTCGAATGGCATGGCTGCATGAAGAGGCTGATGGAAAGCTCGCTCTCCGAGCAACTGCTCAACCGGATCGCGGTACGTCTCATGACCATCCCCCATCCCGGATTGGAGTTCGAGCAAAAGATTCTCAAGGAACTCTTGGCCGGAATGGTGACGACCACACCACCGGTCTCCAAGCCGGAAACGGGGCAACGCATCATTACGCTGGTGGGGCCAACCGGAGTCGGCAAAACCACTACCTTGGCCAAACTGGCCTCGGGACTTGTGGTGACTCCCAAGGTGCATACGAAAGTGGGATTGATCACGGTGGACACCTACCGTTTGGCTGCCGAAGACCAGCTGCGTAAGTACGCGGAGATCCTGCGTCTCGATCTCCAAGTAGTGTATGGCCCCGAGGAAATGCCCGATGCACTTAGGAAATGTCACGATGCTGATGTGATCTTCATCGATACCGCTGGACGGTCTCCCCGTGACGAGACTCAGATGGCTGAACTGCGCAGTTTCCTGGATCCCATCCCCGAGTGTGAGAAGTTCCTGGTCCTTTCCTCGACCATGAACGACCGGTACATCGAGGAAGCTGTCGAGCGTTTCAATCCACTATCCATCCACAGCCTGATTGTTACGAAATTGGATGAAACACGGAACTACGCCGCACCGTTCAATATCCAACACCTGACCAAGATCCCCGTTTCGTACCTCACCACGGGACAGAATGTGCCCGAGGACATCGAACCGGTAGATCCAGGCCGGATGGCGGAAGAGATTCTGGCTTCGGTAACGGCGGACCGGAATGGAGATGCCGGAGTGTTGGCGGGAACGAAAGCCGAGGTCTAAAGGATGCCTTCAGTCATCGACCAGGCACAGCGTTTACGTGAGATGGTGGAGCTCATGTCTCAGGCTCCGCCGCCGGTTTCACTGCGCGTCGATACCCGTCCAGTCCGGACCTTGGCGGTTACGAGCGGTAAGGGGGGGGTCGGCAAGTCCAATATTGTGGCGAATCTGGCGATTGCCCTGGCGCGCCGTGGACGGAAGATTCTGGTGATTGATGCCGATCTCTCGCTGGCGAATATCCATCTCTTAATGGGTTTACAACCACGCTTCAACCTCTCGCATGTCATTTCTGGAGAGAAACGGCTGGGGGAGATTGTGGTTCAGGATCCCCATGGCGTTAAAGTGATTCCGGCCTCGAATGGTGTGGCGGAACTCGCCATGCTGCGTGGAAAAGACCTGGAAGGACTCATGGATCAATTCGCGGATTTCATCCCCGAAATGGATCTGGTTCTCATCGATACCGCCGCGGGTCTCTCGGATAGCGTGCTGTCGTTTGTCCATGCTGCTGGCGAGGCATTGATTGTCACTACTCCCGAACCGACAGCGTATTTGGATGCGTACCACATGCTCAAGAACATTCATGTTCATGATCCCATCAAACCGGTTCATTTAGTGGTGAACATGGCGGCCTCGGAACGGGAAGCACGGAAGACCTCCGCCTTCATGGTGGAGATGGCCGGGAAGTTTCTTGGTCATCCGCTCTCGCCCTTGGGTGAGGTTTTGAGGGATCCAGATGTGCCCAACGCAATCCGGAATCAACGGGCTTTTATCGAGGACATTCCACACGGAATCGCCACGCGCGGGATCCAATCGATTGCAACTAAACTCTTGAATGCGAGTGTCCGCGCGGATGGGGCCAGCGGAGATGGAAGTTCGCTTTGGCGCAGGGTTGTTAGTTATCTGAAGAAGGGGGCAGCTTGATATGGTTTACGCAGCTTCGTTGCCCCCCAGGAGAGATCGAATCTCCCGGATCGCGGCGCAGATCAACCGGCTGGAATCGACTACCGCGGATTGGGCGGTGGATCCCCCTGGATTGGGGATGAAGGGCATCGAAACAACAGCTGTGTCTGATGTGATTCCACCCCTTGGATTGTTTCCAAAATCTGTGGGATCCGAGATGGAACCATCTTTGCTATGGGAAAAGGGCGCGGATCATGCTACTCTGAAAGATTGGAGGGGTATTCTAAGAAAGTTGGCGGTGGATATGAAGGATAAATCCATGCAGCCGTTTTCGGTTCGAACAAGGCAAATATCAGCTTTGTGTGCCTTTGTGCCATTCGTCCTCTCCGTTCTATCGGCGGCCATCCGCTATTTGCCAAATATGCCGTCGATGCCGCTTTGGTCTAAGGTAACATGGTTCATCGCGTTCCCCATTTTCCTCTCGATGACGGGAGCGTTTATCGGTTTTCTCATTGGTGTCATGTTGGACTCACTCGAGTCACAGAACCGCAGCCAAAGTAGTATCCGGAATTCTGAAGAGTATGTGAATGACTGGCGTGCCTCAGCTGAGGGCCAGCGTACGATGAAATCGGCTGTGTGGGTCGCGGTGGAGGATCTTGAACCGAACCAGCGTGTGGCGGAGACCGTGATGGGGGAGGATGGAACCCCGATCTTGTTACGGCATACGCTTCTCAAACCGACTCATATTGATTTGCTGCGTAGGCAGAATGTGAAAAAGGTCAAGGTGGAGGTCATGAAGTACGCCAACGAAGGAGATTTGGCACTCGCGGGCTGAAGGGCATTTGCTCTTGGTTGCGACTCATGGGGATAGGGAGACTACTTGCATGGATGGAAACACAACACAATGCGCGGAAGAGACCAAGTCTCGGACCGCCAAAACCCAGAAGATCAAACCAATGCCGGATGAGGCGGAGGTCTGGAAGGAAATTGTTCAGGGTAATGCTCATGCCCGGGATCGTATGATCCGTCAGTATATTTACGTGGTTAAATATGTTCTCAATCGTCTAGTGACACATCCCCACCTTGATCAGGATGTTCTGGATTTTGATGACCTTTACTCCGCTGGTGTCATTGGGCTAATCAACGCCGTCGATAACTTCGATCCCAACCGGGAGGTCAAGTTCATCACTTATGCCATTCCCCGTGTCCGTGGGGCCATCATTGATGAACTGCGCGCGGTTGATTGGCTACCACGTTCGCTGCGTAAGCGGATGAACCAGCTTCAGAATGCTTACTCCCAGCTCGAGAACAAGTTTCTGCGTCCAGCGAACGATGAGGAGGTCAGTGCGCACTTGGATCTCTCGATTGAGGAGTTCCGCCAGCTTCTGAGCATGGCCTCACGTTCCGTGGTGCTGAGCCTGGATGAAGAGCTGCGCCTGTCGGATGACAGCCGTACCACCCGTGGAGATCAGGCGGCCCGCACGGAGCGGACCTGCCGCGATATTTTGGCCCGTGATGAGTTGATCAACATCCTTGCCAGTACGATCGAGAGCCTCCCTGAAAAAGAACGGCTTGTGGTGGCGATGTATTACTACGACGAGATGACCTTTAAGGAAATCGGTAAGGTCCTGAGCGTGACGGAAAGCCGGGTGTGCCAGCTGCACACCAAGTCCATGTCGCGGCTAAGAGCCAGATTAAAGAACTTGGAGCATGAATTCGCCAGAGCGGTGCAGGCCCCATAACATTCTGTTGAATAAGAGTGCGACCGTGGATTCCCGCCTTCGCGGGAATGACAGAATAGGCGAAATCCCTCGGAAATCGTCATTCCCGCGAAGCCGGGAATCCATGGTGCCGGTAGAAAATTGTATTGTTCAACGGGCTGATAGGGGATGCGGTACCGCCTTGAGGGCGGAGAAAGGAGGCTGACATGAGAATTGCCGACCATATTCCAGTAGTGCAGGGGTCACAGGTTCTCCAGCAGCCTTCCAATCTCGTGCACCAACAACAGGTGCACGCGCCAATCGAGGCACGTGTGGTGGCTGCCATGGAAGCGCAACAGCACGCCACGCAGGTCAATGATACCACCCATACCGAGGGACGGACGATTGACGATAAGCCAGGTAGCCGGGGGAGATCGCCGGGGGAAAACAGCCGGAAACGCAAAGAATCAGCTCGTCTTCCCCTGGACACGACAGAACAGTCTGCCCATGTATCCCCGCCAGGGAGCGGGAAACTTGTTGATATTGTGGTTTGATCCTTGGAACTGATTCAGTGGATTCTCATGCTGGTCTTGGGAGCAGCCGTGGCCTACCTCTGGAAGGAACGGCGAGAAAATCGTGTTCCCCCCTGGATCCTCGATCTCCAACAAGATGACTGGGTCACACGCGCGGAACTGGATCAATATCATCTGCGCGTGATTCAGATGTCTCAAGCCCAGCGGGAGCTTATCAACACCCGCTTTAATGAGCTCTCCAAACCGCTGGCTGCTGAAGCACCTCCTGAAGTTCCGCCGGCGTTTGTGGAAGAGGTAGTTCAACAGCAGAGGGAACCCACACCGCCCGCCCCGGAAGTTGTCATTGAGGAAGAGAACCTACCCGCTCACTCTCCCGGAGTGGAAGTGGACCAGTTGCAATCTCCCATTGCCGAGAGCGAGCCGATTGGCCAGGATGCTCCCTCGCGCGCACTCTTCCTTTTCCGCGAAGGCAAGACCATCGACCAGATCGCGCAAGAGTTGCGAATCGGAAAGCAAGAGGCACAACTCTTGATCCGCATGGCTCAACATAGGCCATCATCTCTCGCGGGGGTCTAATTTTCCGTGCCTGATCTGCGTGACGACCAGCATCCCAAGATTTGGTCCGTCCTCTTTACTGGTGAAACTTCAAAACGCCTGGAAGCTATCGATCTGCTCGCGAAGATCGATCTGGAATGGCCTGTCGCCTGGTTTTCGCTTCTGCTCGCGGATTCCAACTCCGCTGTGGCGAAGGCTGCTTTCGCGGCTCTGAAGCGACGCGGCAAGGCGGTCATTCCTTTGCTCAGCCTGCAAAGACTCTCGCCTCTGCCGAAGGTCCGTCAGGCGGCAGTACGGTTGATCGGTGAGTTTGGTGGCTTGGGTGAAATCCAGGATGTCATCGCCTCGCTCTTTGATCCGGTGGTGGATGTGCGTGAGGAGGGACGGCGTGCGGTCGAGTCGATCCTGAACCGTTCACTGGACATGGTGTCCGACAATCCCAAGCAACGTCAATATATACGCGAGCTCATGGATTTGTTTGCTTCGCTTTCCTCAGTTTCTCAAAGGAATGTCCGTTCCGTGATGGTCTCGAGCCTCCTTGCCATCTCCGTTGAAAATCCCAATGATTTCTGGGAGGTTTTTCCGGAGGTGAATGCCTCAGGCCGAAGCGCCATCGAACTCGAGATCATCTCACGTCCCACCCTTCGCCGGATTGACTTGCTCTACCATGGACTGGGAGCGGGAACCCACGAAACGCAAGAGAAAGCCCTGACCTTGATTGACCGCCTTCTCAATAAGGACACCATCAGTGACCATGTTGACAGTCTGCACCGGTTACCGCATGAGACCCGGAGTTTAGTTCTCCGATTTCTGGCTGACCGGGGCATTATCAACACCTTCTTTGAGTATTTCCCATGGGTACGGCGGGAGCTCCGGACACGCTTCCTGAGACTGTTCGGAGGAGACTTTGGTGAGGAGTTCTTCTCGTTCCAATTGGCTTTGATCGAAAATCCAAATCCCCTCTTGATCTCCACCTTGATGGAGAACTTCCTCAGTTTTGAACGCGATATACCCTACACCACGCTCCAGCAACTCCTCAAGCACCCTTCGGTGCCCATCCGCCGGGCGGCGGTGCAATACCTCCAATTCCGTGGCCGCCATCAGGCGGTGCGTGATCTGATGCCGCTCTTGAAGGAACAGGATCCTGAAACTTCCCGCTTGGTGGTCAAAACAATCGGGCGTATTTCCAGGGATTACTTGATCGATAACTTCTCGCAGCTCTCCGACACTGAGAGAAGAAGCTTGACCCATATCATGCAGCGCATCGATCAGGATTTTGTGCAGAGTCTGACAGAGACACTAGGCGGACTGGATGATGAAGACCGGGTGCACATGACCCTTATCCTGGCGGAACTCGCGGAGAATCCCACCGCGCGTGAGACCATCGAGGGCCTTCTGACTGATCAGAATGAACGGGTGCGCGCCTCGGCGGTAAGGGGGTTTGGGCATCTGCCCTCCGGGGAGATTGATGATACCACCATCCGGAGCCTGTTTAATGATCCCGATCCGCGTGTGAGAGCAAACCTGATTGAGAGCTTACCAATCGAGAAGAAGGGACAGTGGATCGAGCGGATTGAGGAATCCACCCATAGCGATGTTCCACGCGAGCGCGCGAATGCGGTTCTCGCGCTGTACGAGGTTGGAAGATCTGACGCGGAGATCGCGCTCATGCAAATGCTCCGGCACCCAGACTCCTGGATGCGGACCTCGGGATTGTGGGTGCTTGCACGGGTGGATTCCCCGCATCTCATGTTCAAAGCCCTAGAATTGGTTGAGGATACCGTCCCGCATGTCCGCGTCCATGCCCTCCGTGCCATTGGTAAGAGAGGGAATCAAGACCTCGCGCGCCAGCTGACTCCCATGTTGTCGGATTCGAATGCTGATGTCCGTGAGGCCGCACAGGAAGCCCTCCGGGCTCAGATGGGGCTTGATTACAAGGGATAAAGCCAACTAAACCTAACCCCCCGTCCCCAAAAGGAAGGGGGGTTAGGTTGTATACTCTACGGTAATAAGAACAACCGTCCTTCGCCTGCATCCAATGACAACTGGAGTCCCTCGATATCGGGACTGTCATCCACAACAGGATGCGCTTGCCCATCCACCTTGCTGACCTCTAGCACCTTGCTGGTTTCTGTATCGAATTCCACTGTTGGCCAGGCCGTGTAAGCGAATTGATAGTTGTTGAGCAGCACCGCCCGGCGTCCATCCTGATGACGGAACACCCCGACCAGGTAATCTGGCTTCGGGTCATAATCCGCGCCACGCAGATTCTTGATGGGTGATCCGGCGAGTACCTCTTTCACATTGCTATCCGGCTTTACACGGACTACTGCAGTATTGGTCAACTTCATGAGGGTGTCCCCCAGGTTCTTCAGTTCGAAGTTGATCCGTTTGGCCTGGTCATAGTGCCTGGTCTTTTGATTATTCCTTGCGATGATGGCTCCTCCCTTGGGGAATTCGCCACCGGCTGGAGTGTAGTAGCAGAAATAAAGGACTCCCTTGGCGCCATAAGCCACGGATGAGTAGATCTGCCAGCGCAACTGCGCCTCGGTGGGGTCGGTGTGCGGTCCATAGGGCATGATGTTGAAGAAGTTCCAGAAGGGGATGTTGGCTTCGAGGGATTGCTTACGCATGACCTCCAGATTTCCACAGTAACCGTCCCGGCCATCGGTACCGGGCTTGAATTGGGGGTAGTAATCCATGCTCAGAACATCCACTCCCACTTCCTTAATGAACCGGGAGACATATTCCTCGTAACTGTCCGCGCCCATCCCCTCCTTGCTCACGTAGTTGGGGAAGAGGTTGATGTAAGCCAGCTTCCCAGGATGGGCCTTGCGGAGAGCATCGACTCTCTCTTTCAGTGCGGGAAAATCCCGGGTGGAGGGTTCATCTCGAACCGTATAACCCCAACAGGTGGATCCACCGGGGAGTTTTCCGGGATCCTGATCGTAGGTCGGGACCACTGCTTTCAGACCATATTTCTTGCAGAGCCGGAGCATCTTGGGGACTGACGCTGGGGTGGTGCCGAATCCTCCCAGAACCATTGTAAAGTTGGCATCGGCAATCTCGCGGTAACGCTGGTCCGCATTTTCGTCTACGGGTGGATCAACCCAGAAACTAATGACGAACCGATCCTGGACAAAACGGTCTCCTGCCCAGGCGGTGCCTTGGGTGAAAAGACCGCCTCCGAGAGCACAGAGTATAAGCACAGGGACAACTCGACAGCATGATACCGGCATGGTGATAACTCCTTCCTCAACGGAAAATATCTTTCATCGGAACCAGGCGGTTGACTTCATCCTGCACCAGGCTGAAGCCCGCCTCTTTGAGAATGTCAGCCCTCAGGCGGTTTACTTCCTCGGTTTTCATCTTCCTGGTAAGGCGGGCCTCGATGCCACTCCGGGCCTGCTTCAGGGTGAGTGGCTGGGAGGGATTCACCTCCTCCATCTTGAGTGCGATCGCCATGCCACGATGCCGGTAAGTCTTCGTGGTCCATGCTCCCACTGGCAAGTTGACCAAATCATTCCATACCGGCTGAGAATAGCGGGTGTCTCTTGGCAACCATCCCGTCACACCACCCGTGGCGGCTTCCTCGCCATGGGAATATCTCTGGATGGTTTTGGTTTCATCGGCTCCCTTCCGGATGGTTTCGAGAGCCTCGAGTACCTGCTTCTCCGCATCCCGCATGGCCATCTCAATTCCGACCGGGTCAGTGGCCTCCATGGGCTTGATGGCCATCTCCCGGAGCCGGTATTGAGCTCCGGACTGGAATTCGCTGGAGTGTTGTTGGAAGAACTGTTCGATTTGATTTTCGGGAACGGGACCGAGTTTGGCACACCGGTTGATGGCTAGCATTTGAAGATACCGTCCCCCAAGAAGGACTTCCATGTCCACCTTGAACCGGTTGGTGTAGGTTGCGTCCTGGGTCAATCCCATTTCTTCGGCGCTTTGCCTCAACATCTCCCGTACGAGGATCGATGACTTGAGATTGTCAGTGTGGGTCTTGCTGATCTCTCCGGCGGATTGCTCCTGACCCGGCAGGAGATCCCGGTTGTTCTCTTGTAAGAAAGTAAGATAGTCCATGACACTCAGTGAGAATGTCCCTGCTTTAGCCAAAAGGACATCCTTGACCTCTGTGGGTGAGGTAGCCCAATGGACCAGTTCACTCAGTCCCTCGGCGGTGACTTCCATTTTTTCCGGGTTGGAGTGGATCCGGTAGAAGTCCTGGCGGTGCTGGTTGATCTGGCTGGTTTGAATCCGCTGGCGGATTCCTTCCCGCGCCTGTTCGAAAGTGGGGGGCTCACCTGTTGACTTGGATTCCAGGCGGATGATTTGCAGCCCCATGCGTGTTTTCATTACCTCGCTGATCTGACCAGGTTGGAGAGACATCGCCGTCCGTTCCAGTTCGGGGTTGATCTCACCCAGGGGGAAGGGACCGCGTACTTGGAACTCGCGTGTCGCTTTGCCGGTTTGTGTGGCGGCCACTTCAAGAAAACTCGAAAGCGGGATGGTCCCAGAGACCGGATCGATATGCGCCTTGAGATTGGAGAGTGTTTCATTAGCGGTGCGTTCGCTCATGCGGCGGCAACTGTCATCTGGGCAACGGCTGAGGTCGAAGAAGATGTTGCGGAATGAAAACTCTTCGGGTTGAGTCAGTTCGGCCAAGTTTTCCTTGTAATACTGCTCGATCTCTTCTTGTGCTGGATCAGTCTCTGACCTGAACACAACCTCGGCCAAGCGGGCATAGGCTTCCCTGCACTCCAGAGCCCAGATCTCCCAATGGAGTTTTTTGAGAACCATGGCATGATTTTCCAGTTTTTCCATGGACGCTGAGGCAATCTGTATGATGGCAAAGTCCTCAAGTAGTTCTGGATGCGATGGAAAATTGGGTTGCCTTTGAGCGATTTCCTTATGGTTGGCGCGAAGATAGAGGTTGTAGTCATCCCGTGTGATGGTTTTGCCAGCATAGGTGGCCAAAACCGGGTTGAGTGTGGTTTCCTGGGCGGAGGATGACTTCTCGATAACCACCACTACCATAAACCCCACCAGTATGAGTAAACCCATGGAGCGGTATTGAAGAGTCTTCATCGTCAATCCTTCCTGGAGCGTGGGAAATGATTAATACAGATCCCAATCTTCTACTCGAGTGCCTTTCTGAAGTTCGAAGACACGGCCCAGCGTGGCTTGTGGTTTTGCCAGGCCATAACAATCCGTGCCGGGATTGGTGATTCCATTACTGGATTCCCATACCACAAGAAGGTCAGTCCCGCTCAAAGCCACTTTGACGAAGTAGGAATCGGCACCGGTATCCGTGGTGGTAATCGAAGAGACATAAAAGCTGTTGGTCAATGCTTCGGTCCCCTGGAACACACGTGCCGCGGCAGGCCAGGCGGCCTCATCCCGGTTACGCCAGCAGATGGCCACGAAGCCATAGTTATTGGCCGCAATGTCCATGTCATCGGTCTTGCAGTCCGTGCTGGGTTCGAATGCTATGTCATCATCCGCCAGTAAAGCGGGAAGGGCGGTGATGGTTCCAACTGTCACATCGACCTGGAAACGCAGGATGCAAGGCCGTAACGCGCCGGAGTTTTGGCGATACCGGGCGGGGATGTAGATCAGATCATTTGCGGTTGCGATGGACTTGCCCCCACTGCCATCGGCGGTCCGGGTGGCGCTGCCCAACAGGTTGGCCGGATCGGCGTTATAGGGGGCCGCGATGTCAAAGATCTGGCCAATACGGGTGCCGTTATTACGGAACACCGCGATCGTCCCCCCATCGTTGTCCACGTGTGTCACCCAGAATCCGTACCCGGCTGCGGTGCCTGGTGCGTTACCATTCGAGATGGTGGTGTTATCCGGACGGCGGTAGACATTCGTGGTGTTGACAATGTAAGCCGTTGCGGAGGCATTGGTGATGGAGAAGAGGTTCGCATTGATGCCATCGAGGGAATAGTGTTGGGCTGGCCCTGTACCCGCTGCGCTGGAATTATCGGCGATAACATAAACGGTGTTTCCATCCGAGAGAACATCACATCCGGCCGACCGGCTAGTGGCGGCAGGCCACGATGACAGAGAGTTATGGTAAGGAGAAGGAATGTTCTGTCCGTAAGTCATCTTGGAAACTTGATTACAGTTCCGGTCATAGCGTTGGAACAGGGCAAAGTCCTCGGCGGCTCGGCCAGTTTGACGGATGTATTCATAATTGGCGAAGGGGTGGCTATTGGGTTGAAGCACCACACTCACGATGGTGTCCATGCCATACATATTGTGCGTGCCCACGAAATTCCCCGTGGTCTCATCAGCTCCGACGCCACTAAAATAACCGTAGCCTGAGGCTTCATCCGTGGCTCCCATCTTGGCGGCCTTCTCACAGAAGTCATAACCATCATCCGCCAAGTATCCTCCAGACTTGGCGATCTCGATTCCATTACGTGAGACGACTGTCTTGATGGGCCCACACCCCATATCTGGCCCACCACTATCCTCATCCATAGCCCAGATGATGAACTCCTCCCGGTTGGTATCGGGATCAACTCCCAATCCATCGGTATCGATGACTTGACGCCCTTCATCGTAGGTCGTGGAGTCCGGGAAGACATCAAAATTGGCCGAGACGGGTCTGGCTCCCACAGCTTCGGGGTTGATGCTCTGGGCAAAGGTGGGGATGGAGCCCAATAATACGCATAAAGCGCAAAGAATGACTCTTACGAGATGATACATCGGGTATTAACCTCCTTCATGTCTGCTTCATTCACCTGGCCTGGTGGCAGATACCCTTCAGAAAGGGGGGATCTCTCCGCTGCCTTCAATGTCTTTTGGTAAAAGTTGATATCCACACTTTGAAACAACCACAACAAAAAGAACATGGGGTGGTTGTTTTTGTAGAATAGGGATAGTTCCCCCTATTTTCTCTTACAAGAGATGGCTTATCATATTTGAAATGGTTGGGGACCCATTACACGTATGAGCTGCTCTATTTACCATAGGTTCGTTATCTTAATGGCGCTAAGTCTGTGTTTGCAGGGGTGTCTTAATTCTCCCTTGCCACCCGAGGAAGCCAGTCTCTCCGCCACCATCCACCTCGAAGCTACCGATAATCACGAAGGGGTTGAGGTGATCTTGCCGGGAACCTCCTATCGAGGCTATTCCGACCGGGAAGGGAAGGTCATCTTCGATCACCTACCGCCGAGATCTTACGAGCTCCTGGCACGGAAAGATGGCTTTCAGGAGTACCGTGAACGTAAGGTTGTCCTGGAGTCTGGCGACCATATTGACCTGGGGATCATTCAACTGACCGCACTTCCCACTGTTGGAGTGATTGAGGGCCGGGTGAGTGTGGAGGGGATTCGTGGAGCTACCGCGGAAGTCCGCCTTGTGGGTTCGAATCTCGCTCCGATAGGTTCCGCGACGGATGGTTATTTTAGCTTCCCCAAGGTTCCACCGGGGCATTATCGAGTTGCGGTGTCTTATCCCCATTACTCAGCGGGTAATCCTCTCTCCGTTACGATCGAGGCGGGGAACACCATCAACCTGGGTCTGATTCTTCTCAAAAAGGTTCCAGATGCCACGCCCACTCCCTTACCGGCCAGCATAGCCCCATCCGCGACCGCCACGCTGGTAGTGGTGGCACCCCAACCCAGGCCTACACCCAGAATGGCCCCGAATACCCCCGCGATCATCCGTGGCTTTGTTTTTTTTCCGGACAGCCAGGATCACAGCGGGATCATGGTCCGTATCGTGGATCCACCGCGTGAGGCTCTCACGGATGCCTCCGGCGCTTTCCTAATCTCCGATGTGCCACCAGGGGTACGCACTCTCCGCGCTGAGGCCGATGGTTTTCTACCCTCGGAGTTGACCGATCTGGAGGTGAAGCCCGGGGAGCTGACCACCGCTCCCAAGATCCAATTACAGCCGGATCCCTTCGCTGGGAGCGAATCCTCCTCCGTGGCGCGGATCTATGGACAGGTGATGCTACAAGACAAGGGACCACAACCAGGTACGATGGTGGTCATTGAGGGAACTGGCTTTTCCACGGTTACCGGGAGTGATGGGTCCTTCCTTTTTAACGAAGTTCCCCCGGGTGACTATAATGTCTTGGTAACCCGCGACCAATATGAAACGGCCAACGCGGAGGTGGAGGTGGCTACTGGAGATGGAGATGTTCCTGTTCCAGTCTTTCAATTAAAGCTCGAGGCCGTCTACCTTCAAGTGTTGGAGGTGACTCCAGCACCGAATGCGCGGAAAGTGGAAGTGACCGAGAGTGTCCAGGTACGCTTCCGTTTCAATGAACGTTTCCTTCCCAATATGGCCAACAAAGCTATCTCCGTGTCTCCTCAGGTGGCTTACCGTGTGGGAACCCCCGAAGCGGATGTGATCACGGTAGACTTGTTGCGTACCGAAAAGCCCATGGTTGAGTTCGAAAGCGAGTATACGGTCACGGTGGGGACTGGATTGCACTCCATCGATGGGCATCGTTTAGAAGAACCGTATGTCTTGAGATTCACCACGGGTGGGCCACGCATTCTGGCTACCAACCCCCCCGACGGGATGAAAGGGGTTCTCATCTTTCCTGGCCAATCCATCTCAATTGATCTCAACGAGTCCACGGATCTACGTCAGTTTGCCGACCGATTGAAAATCTTTCCACGTGGAGAGACTCCGATCGTGACTGGGCACCGGTATCCCTTTGGACAAAGGGTGGAGATCCAACTTTTTGTGGAACCTAACCGGCGCTATAAGATTACCGTTCCTTCCACCGTAAGAACCGCTTCCGGAAATGACCGTTATGAAAACACCCCGTTTACCTTTTCGTTCAAGACGGGTGAATATGACAGTCTCCCGGATGCCGCTTCTGAGTATGAGAAATTTATCGAGGGGAACCTCCCAGAGTGATTATGGGGGGCCTTGGCTCCACACTGGACTCCAGGATCCATGATCTTCAATCGAGCCAACCGGCTGTATCCTCTTTCTTCCATTCCCACCGGATCCAGTGACTCTCTTGAAACGCTTCACTGGCTTTATTCGGTGGAACAACGGTCTGTTATCCCCACCAAGTGGCTGATCTTTCTGCTCGCTTTCCCGATCATCTTGATCGAGGACCGTAGTCAGATGTCGCACTGGGAGGTCCTCACCGTACTGGGGATTTATGCGGCCACCAACCTCCTTTTCAGTTGGCTCTTCCTGGGGCGGGTGGTCAAGGTCACGCAACTGCGTTGGTGGAGTATCCCCTCTTTGGTGGTGGATGTGTTGTTTGTCTCGCTGATGACTCTGTTTACGGGGCGTCTCGATAGCAATTTCTTTTATCTGTTTCTGATGCCCATCCTGCGTTCTGGAGCGCTTGTCCAGAATCCCTATAAGAAGCTCTGGATCGATACCCTGATGACCTTGGTTTATCTGGTGTGTGCGTTGCCGGTCAACCGGATTGCCGATCCCGATGTGACAGCCCTGGTCGCGTTGCGTGTCGCTCTTATCTGGGGCGTCATCCTGATGAGCTTCTTTCTAGTGCAGGTGCTCACCTCACAACAGAAACGGATCTTCGCGATCAACGA
Source organism: uncultured bacterium (assembly GCA_964422415.1). Lineage (GTDB taxonomy): Bacteria > Hinthialibacterota > Hinthialibacteria > OLB16 > OLB16 > OLB16. Next base: position 17,624 of record CAYRBI010000005.1, on the reverse strand, counting down.
ACGCCTGCGTTACCAGAGCGAACAGAACCGCGAGGTACTCTCCAGCATGAGCGACGCGGTCATGGTGTTTGATCCGAGCCAGCAATTACGCATCTGCAACCGCTCCGCCGAGGATCTCCTCCGCCACTTGATGGGAGTGCGTACTCCGATTGAACCCTCGCAAGTGGTGCGGGATCTGTGGAACCTTTATTGGCTAGAGCCTCCCAATGTGTTTGGTGAACGGAGCCACCCCCCCTGGGAAGGTGGGGAAGGGGAGTTCAAGTTCTGGGCGAACCTCACCCCTGATTTAGTGGCCGCGCCGGTGGAGCGGCTGCTCGAGGAGGCACGCTTCAAACCGGGTGGGCGGATAGACAGTGTTCCCGTGGTGCTGGAGGAGAAGTCGGGGCAAAAACGCTCTTTCATCGCCAGTGTGGCGGCTATTGGCCAGATAGAGGAGGCACGGCTGGGTTGGCTGGTCTTGCTCCGGGACATCTCGGAATATAAATCGCTTGAGGCGCAACTCCTCAGTGCGGAGAAGCTGGCCGCGGTGGGAAGATTGGCCGCTGGATTAGCGCATGAACTTGGGAATCCTCTGGGGATCATCAAGTCTTGCGCCAACTACCTCCGGAAGAAACTGGAACCGGGATCGGATCAGATCGAGGATGTGGAGGTTCTGGCCTCCGAGGCGGAGCGTTGCGAAAAGATCCTCCGCCAGCTACTTGCATTCGCCTCGCAAGAGCAACTCCGTCTGACAGAGACTGATCTGAGAGTGGTGGTGACCCGGGCCGTGAACCTTGTTGACTACCAGGCTCCCGAGCGGGTGACCATGCACTTTGAGAGTTTGCTGGAGGCGGCCCCTTGCAACACTGATGAAAATCTACTCACCCAATCCTTCGTCAATCTGTTGTTGAATGCGGTGCAAAGCATCCAGAACGAAGGCGAGGTGAATGTGGTTCTGGACGCGCCCAGCACTGATCTATGGCGGGTCAGGATTCGTGATACAGGGTGTGGTATGGGGAAGGAGACATTGGCGCGGATGTTTGATCCGTTCTACACCACTAAACCTGGCGGGACAGGTTTGGGATTGGCCATTACCCAGCGGATCATCCACCGGTTGGGGGGAACCATTGCCGTGCATTCGGACTTTGGACATGGCACCGAATTCACCATCCAGCTTCCACACAAAGCACGGGACCGTGAGGCGGCGATTGTGGTGAGATAGAAGGAAGGGGCGGACCATGCGATCCGCCCCTGATGTAGATTACTTGCCCGCGATGATCTCATCCAGCAAACGGTTGCATTCCTTGTAGTCCTCGGGAGGACCTTCAACCGTCAACCAGCCGTCGTAGTCAATTTCTTTGAGCGCCGCGATGACCTTCGGGAAATCGACACTTCCTCCACGCAGGGAAGGCCACTCGTTCGCATCATTCAACTTGTAATCCTTGATGTGGATCTTGCAGATCCGTTTGCCCAAAACCTTGATCCACTCCTGTGGGGGTGGACCGTACACCAGGTGGTTGGCCACATCAAAATAAGCTTTGACCCACTTGCTGTCGAAAGAATCCACGAAAGCAGCGAGATATTGTGGGCTCATGAACAGGTTATTCCAGACATTCTCGATGGCGATGATGACCCCTGTTTCCTTCGCCAAGGGGAGCAGTTCCTTGACCGCCAGCTGGCCGGCCTCCCAAGCCTTGTCATGCGCTTCCATGTATTCCTTGTAGGGCGCGTTGTCGCCTTCAGCTACTTGTGTGATGTGGCCGGTGGCGGGATCGAACTTGACTTTGAACTTGCCACGGTCAGGCATTTTCATTCCGCCGATACGTCCCGGAACCAGCAGGACTTCATCGGCCCCATATCCCTGCGCAGCGCGCATAGCAGCCATGGTGAATTCCTGATCCGCTTTGACTTTGGCGGGGTCGGGGCTGTTGTATTCCGCCCAGCCACGCAGTACCGAGTGGATCCGCACTCCAATCTTCTCGGCGATTGCGCGGGTTTTGGCGGCTTCCTCGCGGGAGATGATGGGGCCTTTCGCATCCATTACGCTGACTTCGACTCCATCCAAGCCAGCTTCCTTGATGGACTTCAGAAGCGCTTCATCCGGTGGACCAGTGATGACTGCTTTGTAGAATTTCACGGTACCTTTTTCCTTTCCTTTGGATTTCTCCGCCGCAAGGGCCGTGAGGGGCTCCAGCCCGCTGGCCATACCGGCGGCCAGCCCCGCGAGGCCTGTCGTACGGAGGAACAACCGGCGATCACATTTTGCCTGCATGGGCAGTTCCTTTCTCGTTGGTCATTTTTCCTCTCTTCCACGCCTGCTCGTGGTCTGCGCTTAGGCGGCCGGAACGGGTGATTTACGGGTGTCGGCCAACGTCTCCTCGAGAGTGACGGGTTTCTTCTGTTCGATGCTCTGGCGGATCATCAGACCGATGATGGAGGAACCGACGCCATTAGCCAGACCGGAATTGACCTTGTCGGGGGTACCCTCTCTGACACACTTGAAGAAGTTCCCCAAGTGCTCGAAGGTATCTCCGGTGCCGCCTTCACCCTTGACCGTGATTTCGCCATTGGCGGGTTTCTCGCGCAATGTGGCTGTCGCGTCCATCAGGTCCACACCACCCTTAGAGCCGACGATCTTGAAGTTCCAGCCACCGGGGCCACCAAAGTCGGGAACCTCGATGAAGGTGTGGGTGTAATGGAACATGAGATTTTCATAGGGTTTGCCATACTCGATGAGCGCGGTGTAGAAGGAGGTGGTGTCGCGGCCAGGAATGACACTGCCACGTCCCACGGCGGTGACCTTTACCGGATGCTGCTGGGTAACCCACCACATCAGGTTGAGCTCATGGACGGCCTGTTCCAGCATCCAATCGCCAGATTTGGTGCGGTCGGTGAACCAGCCCTTGAAGGTATCCATTGTGCCCAAACGGCTGAAGCGTCCATCCCACAGGTCGCCGATCAATCCACCCTGGATCTTCTTGATGATGTCCCGCCGCTGTTCGTGGGAAGACCACTGGGTGCCGATTTCCATGACCACATCGGGATGCTGCTTGCGGACTTCTTGGATCTCCTTGAGTTCCGTGGCGTAAATGGACATCGGCTTCTCACCATAGAAGTGCATTCCTCTCTTGAGGGCATCGATATACATGGTGGTGTGCCAGTAGCAGGGGGTGGCCATCACGACGCAATCAATATCTTTACGCTCGAGGAGTTTACGGTAAGCATAAGGGGAATCGCCTATCCCCTCGGGGCGCTTGCCAGAGGCCTTCTCGACCATATCTTGGGCGGCTTTCAGATTCCCATCGGTGATATCACAAATGACGGTAACTTCGAGGTTTTCGTGTTTGAGTATATCGCCCAGTAGACTTTGGCCGCGTCCTCCTGTTCCAATGCATCCAACACGGAGCTTCCGGTCTCCTACCGGCGCAGCCGCGCCCACGATGGCGTTCAGCCCCATTCCAGCGGCAAGCCCCGCCACGGAACTAACTTTAATGAAATCACGACGCGAGAACTGTTCGGGTGACATGTGCAACCTCCCAAGGTATTGTTGAGAAAAGCCAGAGTCCAATGCTCAGAGCGGCACCCATTCTTTCAGGACCGGGAGAGGCGGTCAAGCAGTTGATGACTCTATGAATCTTCTTATCCTTGGTTATGAACTCCCCCCCATTGGGGGTGGCACGGGGCGTTCGCTCTTTCATCTCCTGCAGGCTTGGCCACGGACTTCCGGCTGGGAGATCGAGGTCTGGACCGCTGCCGCACCCGGGCGGCTTCAGCCTTCCTATCCCCCTTTTGTCCATGTGACGGAGTTCTTTTGCTTAAAGCGGGATCTACATTATTGGAGAGTCCATGAGATGGCTCTCCTCTTGTGGAGGATCTGGCGCAAGAGCCTGGATGATTCGCGCAGACCTGATGCCGTCCTAGTGTGGGGCGCCTGGCCGCTCGCGCCACTACTCTTGGGTTCGCTGGGAGACATCCCCTCCATTATCGCATTACGGGGATCGGATGTGCCTGGCTTCAATCCACGGACTTCGGGATTCTTCTGGAGACATCTGGCCGCATCCATCTGGAACCATGCAACGGTGGTCACCGCCAACAGTCCCATGCTAGCCCAAATGGCCAAACGCACTGACCGGGAGACTCCCATCGAGGTCATTCCTAATGGTGTCTTGATGCCAGTGTGGGGAGCTCCCAGGAATCTCCCGGCTGATTTCATTGAGGGACGCCGGCCTTTCCGGATCCTTGCGGTCAGCCGTTTGATCTCTCGTAAACGGATCGATTGGCTGGTCGAGGCGGTGAGTATCATGCCCCCCGAAATACGGCGGGTTGTGGAGGTGACCATCGCGGGAGATGGCCCCGAACGGTACCGCCTGGAGACGATGGTTCAAGAATTGGGGCTCCTCTCTCAGTTTCATTTCCTTGGCGCGGTGCCGGATGAACAGATGGCTCAGCTCTATCGTGATGCGGACATATTCGCGCACCCTTCGATGGCCGAGGGTCTTTCCAACGCCCTACTTGAGGCCATGGCCAATGGGTTGCCTTGTCTTTGCGCTGAGCGGACTGGCTTCGCGGATCTGGACCGGGTGCTCGTTCCCGCTACGGGGGTTGGTAAACTAGCTCAGTTGGTTCTTGCGCTCATATCCAGCCCAGACGCCTACTTGGAGTTCAGCGAGGCTTCTCTTGAAGTGGCTTCCCAGTACACCTGGGAGGCGGTCGCCGCCCGGTACACCGATCTGCTCGATAGCCTGACTCAGCGGACTTGATTGACACTCACCTTTCCATCGGGTTCAATCGATCCATTCTAACAACCCAGTGCCCCCTACAGTCCGGAGGGGGGCTGGGATTCTGTATTCGAGGAGTTGGTCCATGCGTGAAAGCGCCGTGAAATTGGCTGAAAAACTTCGCCGCAAGGAGATCAGCGCATGTGAGGTCATCGATGACTTAATGCCGCGGTTGGAGGCGCGCAACCGTGATCTTCAGGCCTATACCACCATCTGCGCCGAAGAGGCCCGGAAGACCGCTCGGGAGATCGATGACCGCCGCGCCCGGGGAGAGGATCTACCGCCCTGGGCGGGGCTTCCCATCGGTGTGAAGGATGTCCTCTGTACCAAGGGGATCCGTACCACTTGCTCCTCGAAGATGCTGGAGAATTTCATCCCGCCCTATGACGCCACGGTGGTCCGGAAACTCAAGGAGAATGGTTTCATCGTCACCGGGAAAACCAACATGGATGAGTTCGCGATGGGATCCTCGACCGAGAACAGCGCCTTCTTCACTACACGCAACCCGGTGGATCCAGAGCGTGTTCCCGGTGGTTCCAGTGGTGGTTCCGCCGCCGCCGCCGCCGCGGGTATTCCCGCCTTGACTCTCGGCTCAGACACGGGGGGCTCGATTCGTCAGCCCGCCGCGTTGTGTGGATGTGTCGGACTCAAGCCCACCTATGGACGGGTGAGCCGGTATGGACTGATTGCCTTTGCCTCCTCGCTGGATCAGGTCGGGCCCTTCGCACAGACTGTGGAGGATGCGGCGATGCTGCTGGGGGTGATTTCCGGCCATGATCCGATGGATGGAACCTCGATCCCCGGACCGGTCCCGGATTACCTCTCGGCTTTGAAGGGAGACATCCGGGGGGCCAGGATCGGTATCCCCAAGGGCTCTTTGGGCGAGGGCTTGGATGCCGGGGTGCGCAGTGAAATCGAGAAAGGACTCAAGACGCTGGAGTCCTTGGGCTGTGAGATGATCGAGGTGGAGATGCCTCATTCGGATTATGGTATTGCGGTCTACTATTTCATCTGTACCGCCGAAGCGAGTTCGAATTTGGCGCGTTATGATGGAGTCGTCTTTGGCCACCGGACGGCGGAGGCGGGTGACATCGTGGACATGGCCGCCAAGACCCGTGCCGAGGGTTTTGGGGCTGAGGTCAAGCGCCGCATTATGTTGGGAACCTATGTTCTCTCAGCGGGTTTTTACGATGCCTATTACCTGAAGGCGCAACGGGTACGGACACTCATCAAACAGGATTTCGAGAAGGCCTTCGAGAAATGTGATCTAGTGGTTACTCCCACCTCTCCCACCACGGCCTTCAAGATCGGAGAGAAGTCCGCTGATCCGCTCGCGATGTACCTGTCGGATGTCTATACGACCACTGTCAACCTGGCGGGAATTGCGGGGATCTCCATCCCTTGTGGTAAGGATTCACAGGGACTGCCGGTGGGCATTCAAATGATCTGCCCGGCATTGGGTGAAGAAAAACTGCTTCGTGCCGCACATCAATTTCAAGAGGCGCATGGGGTATAAGGGAGGGGGCTGTTCTACAGCCCCCTTTTACGGTTTCAACAACCTTAATCCTGGCACCAACCTCTCCAAGTCGATCACCTGCGGTAGCTCGGGTGGCGGTCCCACTGGCCCTTCTGGGAAGGGACGGAAATCCTTGATGACCGCCACCTCGTCACACAAAGGGAATTTGTGACAGTTCACGCAGTCCGACCACACCTTGCGCGGCAGCAGATTCTTATCGATGATCCGGAAACCGAGCGAGAGGAAGTAGTGGGTTGCGTAGGTGAGTGCAAAGACACGTTCGATCCCCAACCGTTCCGCATCCGCCAAGAGGGCTTCGCCGAGAGCTTTCCCGATTCCACGCCGGTGGTGGTCCACATGAACCCCCAGCGAGCGTATCTCGGCCAGATCCTCCCATAACACATGAAGAGCGCCAGCTCCCACCACCATGTCTCCATCCACGCAGACCTGGAAATCCCGCACACTCTCATACAGCACGGAGAGCGTCTTGGGCAACATGATCCCCGTGTCGACATGAGGATCGATGATTGCCTTGATCCCGGGGACATCCTTCACCTCCGCTGGGCGGATGGTCCACTCCACGGGGGGTGTTTGCTCAACAGGAAGACATGAATCGGCTTGGTGAACCAAGGTTTTCATTGTTTTTCCGTGATGTTTTCGTGGCCAGTGCTAGGCTGGCTAAACCAGGATGCCCTTCTTCCGTAGGAACTCCACCGAACGCTCCATGACATGTTGCTTGCCCGCGAAGAAGGACTGCTCAACATCCTGGCCCTCCACCTCGATGCTGCAGGGGCCATTCCAGCCCGCTCTACGGAGAACCTCGAAGTAGCCATCGAAGGGGATAGTGCCCTCGCCCAGCGCGGGGAAGGTGAAATCCTCAAACTTGCACAGGCTGTCTTTAAGATGCATGTGCGCCAGACGTGGAACCACCTTCTCCAACTCGGTGGGACCATCCGGATCGTGGTTGTAGTAATAAAGGTTGGCGGTATCGAAATTCGCCTTGAGCGGGAAACCGGGGAAATCATTAGCAACCTTCCAGAACACCTCGGCGTTGTCGAACAGGGGCGGATGTAATTCGAGCGCGAGCTGGAAATTGAATTTTGAACAATACTCCAGTACCGCCGGGAAGATCTTGTAGGCCTCCTCCAGTGGTTTGTTCCAGGTTACTGAGAGATCCACTATCTTGAGTCCCAGGCGGCCAGCCACATCAAACTTGATCTTGTCCAGGGCGAAGAGCTCTTTGTCGGTGGTCTCGACAAAGATGAAGCCGGTCTCGGCGGTGATCCCATACCGCGAGAACAGCTCCTTCATGCGGTCCACCTGAGTGGGATCCCATTTGTCCAGATCGGCGAGGGTTCGTGGCAGGTCAAGAATCCCCGGAAAGGTATCAACACTGATCTCGATCTTGTCAATTCCCAGTTTTGAGATTCCATCGAGCGCGGCGATAAGGCCGAATTGGTGGTAGCAGTTGGTAAAAACCTCGATCGAATTGGGCACTGTCATTACCTCCCAGAGACAATAAGCAGATTCCACACCAGCCGTGTGGTCATCCCCAAACTCTAACAGACTATCTTAGCCAAGTTTTACTTTCCGTTAAGAGGTGTTTTTGTTTGAGTGGGGCGTATTTGTAGATACACCTCACCTGAAATAAAGACTTTACATTATCGGCTGAAGTAGTATGATCTTAACAGGCTTGGATACTTTGGGTTAGAGATGATGACCTCACAGATATTCTTAAACAGGTTAGGGTTGGCCTTCAGCCTCTGTCTGCTGACTGGCTGCGCGAGTGTCCAGTTTGATGATTACCTCGAAAATCCGGCCAAACAGCGGGCGGAAGTGGAGAAAAAATCGATCCGTTCCAAGACCCGTCCGGTTAAGGCCATGCCAGACTTCCCAGCCAAGTGCGGCTGGAACCAAGTGACTTATTGTGGCGAGGTGGTGTTCGCTCAAGGTTCGGGAGGTCCCGTGGGATGGGCGCGTGTCGCCTTGATGGAGGGGGATGAGGAGTTGTGTAGCACCGAGACCGGCGATGAAGGATGCTTTGAGATGACCTGTGACCTATATGGAAAACCCGTCACGGTTGAGGATGGTGTCTGCCGTTGGTGTCCGGAGGAGTACTATGCTTTAGTGGCATTGGAACAATCCGGAGGGAAGGGGAAAGTACTTCTGCGGGATACTCCCCTGGGGAAGAGAGTACGGATTACTGTCGATTAGCCCACCCTGGATTTGGTTGTACCGAATCATCACCCCCCACCCCCACCCTCCCCCGCAAAGGGGGAGGGAGTTGTATGTTGTTCACGCTTTAGCGTGTATTGCCCCCTCCCCCCTTGCGGGGGAGGGTGGGGGTGGGGGGTGTCTGAGGCCTACTCAGTGGTAGTGGATGCTCTTCCCGCGATTTTTGTGATCAGCTGCAGATCTTCCTTTTTCACTAAACCTGTTCCCCATGCCACCAGCCAGTAAACCAGGGAAATGACAAACCCTTGGATCACCAGAGTTCCCAGCGAGTCAGCCTTCATGAAGACTACTGTTCCCATTGAAACAGTTATTCCAATAAGTGCCCCCATGCTGGTGCGGATGAAACCCTCTGTCCGTGGCGAGAAGCACAACGAGAGCACCATCAAGCCACCGACTCCCATCGTCAGAATCCAGGCGAATGAGAGGATCCCACTCCCGGTCATCAAGACCCAGACGGCATAGGGTACTGTGGGTAGAAACCCAAGGATGACCGCGATGAGGTAATCCCTCATCCGGGTCAGTGAGATCAACATCCGCAGGTGAAATTCGGCCACCAGCATGAATGCGCCAGCGAGGATGCAGATACGGATCAATGCCACCATGAGGCTTGAGTCTCCATGGTACTGTTCTCCCAACACCACCCACACCACCGGGTGGGCTAGTCCAAGAACTCCCGCGGTCAGCCACCCACCCAGCAAGGCGCTGAATCTCCAGGCCTCTGCCTGTACTGTCTGGAAACGCTTTTTCTCCCCTGCTTCATTGGCCGACACCAGCCAAGGGTAAGCGCTGATGCTGAAGATCCCCGCGATGTAGACCGTCATCCCAAAGCCTTGGATCGCGAGGCCGAGGTATCCGACTTGCTCAGCCGGATAACCGAGCTGACCTGCTAATGGTACCAGGGTGCGGGTGAACACCTGGTAGATCAATTGGCCTACCAGCGAGGCGATCCCTAAGCTGCGGATCTCTTCCCAGGGTAATAGAGAGGATGTGAAAGATGGGGCGGGGGGTTGATCCACAAACCACTCGTGGCGGCGCTTAAAAAAAGAGAGAAACACCCAGACTAAAGCCGGGAGTGTTGAGATTACGAGCAGGACCGGAATCCAGGTCTTTGCCCAGGATTCCAGGAACTCAGTACCATGGCTGCCTGACAGCCAAACCGTTGCCCCGCCAATCAAAACTAAACGGCAAATCAAGATATGAACTGGGAACCACGTGGTGGGGCCTAGATACCCCAATCCATACTCTGTATTGGCCAGGAGCTGGGCTGCTCCGGAAAAGGCTACTCCCAGGAAGATCCAGGTGAAGCCACTCTTATCCTGCAGAAAGGGATACAACAACCACAACGCAAACAGCAGCACCGCGAACCAGCGCCACACCTGGAGGATGAAAGGCCCCTGACGTCCTGGATCGGACACTCGGTAGATGGCGATGAAGTGCGCCATCATGGGTGGCGCGCAGCCATTCAGAAAACCCAACAGCAGGAGCAAGAAGCCGAGATAGTACTGTAATACACCATGCGCCTGGGGGCCCAGTAGGACCGGATAAAGGAACAACCCCACGAAGGAGAGGAGGAGTGTGACCGCCCTTCCAGCGAGGATGATAAGGGTTTCCCGTCCGAGAGAGGGCATTGCTGAGCTGGATCAATCCTCGAAGGGTGTGGGAGCGTTTGGATTATAGAGATTTCTGAGCGCCAAGCGTACATCGGCTTGACGGATCAATGTCTCACCCACCAGCACCGCAGCCACTCCGGCGTCCCGCATGAGTTCCAGGTCCGCATAACACCGGATTCCACTTTCGCTGACCAGCACCGCATGATCAGGCGCAAGGGGAACCAAATCGAAGGTGGTTTGCAGGTTCACCTCGAAAGTTTTCAGATCACGATTGTTGATCCCAATCAGATTGGCTCCGCAGCCAACCACACGTTTCATCTCGGTCTCATCGTGGACCTCGCATAACACCGCGAGGTGGAGCTGTCCCGCGAGCTTGATGAATTCGCTGATTTCTTTGTCAGTGAGCGCTGCTGCGATGAGCAGAACTGCATCGGCTCCCAGCAGACGGGATTCCGGAATCTGAAAGCGGTCAAAGATGAAGTCCTTCCGCAACAGAGGGATCTTCACCACCTCCTTGACCGCCGCGAGAAATGACCGGTCACCCTGGAAGTAGTTGCTTTCGGTCAGGACTGAGAGCGCGGCGGCTCCACCCTTGGAATACCCCTTGGCGATTCCGGTGGGATCGAAATCCTCACGTAACAATCCCTTGGAGGGTGAGGCCTTCTTGAGTTCGGCGATGACAGTGACCTTTTCAGGATGGACCAGGGATCTGGTGAAATCGCGTGTCCCGTGAGCCTTGTTGGCCTCGGTGCAGTACTGATCAAAGTCCCTCCCCGTGCGTAGGGTTTCGACTTCGGGACGTTTATCCGCAATGATCTTCTCCAAAATATTGGACATCCTGTTTCCTCTCTTAGGGGGTACCTGTGCATGTTGTATCCGTCCCCAGCAAGGATGGCAAGGCTGGACTGGTTCGGATAAACTCCAATTCGGCTCGTTCAGGGGTGGTGTGTGACTGGTGACACAGACCACGTGACGGTAATCCAATGGGAGTCGGACTTCATGCTCTTGATTTGGCTAGGATTTATCTTCTTCATCTTCTGTGCGCTGGCGCTCGATTTGGGTGTGCTCAACCGCAAAGCCCATGTGATCAGCGCCAAGGAGGCTCTGCGTTGGACTGGTCTATGGGTCTCGGTGGCGTTGCTCTTCAGCGTGTTTATCTACTTCGCCTATGAAAATCATTGGATGGGGATCGGTTTGCATGATAAGGGATCCCTTTCAGGCTCGGAGGCGGCGCTTAAATATTTCACGGGTTGGGTGATTGAATACTCCCTGAGCCTGGACAACATTTTTGTTATCGCGCTCATCTTTTCGTACTTCGGTGTACCTCGTCAGCATCAGCATCGCACTCTCTTCTGGGGTATTCTGGGCGCAATGATTATGCGTGGTGGAATGATCGCCGCCGGTTCGGCGCTGATCGAAAGATTTGAATGGATCATCTATGTCTTTGGGGCTCTACTCATTTTCAGCGCGGTCAAGATGTTGCGCGCCAGTGATGAGGAGGTGGAACCAGAGAAGAATTTCCTGGTGAAGTTTGCGCGGAAAATGTATCCCGTGACTCCTCATTTCGAGGGAGAGAATTTCTTTTCACACATGAATGGTAAGCGGGCGGTTACCCCCTTGTTTTTGGTGCTCCTGGTTGTGGAAAGCACCGATGTCATCTTCGCCATCGACTCGATCCCGGCCATCTTTTCAATCACCACGGATCCCTTCCTGGTGTATACCTCGAATGTTTTCGCGATTCTGGGATTACGTTCATTGTACTTCGCTCTGGCGGGACTGATGGCTCAGTTCCATTACCTCCGCTTCAGCCTTGTGTTTCTCCTAGCCTTTGTCGGGGTGAAGATGCTCATTTCCAAGATCTTTCATATTCCCACAGGCATCTCCTTGTTGATCATTGCGGGGATTTTAGCGGTGGGAATTATTGCTTCGGTGTTGAGATCAAAGCGGATACAGCGTGATCTTTCCAGTGTGGTGGAGGAATCCGCCGAGGAGAATCCCGCTTTCGAGGAACCTCCCCAGAAGGAAGACAACGCATGAGCTCACCGGCTCATGATGGTGGCGGATACCTTTCCCCACCATACCTGTATGCGCTGGTGCTGGTGGTTCTCATCGCACTACCGTTTGTGTTGCGTTCCGGATATGACCAACCACTCAGTGGCTCCTTGCCGCTAGTTGTCATCAGCCCCCACAACGAAGCCATCCGTTATGAGTTTGGACGGGCTTTCGAACGCTGGTATGAAGAAAAGTATGGCCAATCCGTGATTGTGGATTGGCGCAACATCGGCGGGACCACCGAGATCGGGCGTTATCTCTCCGCTCAGTACACCGCAGCTTTCCGGGCGGAATGGTCTACGATGGGGAAAGAGTGGAGTACCGCAATCGCCAACTCCTTCAACAACCCCAAAGTCAAAACAGATGACACCACCCTTCCTGTGGAGATACGCGAAGCCCGCAAGGCCTTCCTCGCTTCCAATGTGGGCATCGGCATTGACCTCTTCTTTGGGGGTGGGGAGTATGACCTCAGCCGTCAAGCGGCCATGGGGCACCTCGCGCCCTCTGGTTTTAAAGATACCCCCGAGGGGAAGGAAATCATCGGAACTCAAGTTCCGGAGTTCATCGGCGGTGAGAAGTGGTTTGATAAGAATGACCTCTGGTATGGCGCCACTGTCTCCGCCTTTGGTATCTGTTACAACCTGGATTGCCTGGTACGGATTCCCCATTCTTACGAACCAATCACCTGGCGGGATCTGGGGCAGCCCGCGCTTCTCGGACAGGTTGCCCTGGCGGACCCCTCCAAGAGTGGTTCCTCCGCGAAGGCCTTCGAGATGGTCATTCAGCAGGAGATGGTGACCGCCACGGCTGGAATCCCCACTGACTCATCCTCTTTCCCCATGGCGTTGGCCACTGGATGGACCGCGGGGATGAAAGTGATTCGCATGGCGGCGGCCAACTCGCGTTACTTTACCGACTCCGCCTCCAAGGTTCCCTTGGATGTCTACATGGGTGATTCAACAGCGGGGATGTGCATCGATTTCTATGGTCTTTTCCAGGCCAGCCTAGCGGCCAAACCGGATGGAACCAGCCGGATGCGGTATGTGTCGCCCAGTGGAGGGACGACAGTGGCGTGTGATCCCATCGCCATGTTGCGCGGCGCCCCTCATCCTGAATTGGCATTGCGTTTCATACAATATGTGATGTCGATGGAGGGGCAGCGATTGTGGGCTTATCGTGTGGGAGCTTCCGGTGGGCCGCAACGCTATGCCCTGCAAAGGCTCCCCATCCGCCGTGATTTTTATGTGCCGGAAAACCTCCAATACTGCAGTAATCCCGAAGCGAGTCCGTATACTCAGGCGGAGAGTTTTACCTACCACACGGAATGGACTGGTAAACTCTTCAATGCCATTCGTCTCTTGATCCGGACCAGCTGTCTCGATACGGGTGATGAGCTCAGACAGGCCTGGAAAACCATCCAGGCCTGTGGCGGAGCGGAACTGTGTCCCGCAGCCATGGAGAAGCTATGTGCGCTTCCGGAGAATGCCCAATACGGCCAGGTGGGTGAGTCATTGTTGCGGGCCAAGACCAAGGTTCAGGAGGTGGCTTTAGCGCGTGAATGGGGGCTGTTCTTCGCGAGCCAGTACCAGCAGGCGGCCACACTCGCGGTCCGGGAGGGAAAGGCAGGACCGCCCCGATGAGATCACGGCTGATGCTTTGTGGATATGCCTTGCTCCTGGCGTGGCTGGGACTCTTCTTCATCTATCCCCTCTTCCGTGTGCTAGCGGGTGGTTTTCTCGATGAAGGTGGGAAGCCCACACTGGCCTTCCTAACCGAGGTCTTCCGCAACCCGCTATACATGGAGGGTCTGCTCAACTCTTTCCTGCTGGCCACCGCCACCATGGGGCTGGTGATCCTGATTGCTTTGCCCATGGCGATTCTCAATGCCCGCGCCACTTATCCCGGGAAGGGGCTGTTGGCCTCACTCATCCTGGTCCCCATGATCCTGCCCCCCTTTGTGGGAGCCATCGGCTTCCGTCAGTTCTGGGGACAGGCGGGTATCCTCAACTCCCTTTTGGACTTGGTCGGAGTGGCCCCCACCGAGCCAGTGGACTGGCTTGGTCTATCACGTTTCTGGGGGATCGCCATCGCTCAGGCCTTGCACCTCTACCCCATCCTTTATCTCAATGCCGTGGCTTCCTTGGCCAATCTTGACCCCGCCATGGAGGAGTCCGCGCGCAACCTGGGAGCAGGGAAGTGGTACCGCCTACGCCGTATCACGCTTCCCTTGATGATGCCGGGTCTGTTCGCGGGCGGGACGATCGTCTTCATCTGGGCCTTCACTGAACTGGGGACACCTTTGATGTTCGACTACACCCGGGTCACCAGTGTGCAGATCTTCGATGCCCTCAAGGAGATTGGCGATAACCCCTTTCCCTATGTCCTCGTGGTGGTGATGTTGTCCTGTTCGGTGTTGTTATATCTGCTGGGAAGGATGGCTCTGCACCGTGAGTCCATGGCGGTTATCTCGAAGGGCGGCCGGGGTTCGGTGGAGAAAAGCCTGCCGGGTTGGCGTGGAATTCTGGCCTGTAGCTTCATGCTGTTGATCACATTCCTGGCGGTGATCCCTCACCTCAGCGTGATCCTGGTGAGTTTCAGCCATGACTGGTATGCCTCGGTGCTGCCCCATTCCTGGACCATGGATCACTACCGCGATGCCCTGCAGCATTCCTTTACAGTCCCCAGCATTGGTAACAGCCTTCGTTATGCTGGCATCGCCTCCTTTGTGGATCTCGTGGTGGGTATCTTCGCGGCGTGGATCGTGGTGCGGACCCGGATGCGTGGACGCGCGCTGCTGGATGCGTTGTTGATGGCTCCGCTGGCGGTACCGGGGATTGTGTTAGCTTTTGGATACCTGGCCATGACCCAGCCCGGCGAGTGGTTCACTTTTCTCGATCCCGCCAAGGATCCCACGCTGTTGTTGGTGATCGCCTATTCGATCCGCCGCCTGCCCTATGTGGTCCGTTCAGTCGCCGCTGGCCTTCAACAAGCCAGTCAGGTGTTCGAGGAAGCCGCGCATAATCTGGGGGCTGGGACCATCCGGACTCTGCGTAAGGTGACTCTCCCCCTGGTCAGTGCCAATCTGGTCGCGGGTGGGATTCTGGCCTTCTGCTTCGCCATGCTCGAGGTCAGCGACTCGCTCATGCTGGCTCAGAAGCAGGTGGATTTCCCGATTACGAAAGCCATCTATGAGCTTTACCAGCTGCTTGGTGAGGGCCGTGCGCTGGCCGCCGCTCTGGGAGTTTGGAGCATGGCTTTCCTGGCGGTAGGATTACTTCTGGCGGGGAGTTTATTGGGGAAGAAAATGGGAGCGATCTTCAGGGCATAATTCCCCCCTCCCCCCCTTCCTTTTTTTGGAAGGGAGGGCGGGGAAAAGGTCTCCTATTGATATTCGCGTTCACCACTACGCTGTGAATCGCGATTCCGAGGTGAATCTCCACCACGCCGCGACCCACCGCTGCGTGGTGAATTGCGGCCTTGCCGTGAATCTCCACCGCGCTGAGATCCTCCATTGCGTTGTGAATCTCCACCATGCTGTGAACCACTGCTGCGTCGAAAACCGCCGCTGCGTTGTGAGCTACCACCGCGCCGTGAATTACCACCATTATGGCGGTTCTCATTCCCTTTGCGTGCTTCACCTGGATGAAAGTGGGTGGGAACATGGACCGCGCCATCCCACTCTTCGCGGGGGAGGTTTCTTCCCAACGCCGCCTCGATACTGGCCAGGATCTTGGCATCATCGGGTGATACGAAGGTGATCGCATCGCCAGTGGCATTGGCCCGTCCGGTGCGTCCAATGCGGTGGATGTACTCATCCGAGGTGGCGGGGATGTCAAAGTTGATGACATGGCTCAGGCCCTGGATGTCCAGACCGCGTGCGGCGATATCGGTGGCTACGAGCACGTTATAGCGTCCCCGGCGGAAACCCTCCAAGGCCTGTTGACGTTGGCTCTGGGAGCGGTTGCCATGGATGGTACCCACCTTGAATCCATCCCGGCCCAGGGCTCTGGCCAGACGGTCTGTGCGGTGTTTGGTGCGCAGGAACACAAGTGCCGACTGCACATCTTCTCCACGCAGGATCTGGGACAGGAGATCGGCCTTGGCCGTTTGATCGACCGTGTAGATTCCTTGACGGACGGTGTCGGCTGCCTTTGAAGTGGCCTGGACCTCGATCCGCAGAGGATTGTTTTGCATCGTATTGGCCAGCCGCGCGATCTCGGATGGGAAGGTGGCTGAGAACATCAGGGTCTGCCGGTTAGTGGGCAGCTTATCCAGGATGCGGCGGATATCATGGATAAAACCCATGTCCAACATACGGTCGGCTTCATCCAGTACTAGGATAGAGAGTTGATCGAAACGGACATGGCCCTGGGCCATATGGTCCAATAGACGTCCCGGGGTGGCGACCAGGATGGTGCAGCCCCTGCGTAAGGCCTCGGTCTGGGCGCCCATGCCAGCGCCCCCATAAATACAGGCGGAACGTAATCCCACTTTTCTGGCCAGCGATTCAATTACGGAATGAACCTGGATGGCGAGTTCGCGGGTGGGGGTGAGGACCAGCATCCCATTACGGATGGGGCCTTTGAGCGCGGCCAAACGAGTCAGGGCGGGCAGCGCGAAGGCCAGTGTTTTCCCTGTCCCGGTTTGGGCGATGGCGATGAGATCGCGGCCTTCCAGTGCGGCTGGAATGGCTTGCGATTGGATGGGCATCGGGCTGGAGATTCCCTGGGCCTTGAGATTTTCCAGGCAGCGCTTGTCGATGCCGAATTGAGAGAAAGACATACGTAAAAACCCTTTCAATTACCGGGCGTATCAAGGCAAAGTCCAAATTACGCCAGACCCACTTTGGGCGTGGCCATGGACGTTGTGTGGTGATCGCCGGGCGTTGGTGTGTTCATTGTGAACACAGCGCGTGCTCTATCGGTGAGCACGCTTGTCTGTCCGGAGCGGACGCACGATCCGCATAGACGGACTAGGACATCGTTTGCTGAACACCGGCAAAGAAGGGAACGGCACTAGAGGTGAGTGACCAACTTCGAGGTGTACGTGATGAAGAAAGGGAGGCGTGTAAAACTTCGCTTGTCTTCCACAGGCAGCAAATCATCTACCAAGAACCATACAGGCTCTGGATACTAAAGGCAAGACTGTTGCAGTGAACTGATCAGCCCATTATAGAAACCGGGTGGGGTACCCCCTTCGTCATTCCTGCCCCCCTTCATCATTCCCGCCCCCCTTCGTCATTCCCGCGAAGGCGGGAATCCACGGCCTTCGGGTAACTTGCTTCTTCCGGAAGGCCAAGCGGAATTCTATCATGAGAGAGTGGATGCGTTCGTGGAGTAGGGTGAAAGGAGTACCCCGTCATGACTCTCGCCGAGGTGATTTACCAGAAGAGCCTTGACCTGCCCGATGAAAAGGCTCAGGAGGTGATCGATTTTATCGAGTGCCTCATGAGTG
>CAYRBI010000004.1:90735-95405 GCA_964422415.1 uncultured bacterium | reverse complement strand
CGGGCGGTGAGTAACCATCCGAGGGCGGAAAGAGCGCGGGACGTTGAATGTGGGGCACATAGTAAGGAGACCCACCCGTGACATTCACCAGGCGAATCCCCAGATCGAGAAGCAGCTTCACGAACTCGATACTCTCAGTCAGGTCCACGGCCACCGGATTGGAGGGATCAGTTCCGAATGAGTAACGGTATTCACCTTCGAAAGTCTCTGGAATGCCCACCCCCATCTGAGTCTTGGTGGTTCCGGCGGGATCGGGATGGAAGGGGATGAAGTCGAAGGCACTCAAACGGACACCGATCTCCATCCCCGGAACCTCGGCGTGGATACCCTCGACCACTTCCCGCAAGAAACGTGTGCGATTCTCGAAACTGCCACCATATCGTCCAGGACGGGTATATGCGCTCAAGAGCTCATGACCGAGATAGCCATGGCAATGTTTTACATCGGCGAATTGGAAACCAACCTTAGCGGCATTGAGTGCGGCATGGATGAAATCCTCGATCAACCAGGAGATCGCATCATCACTAAGAATGGGGCTGTCATCCTTGATTCCCACCCGCCGGTCAAGGAGCGGGTGACGGTAGGCGATTCTCGGTTCGGGAAGATCCTTCCGGTTGGGACGGCAGAAGCGTCCGGAGTGGGTCAGTTGGAGCCCCACATAGAGGTCATCGCCGGAACCAGCCTTCTCCTCATGCCCCTTTTTCAACTCGCCAAGGAGATTCTCGAAGCCCTGGAGGTGGCGGTCACAGAGAAGGAGTTGATTCGGATTCGCGCGTCCATCATGGCGGACCGCGGCGGCCTCTCCGCCCCAGATCAACTTCGCGCCGCTCCGCCCAAAGTTACGCCAACGGCGGAGGGTGAACTCGGAAGGGAGTCCCTCCGGGGTTCCATCCCACCCCTCCATTGGCTGAACCGCCCAGCGGTTGCCTATCTGAATGTCCCCATAAGTTAGAGATTGAGCCAGCGGAGATTCCGGTGCGCGGAGGATCTGATCATCACAGGGGAGATCCAAACCGAGCGCGGCAAGCCGCGCTCGGAACTGTTCCGGAGTCTTAAAGGCCGAGATCCGTGGATAGGATTCTTTCATCAAGCCTTCGCGATCGCTCCAAAGATACTGGGCTCCCGGTAGATGGTTTCATCCCGGTTCGGCCCCACCGAGACCATGACCACCCGGGCCTGGGCGATTTGTTCGATCCGCTCCAGATAAGCTTGGGCATTGGCTGGAAGATCTTCCCAACGGCGGATCTTTGAAACGTCTGTTCTCCAGCCCGGCATGTTCTCGTAGATCACCTCGCACTCACCCAGTACGCTCAGATCTTCAGGCGCGAGATCGATCTCTGCTCCCTTGTACCGGTAACGAACCGCAATGGGGATCATATCGAACTCGCTGAGCACATCTAGCCGTGTCACTGCGAGGTGATTAGCGCCATTAATCATGACTGCTCTACGCACCAAGGGGCCATCGAACCAGCCACACCGCCGTGGACGTCCAGTAGTGGCGCCGAATTCCCCCGCGGGGCCCGCGTTGCGAACCCGGTCGGCCTCCTCGCCAGAAAGCTCGGTGGGGAATGGGCCCGCGCCCACGCGCGTAGTGTATGCCTTTACGATTCCCAAGCAGCCATCGATCTTGTGGGGAGGAAATCCCGCGCCCGTGCAAGCCCCACCGCTCCCGGTGTTGCTGGAGGTCACATATGGGAAAGTCCCTGCGTCCACATCCAACAGGGTTCCCTGCGCCCCTTCGAAGAGGATCTTCTTCCCCTGCGCGGCAGCTTCGTTGAGCACCTTGGGAACATCGGTCAGGTACGGCGCCAGACGTTGGCCATACTCCCGGTAAGGCTCATAAATCTCCTCGAAGGTGAAAGGCCGTTCCTTGAAGAAATCCACCAGGAGATCATTAACATACACCAGATGCGCCCGTAGGCACTTCTCGAAACGTGCGGGATCGGCTAGATCACCCATCCGTATGCCACAGCGGTCAATCTTATCGCGGTAAGCCGGTCCGATACCTCTGGAGGTGGTTCCAATTGCGGAGCTTCCGAGCCGTTTCTCCCGGAGTGTGTCGATCCGGATGTGATACGGGAAGATCGCATGGCAATTGGAGCTTAGAAACAGGTTCTTCGGGGTCAGTGGAATCCCTTTATCCCTGCATTCATCGATCTCATTCAATAACACCTTGGGATCCACCACGACTCCCGAGCCGATCGCACAGTTCTTGCGGCGGATGACCCCTGTCGGTAGTAAGTGGAGAATGTGCTTGTTGCCATCGATCCAGACCGTGTGACCCGCGTTATTGCCGCCTTGGTGACGCACCACAATATCCGCCTCGGAGGCCAGGACATCCACTACCTTGCCTTTACCTTCATCACCCCATTGGATTCCTACAATAACGATCACAGGCATTCCGCCACATCCTCCTCATGTGTTTGTTCCACTCAACTACTACCGCTCACAGATATACGTGATACCGAATCCCGGGGCAGAAATCTTTTCTTCCTGATGGAATCCGGCGCGTTCCAGCATACCCTCCAGCACCCAGTCGAAGGTACTGTGCTCATCGCGTATATGAACCACCGCTTCTTCGGCCATCTGTTCACCCGCTCTGAGTTTGATGTCCTTCACCCATGCATCGAGACCTTGCTCATATCCCTCCGAAAGTGAGGGGAAAACAACATCAAAGAGGAACAACCGTCCTCCCGGTTTGAGCATTCCATGCAGCCTTTGGAGAGCCACCGCCTTCCAGAAGTCCGGGAGATGATGAAGAACCGCTACAGAAACAATGCCATCCACCGGTTCGTCACCATGGATGTAGGTCAAGTAGCCGGCATGGTGGAATTCGACATTGGTCAGTCCCAATTCCCCCGTCTTCTTGTGACACCGCTCTAGCATCGCGGTGGAGACATCCACCGCATGGACTTTCCGGCAACGTCTGGCGGCGGTGAGGACAAAAGCGCCAGTGCCACACCCCATATCGAGGACACTGTGTTGCCCCCCGATCTTCAAACGCTCGAGGATGCGGTCCGCTTCCTCCTCGAAGTCACGGAAACGCCGGTGATTCTCATCATATTTGGCGGCGATCGCGCTATCCGAGTAATCTACCCCCGAATGCATAAGTTCATTATAAAACCAGGCCGGATTCACCCTTTCCGGAAGCCCGGTTTTCTCACATGCCTGCTGAGTTTGTGTCATCGGACCGCACTCTCCATCCCTCCGGATGAACCATCCGGAAGGCATCTACCCCAATAAAGAAACAGGTTGTTGGCCGGATAATCTACACCAATCAAGTTTTCAACCGGCCAAACAGAGGAAACTATCGGTCCCTGTGGGTGACGTCAAGTGTTTCCCGTACCTCATCCGCCCCCAGACTTCTCACTACTGATTCAAATCGCCTCTCGATGGACGCCAAGGCGCGGTAGGCCATCAGAACGGTCCCACAGATCACAAACAAGATTCCAAACATCATGTTTGGATTAGCCAAGCGGGAAATGGGGACTCCATTCGCATCGAACCCAGAGGGAGCCAGGAGGTATCCCAGCATCCCAAGCAGGAAGGTAATGGAATAGTAGAAAAGAACGATGCTCCTATGCCGGAAACCGAGTTTGAGTAACCGGTGGTGCATATGGCGGCTGTCGGCTTGGAAGACTCCCTGCCCGCCCAGGAATCTTCTCAATGCAGAAGAGACCACCTCGATGATCGGAACGAATAGTAACACAATGGGAGTAGCGAGAATCAAACCCGACAGTTTCATGAAATCCCCCTCGCTGGAACCCGCACCAAGCCACAGCCCCAGCAGCAACGCGCCGGTGTCCCCCATAAAAATCTTGGCGGGATGGAAGTTAAATAACAGGAAGGCCGCACAGGATCCCACCAACATCGCCGCCACCCAACTCAAGAAGCGGTTCTCCATGGGTTCATTGGCCAACAGTAACCAGAAGGCAGCAATAGCGGTGATTCCGGCCGCTAGTCCATCGAGACCATCGATCAGGTTGATGGCATTCATGAGCAGCACAATCCAGCCCGATAATACAAGCAGATTGAGAAGGAACTCCCCCATTGGGAGCACCTCGAAATGCCAGACCTTGCCGGAAGTCACCCTGAATCCCACAAACAGTCCCGCCGCGAGAATCTGGAAGGCAAGTTTGAGGAGGGGATTGGAGTCTCTCAGGTCATCCCAGATACCAATGACGATGACCACCAGGCTTACACCGAAGAGAAGCCAAAGGTGGGCATTCTCCCGGTAGCGGACCAAAGGGATGGTTCCCTGTGCATCTCCATCACACCACAGTTTAAAAAGAAGAAAACTGGCGAAGAGCCCTAGGAAGATTCCCAAACCTCCCAATGTCACGATGGAGGCCTCATGGATCTTACGTCCAGTGGGACTATCCAACCAGCCAAACCTCAAGCCTAACCGGCGGATCAAGTAGACCGAGGGGAGTGTCAAGACAAAGGTTTGAAGAATAAGCCACCAAGGGGCCGTTGATGCAGTCATGGTTGCGGTGAGTGAAAAGCGGTGGGTGAATGCTCTGCCCTGGAAATCCGCTCCAGCCAGCCTTGCTCACGAACTATCTCGAAGACCCTTTGGGCGGAGATCGACTCCATGCAACAGGGCTTCTCATTACACTCGCGGGCGTAGTAACTCACGCATGGTTTGGGCGATACCACTTTCAGTAAAG
>CAYRBI010000004.1:60792-90635 GCA_964422415.1 uncultured bacterium | reverse complement strand
GTTTTCCAGCGTTCCCCCGCGCCAGTATTGAAAGCGATGGGGTGGGTTCCGGCCATCCCCAAAGACCGCAGATGCTCATGTGCGGCGTTGACCTCGGCGGAGGTGGTGCGGATCTGAATCGGATCCACCGGTTCTGGTGAAAGGCCGAGGATCCTGCGCATATGGGCCTGGTAAGTGGCCTGGTTCTCCCGTTTGAGCCGGTCGAAGCTCGCCATTTCCAACCATGGGCGCGCCTCCACATTGGATGCGATCACCCGCCCATACTCATCCAGAACATATCCCAGGTGGCGGACAGCCTTTTGTTGAGATGCCAGAGAAGCAGCCAGCGGTTCGTTATCCAGGTTCGCGCAGATATCAAATTGTTCACCCCGGATCCTCAGGGCTCCGTCATCTTCAAGCGTCAGGGTCCGGTCGATCAGATCCAGGTTTTCTAGCAAGGGAGCCGCGCTCTTACATGTGAGCCAGGTGATCTCACACCCTGGCCACCTACGCCTGATCGCTGGGAGAAGGGCTGTAGTCCGCAGTACATCTCCCGGCGCGCCCAGCTTGATGATCAACACCCGTTCGGCGATGGGATCATGCTCATCACAGGTGGGACATTCCTTACTCCGGGCTTTGTTCGGTATACAGGGGGCGCTGCCCCGGTAATGACGGCAATCGGTGTAAATGAGCATCGATCGATTTCCATTTCCGGATGGTTGATTGTGGAAACCATATCACAAAACTGGGGGATAGTGCCGTGGAAGACCTCTCACTCAATCTTACTTAGATCTCTCTCAAACATCACATTCCTGCCCCCCTCATTCATTGGGCGAGGGGAGTCGGCTCATGCTCTTGACAAGAACACCTACTGGAGTAATCTGCCATTACTGACGGTTGTAGGAGAGGAGCCTTTCCACTATGTTCCAGTTGTTTGACTCCCTTGAGCCGGTCTTCCTTGCAATCCTCCGCGCCTCCTGGCAGGCCTCCTTCCTAATTGCCGCGATCCTCCTTGTCCAGCACCTCTTTCAGAAATACCTGACAGCCCGTTGGCGTTATGTGTTGTGGTTTCTTGTGGTCGCGCGTCTGGTGATGCCCAGCCTGCCTGAGAGTTATTTCAGCATCTTCAACATCCTGCCCGCCAGCCACCAGGAGATATCCTCGCTTCAAAGTAGAATGTGGACCACAGACCACGATGCCATTGAGGAGCTGCTCGCATCCCAGAATATGTCTGGAAAACCAGACTCCACAGCTGAAGACAACCAAGCCTTTCATTCAGTTCCCATCTCCCAGGCGCCGCCTCCCGTGCCAGTCAAGGGATTAGCCCTGCTGGAAATTGTGTCGGTGACCTGGGGGATGGGGACAATTCTTTTCCTGACCTTCGTTCTTGGTCAGTTGGTCACCGCACGGATCTGTTTGAGAACGCTGCCACCGGTCACCAACCCCGCTATCCTGAAGATTTTTGATGAATGCCGGTCAAGAATGCGCTTGCACAAACAGATCCGTCTAATTGAATCTCCCCGGATGGACAGTCCCGCGCTGTATGGGTTGCTCCACCCAACCTTGCTCCTGCCTGAGGGAATGGCCACCGCGCTCGGAACTGAGAATCTACGATATGTCTTTCTGCATGAACTCGCGCATGTCCAACGGCGTGATATCTGGGTCAATTGGTGGACCACACTGCTGCGGGCCATCCACTGGTTCAACCCGCTGGTGTGGTATGCCTTCCGCCGGATGCGCACCGACCAGGAGTTGGCCTGTGATGCCTTGGCGTTGACCTACACCCAGGAGGGGGAGTCGATTGAGTATGGCGAAACCATCATCACTCTCCTTGAACGTTCAGTCTTGCCGCAACGTCTCCCCGGTACGGCAGGGATTCTCGAAGACAAACACCGCATGAGAAGAAGAATCGAAATGATTGCGACCTTCAAGAAGCCTGGCCCGGCCTGGACTGTCTTGACAGTGGTACTGGTTGCGGCGCTTGGATTGGGAATGTTGACAGAGGGACGGACTATCGCCGAGGAAAAAGATACCTCCAATCAGGTCAGCCAAGGAGAACGCGTTCTACAGTTCCCTACTGAATATGCTCTAGGAGCCATCTGGACCCGCCCAGCGGATTCGCAAGATGATTTCGATTGGGAAATCCTTCAAAGAGCCAAAGGGGATGTGACAATACCAGCAGACACGGCGGTCCGCCTGAGTATTCAGCCAGAGCGCCGTAGTGTTCCGATTTCGCTAGAGGGTCTCGCCCCCGATGATTTTGATGGAATTATCGCCGACGCGGTGAGGTTGAATGAAGAACAGTGGACCATGTTGTCAAAGTTCACGGGTGTCAGAACCCTCTCCATCGAGGCGACTGGCGCCACTGATTCTGTTCTCTCTTATTTCACAGGATTCAACCATCTCGAGGAACTCGATCTCCATGCCAATCAACTGACCTCCGCTGCGTTGGATCAGATAACGAGTTTTCCAAGACTCAGGAAACTCAATCTTTTACAGACCAAGGTAGATGATACCGGACTGGCGAAAATCGCCGCTCTTCCCAATCTGACCGATTTGAACCTGCAAGAAACTGCGGTCACGGATGCTGGTATGGCATTTCTGGTAGATATGCCGAATCTGAGGAATCTAGACCTTGCACATACCGCCATCACGGATGCGGGCCTGGTCCATCTTGGCAAGATCATGGGGTTGACCCAATTGCGTTTCCGTGAATGCAATGTGACTGACCAGGGACTGGCCCAACTTGAGGGGCTAACCGCATTACGATCTCTGGATCTGGATACCGTCAAGATCACGGATGCCTGTTCCGCTTCGATTGGTAAACTGACGGCACTGGAGCGGCTGGTGGTGAAGGATAATCCCCTCACCAATGCCTTCGTGGAAAACATGCCCGGCTTGACCAGGATCAAGGTGTTCGATTACGCCGGGACAAAGATTTCACGCGAGGTTGCAACTGCTTTTAGAAATGGACAGACAAACACTCCTCCCGGCGAGGCTCCCCCTAAAGTGGGTGTTCTCTTCAGCTACTTCACCGCCAATGGCCCCAGCTGGATTGGCCAACCCTATTCCTTCGGATTTGCAAAAATTAATTATGAAAAGCTTCATGCCAAAGGGTATGACGTCTATGCGGTAATCGAACCTGGCACCGCGGACAAAGGTGAACTTCCCGCCATTATCGAACAATATGGCTTGCAGGACCGGCTCATCGATGGCTCAAATGTCGAGGAATTAAAAAAACTGGATGTGGTGATCGCGCATTGCCAACCAAATGTACGTAATGAATTTTTGGATTCTCTCATTGAAGCGGTCGAAGCTGGAGTTGGTTTCGTCAATCGGAGTGCGTTAGGTGGATTGAATCCGGGTTACAATGAGAAGCTTGAGCATTTACTTGGAATCCGCCAGGGAAACTATGAGTGGAAAGGCTTTATCGAGGTCATCTGCCTGATCATCAAAGAGCATCCTATCCTGGGTGTGTTGGGCCCGGGGGATTATTATGTCGTCAACACCATGGATGGCTACCGTGGCGTGGTGGATGGGACCCCCCTCATGGCGGCTCCGGTCGAATACGATGCGGCATTTTGCCCACTCTATGTCAGAGAACTCGGACAAGGGCGGATTGTGAATATCCAGTGGCATACCGAACCCCGTCCCACACCCCCCTATGATCCGGTGGACTTCTTCTGCCGTTGCCTCAACTGGGCCGCCAAGCGCCCGGTGGATGCGAAGTGGTAGTTGATTGGGTCAGAGGGTTCGGAGTTCAACCTTCAGGTTGCAAACGCACACTAAAGTGTGAACTCGAAACGATCTAGTGCCTCCAAACCGGGATGAGTGATATGCTTTGATCCCAGAGAACGGATTCTGGAGGCATATCCCCTTGAGTGTGGAGAATCCACCAAAGTTATCGATCCTCATCGTGAGTTACAACACGAGGGAACTGACCTTGGCCTGCCTGGCATCTATCGAGCATTTCCCGCCTGAAGGCCCCTATGAGGTCATTCTGATTGATAACGATTCACGGGATGGATCTTTTGAGGCGGTCCTGGAACGCTATCCGAACGTCCGGTTGATCCAATCGGGGGGGAATCTCGGATTTGCGCGCGCCAATAATCTAGGGATGCGCGCAGCCACTGGGGATATCTTGGTCCTCCTCAACAGCGATACCGAGGTCCATGCCGAAGCTCTTACCCATCTCCAACAAGCCTTTCAATCGGTTCCGGACATGGCGGCGGGCGGGGGACGCTTGCTTAACTCCGATGGCACCCAACAGTTCGGCATTCGTTACTTCCCCCGTCTCTCCAATGCCCTCTCGGAGGCTCTCTTTCTGCAACACCTCTATCATGGCCCCTGTTCCGGGAAGGTGGAGATGAGGCCGGAGATCTACCTCATGGACCAGGAAGTGGAGTGGCTCTCGGGCGCTTATCTGGCTGTGCGTAGGAATTGGTATGAGCGGCTCGGGGGACTGGACTGGGGCTTCTTCATGTATTCTGAGGACACCGATTGGTGCTACCGGATTCACCATGCCGGAGGGAGGATCCGCTATATCGCCAACTCGGTGGTTACTCATCATGGGGGGGGAAGCTCAGGGGGTGTTGGTAAAATGGATGTGATCCGTACCCAAGCCGAAGACCGGTTCGCACGCCTCCATTTCACCCCCATGCGAGCCTTCCTTTATCGTCTGATCCTGGTGTTTGGACTTCTGCTCCGCTGTCTTCTGTCCTTGCCACTTTATGCACTGGGAGAGAAATACCGCCCGGGACTGATCTGGCGTGTGCGTGCCATTCTAGCGGTGTTCACCTCACCACTCTCACTAGAGACCCACTATGACTGAGTCCCCCCTCGTCTCGGTAGTCATCCTCAATTACAACCGCAAGGAGATTCTACGCCAGTGTCTCGCGAGCGCCCTTGCCCTGGACTGGCCACACCTGGAGTGGATCGTGGTCGACAATGCCTCCACTGATGGATCGGCGGAGATGGTGGAAACCGAGTTTGGAGATTCTATCCAGACCATCCGCCGGGAGGTCAACTCAGTCACCACTGCCCGCAATGAGGGTTTCCGCGCTGCCCGTGGTAGATTCATCCTTTCGCTCGATAATGACATCCTCCTGCCCGACAAGCAGGTCCTCCACAAGGGCCTCGCACTGTTCGCGGAGTTCCCGGAGGTGGGGCTACTCGCCTTCCGGATTGGCGATCCCCAGAATGCGGGACGATATCTTCATGAACATTGGTGGCATCCGGTTCCCTTCGAACAAGGCAAGGACCGTTTCTTCTATACCTCCTATTTCCCCGAGGCCGCCATTCTGATCCGTTCCGAGGCATTCGAGCGGACCGGTGGATATGATGAGGCGTTCTTCATGGGAGTGGAACAAGGGGATCTAGCCCTCAAGCTTCTCCGCGAGGGCTTCCTGATGCTCTATTGCCCTACATTGGGGTGTGTGGAGGTAGAGGTTCGAGGGCAGCTCGCTCTTCGCAAGAGCCGTATTCACTACCTAAACATGCGCAACAAGCTCTGGACCGCTTGGAAACACTACCCCTTGGGACGTGGACTCCGGTATGCGATGGGACGGGTGACAGCCTCGGCGTTGCGTTCCATCCGCCATGGTTGGGTGGACTATTTCCTGGCGGGTCTTAAGGATGGTCTTCTGGCTCCTCCCGTGATCCGTCAGCAACGGCGGCCCCTCCCTCCAGCGGCCTGGGCGGTCTACGACCGGATCCAGGCGGGCTGGTTTGTCAAACCTGGCTCCCCCCTCCCTCTTTGGGGAAGTAAAGATTGTGAGGAATAGGTCTCACACTGAAACGAGAATCCCTTCTCTTTCCTCCGGACTCCCCCCAGGTGCAAAAAGGAGACGCGCCAGCAATGAAGACACAGGGGAGAGAGAGTCACATCCCTTCCCGAAGTACTTCTAAAATAAATACACGATTCCACATTTTTCTTTCCCAACTTTTTATATCCTGCGCTATGATGCTATTGATTGGCAGGGATTTTGTGTGGAAAGGAGAAGGAGCAGGATGATTGACATCAGTTGCCTTAAAGACCATCTACACCCCGGTCCTTCAAAGGAAAAGATCGACGGGATCCAGCAGATGGGCAAGCTACTCGCGGCACGTATCAACGCATCATTCAATTTAGTGGGACGCAGGGCGGTGCAGTTCGAATCCGAGGATGGAGACAGGTATCAAGCACTTATTCATAATGAGGCCGATGATTCGACCGATTTTCTCGTGGTTCAAGCTGTCGGCATCCAAGACCACCTCTTTGAAGCCATGCGGATCGAAGACGAATGGGTTACGAATTATGTCGACCCAGACGCCTATCAGACCATGATGAAGGGGATTGGAGAGGTTCTACTCGAATACGCCAACGATGCTTACAAGAAGTTCATGCTGCGAAACATGGGAGATGAACCAGAACCACTGACGGAAGAAGATCTGGATGTGGACAGTTTCGCGCTGGAGATGGCGAAACGTAAACTAACCCTTTCGCACCATGGAAACATGCGCCTGGCCTTCAGGTGATGCCCAGACATTCCTGGGGGTGGATTCTCTCCACCCCCAGGACCCCAAAATCAATCAACCTTTGACGAATTCTTTTAGGCGCCGGGCAATCCCGTCCCCATCCAGCTCGTACTTCGCGTATAGCCCCTCGGGACTTCCAGACTCACCGAAGCGGTCCAACAGGCCCCAACGCTTGACCAATGCTGGGCAGTTCTCCGCGATAGCCTCGCATACCGCGCTCCCAATTCCACCGATCACGTTGTGATCCTCGACGGTGAAGATCTTCTTGGTCTCTTTGGCGCACTTGATCACCATATCCACATCGATCGGTTTGATGCTGGAGAGATTCACGACACGGACACTGATGCCCTCGGCCGCGAGCTTCTCCGCGGCCTGCATGGCGCCCTGGACAGTCCCACCCGAGGCGAAGCAGGTCACATCCTTGCCATCCCGCAAGATCACGCTCTTGCCGGGCTGGAACTGGTAACCCTGCGGGCTGACATCGGCGAGTGTCTGGCGTGTTAAGCGGATATACGCCGGGCCGCTGTACTCATTGGCCAAGTACTTGATCATTTGCTTGGTTTCGAGTTCATCGGCGGGCTGTAAAACCATCATGTTGGGTAGGCCGCGCATCAGGCCCACATCCTCCAGCCCCATCTGGCTGTTACCATCCTCGCCAATGCCGATCCCAGCATGTGTTCCCACAATTTTTACTCCCGCGCGGGAATACGCCACGGACATACGGATCGTGTCATAACGTCCCGTGATGAAGCAGGCGAAGCTGCAAATGAACGGGATCTTGCCCGACAAAGCCATTCCCGCCGCCGCGCCAATCATATTGGCTTCCTGAATCCCCATCTCAAAAAAGCGGTCGGGGAACTTCTTGGCGAAGAGGACCGACATGGTCGATTTCGCCAGGTCCGCGTCAAAGGCAACCACATTCGGGTTGGTTTCACCGACCTCGGCGAGAGCTTCGCCGAAGGCCAGTCTTGTTGCTTTGGCCATGATAATCTCCTGCAAGTGATTCGGTTGAGTGAGCCCACACCCCCCATGGACAGGAGCGGCGGGTCAAAAACGGGGTATGATAGCGGGATTCCGTCCGCTGGAGAAGGCAAATGAAAAACTGGCGGAGTATTGGTATACTTTTTTACTCCTTTCTTCTGGTATAGTAGTAGCATGGTTCAAGAGCATCACTGAATATACCTCTCTCCACCGGCTGTCTGGTCCGCGCGGGAGAGAGGAGGAGGTGGTTAATGCTGAGAAAGCCAAACTGTAGTTTACTCGCCTTACATGGGTTCACGTTGATCGAGCTGCTCATCGTGATCGCAATCATCCTAATTCTTATTTCCATCGCTTTACCCAACTTCATCGAAGCCCAAACCCGCGCCAAAACCGCCAAGTCCTACAGTGAAATGCGTTCCCTGACCAGCGCGGTGGAGGCTTTCCGGTCGGAGCGTGGAGTCCTGTTGGTCGACTTCTGGGACGCGGAGACCGTCGATGGAATGAACCGGGTGAAAACCAAGTTCAATAATGTAGGGAGCATTAACCCACGGTGTTCGCCCGTACACCCCACGGGACGTTCCATGTCTTGTGTGCTGTATCCTCTCACCTCGCCAGTCCAGTACCTCAAGAAAATCCCAGATGACATCCTTGCTCCCGCGCCAGGTCCCAACACCACTGGGAATACAGGCCATGATGAGCAGATCAACCTGCCCGGAAACCGGACCTACCTGTATGTCGACCGGGATTCGGGTATCCGTTACAACGGCATCAAAGGCAATGGGGACTGGAATGCATCCTCTTTCCCTTACCCTCCGGTGTACACACCCGGCATGCTACGGCCCCTTAAGATGGATGAATTCGTTTTCTCTGGCTTTGGTCCGGGAGTGGAGAACAGCGTGTATGGTGGATCAGTGCGCATGTCGATCCCCTTCAATCCAACCAATGGAACCAAGAGTGTGGGATCGCTGTACTATCGGTCAACCTCTGGCGCGGTGAATCCGTAGAGGCTTTTTTCCACAAAGCGAACGCGTTCATTCCCCCCCACCCCAACCCTCCCCACAAGTGGGGAGGGGGCACACACACGCTAAAGCGTGAACAACGAACAACTCCCTCCCCACTTGTGGGGGAGGGTTAGGGTGGGGGGATCAGTTCTCTCAGATCGTATAGTTGGGAATCTTGAATGCCTCGATGAGGATCTTGGCGACCTCGGGACGGGTGAACTCAATGGGTGGAACTTGTCCCTTGTTGAGCATCTCGCGGACTGCGGTGCCTGAGAGAATCACCCTTTCATCGGGTTCCGTGCTGGGACTGGTCTTGAAAGAAGCCATACCCCCCGAACGCTTGCAGTAAAAAGTGTGATCGAAGAAGAGCGGGGTGATACCCATCTCCGAGGGCTCGAACTCATCGAAGATATAGTGGGCATCAAATGTGCCATAGTATTTCCCAACCCCCGCGTGGTCTCTCCCCACGATAAAGTGTGTACAGCCATAGTTCTTCCGTGCAATGGCGTGGAGAATGGCCTCGCGCGGACCGGCGTAACGCATGGCGGCGGGGAAGACAGCCAACACCGTCCGGTCCTTGGGATAGTAATTCTCCATGAGAACTTCATAGCACTTCATACGGACATCGGCGGGGATGTCATCGCTCTTGGTAGCGCCTACCAGGGGGTGAATGAGCAATCCATCAGTGATCTCCAGCGCGCATTTAGTGATGTATTCATGGGCGCGGTGAATCGGGTTGCGAGTCTGGAAGCCGACAATCCGCCGCCATCCCTTCTCATGGAAATGGGCGCGTAATTCCGCCGGAGTCTGACGGTAAGAGAGAAAGTCCTCATGGTGTGGGATCTGGAGGACCTCAATTGGCCCAGCGAGGAGCACTTCCCCCGCCTCATAGAGGGCCTTCACACCTGGATGGGCTTCCTCATCGGTGCCATACACCAATTGGGCCTCACGGGTTTTGTCGGGTTGATACTTCTCCATCACTGTTAGGACCGCTAAACGGTCACCATTCGCACTGGTTAGAACTACCTGTTCATCGAGTTGAATCGTCTCCGCGATCTCCAAGCTACTGGCCAGTGTGATCGGGATGGTCCAGGGGAGACCATTAGCCAGGCGTTTATTATCCACCACCTGAAGGTAGTCATCCTTGCCCATGAAACCGGTCAGAGGACTGAAGCCTCCATTGGCAATCATCTCAATGTCAGCTTCCACGCGTTCGTTGACAGAGATGGCTTTGAGCCGGGGGGCCAGGTCCCTCAGACGATCCAGATCCTTGCCTGAGGCCAGGCGGTTCACCAATGTCCCCCCATGGGGGGTAATTCCTTGAGACATGCGCTTTGCTTCCCTTCCGTCCGGTCCCGTAAGCACATGCTCCGGGCCTTCAAGGTCTACACTCAATTAAAGGACAGTTAAGCTACCGCCACTGGGGTGGGTTTGAGATAACCCGCGTGCTCGAGATATTCCACTATTTTGCTGGCGCTCTCCTCGACTGTCTCCTCATGGGTGTGACACACCACCTCGGGGTGAAGAGGTGGTTCATAGGGATCGGAGACTCCGGTGAACTCCTTGATCTCGCCGGCCAGTGCCTTCTTATACAAACCCTTTACATCCCGCTCGATACAGACCTCTAGCGGAGCATCCACAAAAACTTCGATGAAGTTGCCAATCAGATTCCGGGCATAATCACGGATCTCACGGTAAGGTGAGATGGCTGCCGCGATAGTCGGAACCCCATTACGCGTAAGCAGGTGGCATACAAAGGCGATCCGTTTAATGTTGATGTCGCGGTCCACCTTGCTGAATCCCAGTCCCTTGCTCAGATTCTCACGCACTACATCCCCATCCAGCACTTCGATATTGGGAATCCCACGGGCCTTGAGCTGACGGACCAGTTCCTGGCTGATAGATGACTTTCCCGCGCCGGACAATCCGGTGAACCAGACAGTATACCCCTTACGAACACTCATCCCTCACTGCCTCCTGTTGTCTTTCAACAATTCCTTGCATCCTGGAGTGGTCAGCCATTGCATGACTCCCACACTCAGACGGAATAATCCACTTCGTGTCAGCATTTGGAAAATCTGGAGAAGAAACGCATCCGGGACCGGGTGCTGTTCAGAGATGCCCTCCACACGGGTGCATCCATCGGGGGAGGGATTGCCCGCCATACTCGTCATCGCGAGAATGGCACAATCCCTTC
Source organism: uncultured bacterium (assembly GCA_964422415.1). Classification (GTDB taxonomy): domain Bacteria; phylum Hinthialibacterota; class Hinthialibacteria; order OLB16; family OLB16; genus OLB16. Next base: position 79,961 of record CAYRBI010000004.1, on the reverse strand, counting down.
GCAGTGTGATCCTCAAAGTAATTCCTTACAAATATGATCGAGTATGTGTTCTATAATTCCCGGGAGTGTGCCCGTCAAGACTTCTGGATTCCTGAATCCTTCTCGATGGAAGCCGTCCGCAAGGTGATGAGAGTCACCTCTCTTTTGAGCAGAAACCGGAAGGGGTGGTAGTAAGTCCCCACACCGGGAGAGAGATAGAGTGAGATCCCCCCCTCTTTGATCCACCCTTGTGCCCAGGCCAGGGTAACCTTGCTATCGCGCCGGAAGACCCCGACACCAGGCATCCGGATACCATAATGGAGGTTGTCCACCGCGATGATCAAATCGAGAGGATACCCTTGAGCGATACGCAAGAGGTCTCCCGACTGTCCCAGCAAGATCCGCATCCCCTCCTTGGGAATCTTGGAGAGACTGGCGCGGAGTTGGTTCTGGCCACGGTCCAAATGGCTGGCATGGGCGGTTTGTAGACCCAGAAAAACAAGCGAATCTCCCTCCCGATGGAGAGTGTACGCTGAGTTGGAAAGCAGCCGGATGGGGCTAGTAGAGGGTAGTTCCTCCCAGAAATGCTTACGGTCATGGTACCCCCGCACCGCGAGGATACCATCGGGGAACTGGAGTGGCCGGAGGAATTCTTCCAGCACGGCATGGGATGGTACGTTGGGAGCCGCATGGGTTGGCTTCACATTCCCACCAATAGCCAGGATGTCAGGCCTCTCATTGGAGAGCAATTCCTGAACCTTGCACAGATTTCCGGGAGAAGCATATAGGTTCCCCACCAGAGCAATCCGGTAGCCCTCAAAGGCAGACGGAACCTGACTTGATTGAAAAACAGTACGGACAAGATGGACAGCGTTCACGGTGTGCCGGAGCTACTCGATTGCCACCGGGATTCTGGCAAACCGTTGGTATTCCTTCTCAATCTGTTCTTGAGATAAGACCTCATTGTGGATAAACACCCGGTAGAACAGGTTCAATGACTCACCCTCCTCCAAGGAGAATGGCTCCATCATCACAAAGGCCGGATTGATGTATCCAAACCCATCATTTGCGAAGGTCTTCCAGAAGCTGGGATAACGTGGATTGCTAGGATGATCCATGAAGGTCATGCCTCCCTTGAGGTTCCGGCCTCCATCGGATGAACCGGAGAGGTCAACCCACTTGGCGCGTTGGTGTTGTGTCTCCTCTCCAGTTTTTCCATCGCTGTTGAGCAGGCTCATTCCCCCCATGGACCGGGCACTCCGCCAGGACAGGCCGCCATACCCTCCCCACGGAGTCTTCTCGGTGACCGGCACACGGTCGAAAGTCACATCCTCCTGCGCGGTAAAGGTGAGCAGCCAATCCATGCGGTAGTCTCCCTCGGCATCCGGGGCCTCGATGGTAATCTCACGGTCCTCCACCAAGACCACATCCCGGTCGGGAGAACTGTATTGGAAAGGAACCGTGATCGTTACACTGTCTTTATAAAAGACCACTTCCTCTGGACCCACGAACTCGGTGATTCCATCCCCGGTTCCATCCTCGGATTCCTCCCAGTAATTGACTCCGTTGATGGTATGCCATGAAAACCAGAGTCCCCGGTGCCAAATGTGATCCCATGGTTCAAAACAGGTGAGTTGGATCCCACTGGTGGTGTGAACCGGATGGAAGTAAGGCTTCCGGTGGTCGGTGGCAATGTGAAAGCGCCACAACGGGTTCGGCCCCGATAAGAGCATCAGGTCCTGCCCGGCCTTGTAGAGGAAGCTATAGGGGGATTCATGGTTCATGGGAATCTCTCTTTCAATCCACCAAGACTGGAAACTCACTGACCCTCAGGATGGTCGCTCCGTAGGGGATAAGTGGCAGTTCCTCCATGGGCATTTCCGACTTCACCGGGCTCTGCGGAGGAGGCGCGGCGGCATTGTGTTCGATCACCCACTCCGGTAACCGGCGGCCTTTTACTTGTCCAACGATGGGAGAACCGTCCGGGGTGAATGGAGACGCCCCCATGGGACGTTTTCTGAATTGGATCGAGGCCTCCGGGCAAGGCCCACCTAAAGCGAGTGCATAATTCCAGTTGCCCAGAGGGTAGACCTCCCAATCCGCGTGAGGCGCCTCGCCCTTCACCTGTTTCCAGAAATCCTCGACGGGCATGGAGAAGACAAGCGGGCCACGAATGATCGCAGCGCTGTTGTTGAAACGGCGTTCGACCCGGGGCTTCATGGGAAGGTTGAGAAAGATATTCGTGGTTCCCTTCCATTCACGCTCGATCCGGTGGAACTCGCCAGGTTGAGCTGCCTGATTCATGTATCCCGACACGACCGTCGCTCCTTCGGCCCAGGTGGGAATCCGCAACAGGAGGGGGAAGGTTCCCTCCGCCTTGACCGTGATGTGGATCCGTTCCTCGAAGGGATACTCAGTGCTGACCGCCACATGGACCGGTATGCCATTCACCTGCGTGTCAATCTGACAAGGAGCATAGGAGATGGCCGCCAAGCCCCCCTCGGGCGCCGCCATCCACAGATGCGAAGCATACTTCGGCCAGCCTTGGTGCATATTGGCGGTGCAACAACCATAGTTGGGTTCAAGGCCAAAGAGGTTGGCGTCGGGGCCGTTGTCCACATATATCCGGTCCTCGGAGATCCGGCAGAGAACCTGGTTGGCCTGTTGGACATACTGATGGGCCCACATGTCCTTCTTGAAGGTAGCAGGTAGGGCATTGAAGGCCAAACTTTCCAACCGGTCGCCTAATGTGGCCAGACCAAAGGTGGCGATGAGCTGTTCCAGCGAGAACATCGACTCGACCACAGTGCACAACTCAGTTCCCTGCGAAGGATTCTTGCCCGCCAGATGCTCATCACAAGTAAAGATGCCGGTCACCTGGCCATGAAACTGGTCCAAAGGATGCCAGATCGAAAGTGCGGCCTGACGGTCCGCTTCATTACCGGTCAGACGGAAGGTGACCGCTGGCTGCTTGAGCCCCATGCCATGGTTAACGCCATGAGTCTCTAGGGTCTTGATCTCCTTGGTGATCTTGTCCTTGTACTTGAGGTTGATGAAATGCCGGGTCCAATCAAAACCCTGGCACTGGACTTTCGCCGCCAGTTGGAGAAGCGTGGGATCCTGGGTTTTGTCATAGAGCCAGAAGATGACCAGGTTCAGGTCCATCCAACGATAGTAACCCCAGACGAAGAGGTGCGTCTCATCTAGAAACTGGCCGAGACGGCGCAGGTGGTTCTGCATGACGGGTATTACCCGTTCATCGCCAGTGGCTTCCTGGTATTGCGCCATCGCCTTGAGGAGGGGGAAAGTCGGCCAGGGGTCATACTTCGCGGGTTCAGCCTTGCGTTTTCCCATCTCCCAGTTCGGTCCCAGCCAGCCATCCTCATAGGGATGGGTCAGGATGAAATCCATCCACTTGACCACCTTGGCCTTGAGATCCGCGTCATCAAGGAGATAAGCAAGGGGGACCAATCCATCCAGCCAGTAAGGGGCGCGCTCCCACCCTTCTTTATCACCACCGATCCAGCCACTGTTCTGGATATCCGGCCAGAATTCATCCAGATGGCCACTGAGTCCATCGGCCTGAAGGCGCAGCTGCCGGGTGAGCCATCCATCGGGATGAATACTCCCCAACGGGAGCGGATTGAAAGCGCAAGGTGTGAGTTTGGTTGGCATTGAGGCACTCATGATCTGGGGTCCAGAACATCCTTTTATAGATTGAGCGGCCACATCACTGGGGACTTGAGCTGCCGCCATGGACGCTACGATGACGAACAGAGTCATTGAAATCAAAAACCTTACGGGTGTCATGCCCTCTCCTTTGGGTAATCCAAATATCGACAAGCGGGATTCAATGGGAGGGATAATAACGTTGTTTTTCTTTGCGGAAGAGGGGGTTTCAGCAAGTGCCATCAATTTCATCCTTCTGCGGGAAGAAAAAGATGGAGTGGCGAATTGATTCGCCGATTAGCCAGAGGTTGCGGCGGGCCGGTACACATCCGGCTCGCCGCACTTGAATGAACTTCTTTACTTGATCTTCTTGGTGGCCTTGAGGATCAGTTCGAGGACATCGGTCGCCTGCTTCAGATTCGGCAATGGATCTTTCTTCTGGTTGATACAATCCACGAAGTGCTCGACCTCAGTGTGGAAGGCATTGGGTCCCTCCACGTGAATGTGCGCTGGCTCTTGGAAACCGAGCGGCAGGAAGTACAGATCTTTGTAAGAGCCAAACAACTGGCCGCGCTCGCCGATGAAGTGAATCTGATGCGCTCCAGATGGAGATGGGAAGGCCCAGGAGGTCATGATCTGACCGATGGAGCCATCTTTGAACTTCACCGAAACGGCAGCGGTGTCTTCGGCCTGCAACTGCCCCAGGTAGTTGCCCAACATCGCGGTGACCTCGACCGCCGGACTGGAGGCCAGATACAGCAGGAGATAACTCGGGTGATACCCGGTATCGATCAGCTCACCACCGCCCTGGGTCTCGACATTACCGCGCCATCCCATGGCCTTGCGTCCCCCCTTGGCCAAGGGTTCGAGTTTGAAACAGTCTTGGGTGCGGATATAGAAAACCTTGCCGATCAAACCCTCCTCAACCAGCTGCTTGGCCTTTTGGACAATGGGATCGAAGAGCTGATTGTGAGCGCTCATGAAGGTCACACCGGCCTTCTTGATCGCAGCGGCAATCTCAGCCGCCTCTTTCAGGTTCAGGCACAGTGGCTTCTCGCAGATGACATGTTTCTTGAGTTTGGCGGCATCCAGGATGGCGGGACGATGCAGGTGGTGTGGCAGACAAATATCCACTGCATCCACCGGAACTTCCGCCAGCATCTTCTTCCAATCGGTATACACCTTCGCGCCGCCCGCTTTGGCCGCGCTGGCTTCCGCCGAAGCCTTGGTGACATCACAACACGCCACCACCTCCACCTTGTCCGGGATCGCAAGATACCCATCCAGATGCGGCCAGTGGATGCCACCACAGCCGATGAACGCAACCTTGATCTTCTTCGCCATCACAAGTCTCCTTTTTCCATCATGGTGAGGTGCCCATGGGAGCACCTTGAATACATCGGATTGGCTGGCTCTTCGTGCAGGAAGGTTCCCCCCCAATCGCTTCAATTGTCGGCTGAAGAATACTCTTATTGAGAGCCCTTGAAAACACGCTCCCCTTCGCCAATGATCGAATCCGCCCGTCTGTATGGGTTCCCAGCTCGCGTGTGGTCAGGAAGATGTTCCGCCAACCCACCGGGCAGTGCGATTGGAGCAAGCATGATGACCCCTCAAGAAGTCTTCGACCTTCTGAATCTGCAGTTCGAGAACCGTGGTCTGGAGTATTATGCTCAAACCAGTGAGGGTGGAGATCCGTTCATCAAGGTGCCCACTACGGCCCTCGTCGAAGTGGCCACATTCGTAAAACAGGACCCACGGTTGGATTTTAAAATGTGCCACTGTGTCTCCGGGGTTGATTACGGCGAGTACCTGGCCTCGGTCATCCACCTCTACTCACTCACGGAACGCCACAAACTCGTGCTCAAGACCGAGTGTCCGAAAGAGCATCCCGTCGTGCCTTCGGTTGCGCTGGTATGGCGTGGCGCCAACTGGCATGAGCGCGAGGCCTTCGACCTGCTCGGGATCATCTATGAGGGCCACCCCAATCTGAAACGGATCCTCCTCTCGGAGGATTGGGAAGGCCACCCACTCCGTAAGGACTATGTCATGCCGGATGACTCCATGTTCCCTTGGGAGGGACAGCCATTGCCGGAGAAAGCGGAAGTGCCTCCCATTAGTCCCACCTCACCGGATGGTAGCGAGGGATCGTTACAGCGGCCGGAGTGACACATCACAATCATACCCGGGAGGGAGCGCGATGCCTCTGTATCTTCAGTCACTAGAAAAGGCCATCAAGTCTCTCGAAGAGGCAGTCCAAATCACTCAGGACGAGGAACATTTCCTAAAATTTGATACTCCTCTGTGTGAGGTCTTGAAGTCTGGAGTTATCAAACGTTTCACATTCACTTACGAAATTTCCTGCAAAGCGATCCAACGTTGGCTCCGCTTGAATATCAGCCCCGAGGCATCTGAACCACGGAGTAGGAGGGACTTATTCCGGATTGCCGCACAACATGCATTGATTGAGGACCCAGAGCATTGGTTCGATTACGATGTCGCGTGGCATGAGTCCTATCACACCTATAACGAGTTTTCACTTGAGACAGTCTTCGCAAAATCTGTCCAGCTTGTAGTGGAGGTACGGTTTCTCCTTGACGTGTTGCGAAGAAACTATGATTAGCCAGGAGATCAACCATGACTCGAATCAATGTCCCGGAAAACGCTGGGCGGCAGTTCGAAGTCATCCTAACATTGGCGGGAACTTACGCTGTTTGGAATCACAAGACCGGTAAAAACAAACTCCTCATCCCCTGCCGCAATCAAGAACAGGCGGTAGAAATCAGAGAGATGCTTAACAGTAAAGAGAGACCGGGAGAGATTTGGATGTAGGGGCGGGCCAGGACAGCCCGCCCCTATGTCTTTATACAGATCAAGCAACGGCTTTGTTGTTGCCGTTCTTCCGGACTGGTTCACGGAAGAAGATCATGAAGAGAATGATTGAAACCAACGCGCCGGCGAAGGGCACCATCCACAGCTTAAACCAGTTGGTCACCTCGGCTACAGTGGCCCAGTCCTTTGTGTAACCCGCCATGAGACTTCCAAAGAACATCCCCAGGCCCAGGGTCACCATACCCAGGAAGCCCTGGGCGCTGGCACGGATATCCGCTGGAGCTTCTTCATCGACATAGATCTGAGAGGTCACGAAGAAGAAGTCATAACAGATACCATGGAGCGGAAGAGCGATCAGCGCGATGGGCCAGATCGAGAGGGTGGAGAAGACAAAGTAACGGATGCACCAGGCCGCCATCCCCAGGGCGATGGTCCAGCGGATTCCCAGCCGGTAGACAAACCAGGGCAGGAAGGGCAACAGCACCATCTCGGTGATCTGCCCGACTGTTTGGAGGGCCTGCGGATAGGGAGCATTGATGGCATGAAGAAATTGGTTGGCCAACTGATAGTAGAAGGCCAGCACAATGGAGATCAGGAAGGAGACCACGATGAAGATCGCGAAACCAGGGTCCTTCATCATGGTGCAGGCCTTGGTGAAGATGAGCACATCGCCCTTCTTGTGTGTCGGCGGGGTGTGCGGCAGGAAGAAGCAGTAGACACCGAGAATGAAACTCGCATAAGCGCCCATCTGCATCGGTACAGCGGATACCTCGCTGAGTCCAAACAGTTTGAATCCAATCACCTGACCGATCACAATCCAGCCAATGGTTCCGAAGACACGCACACCAGGGAACTCCTGATCGGGACGGCTCATGTTGCGGAAGCTGATCGAATTGGTCAACACGAGGGTGGGCATATAGCAGAGAAAGTGCAACAGGATGAGAGTGATAAGATAACCAAACTGACCCTCACCCGCCAAAGAAGCCAGGTACAGGAACACGCCACCCAGAATATGAAGAACGCCCAGACAACGTTCCGTCGAGAAATAGCGGTCCGCCACCATCCCAATAAAAAACGGGGTGATGATCGCCGCGATCGCCGAGGTGGAGTATATCCATCCGACCTGAGCGCCTGTCAGATCCAGCACACCTCCATCCGACTTGGCCCCAATATAGGCCGCGAGAGGCACCCACCAGGCCCCCCAGATTACGTACTGCAAAAGCATCATAACCGACAACTTGATACGTAAACCCCAATCCATGGCAACCTCCTGAACAAACGCGAAGATGCAAAGCACAAAGTGCCCAAAGCCTAGTCTTCAATCGAACCAAGGGCAATCACATAGCCCCATGGCCGAACACCCCAGCGAATAATTCGAAGTTCTGTTGGCACCGTGGATTCCCGCCTTCGCGGGAATGACGATTTCCGAGGGATTTCGCCTATTCTGTCATTCCCGCGAAGGCGGGAATCCACAGAAGGACTACGAAGCCCCCACTCCCTCTCAGCCCCCTCTTAACGTTTCTTATAGATGAACAGCTGTGATCCCGGCCGGTCATTGATCCGGATTTCCAATCCCTTTTCCATGAGTTCCTTCCCAGACAGCATGACCTTCTCCGAGGTATCCACACACAGCAGTTCATACAGGGCATCGGACAACAGGCCATGCAGGTTTGGACGCATGGACTCGAACACACTATCGGGACGCCGTAGAGCCAGAACCATGCCCTCACCCAGGTCGGGACGGTCATACTGCCAGGCCGCCCACATATCATCTGTCAGGGAGTATGAAACGAGCGGGTAGAAGTCCCCCTCGAAATACTTGCGGACAGATTGGAGTTCGTTCAAGCGCGTTTTGAGCCAGTCCACTGAAAAATGCTTGGCGGTATCCTGCTCGAAGTCGTACATGATCATCACCAGGCCAGGCCCCAAGGCGCTCCGGAAAACATAGGTGTCCTCACGGTCAAAAGCGCCTGTGCTCAGTGGTACCCACATTCCCAGCCCATGGGTCTGGCCCTGCATGGCGGTCACACCAAAACCCGGCCAGCATTGGACATCACTCCTCCAGAGCGGGATGCTGCGCGAGATGGTTTCCAGGTCGATACGCCGTCCACCACTGGAGCAGTTATCGATCAACAGGTCGGGGAAGCGTCCCCGCAGTTCATCCCACATGGCATACATTCCGGAGATGTGCTTGATCTCGGCGATCCCAATCCGGTCAGGGGCATCCATGGAGTCCCAGAAGGGGCGTATTTCCATGTTGAAGTCCTGACGGTAACAACCCACGCTGTTCTGCTGGATGAGATCCGCGAGGTAACCGGTGAGGAACTTCCGGGCGGCATCATCCCCCAGGTTGAAGAGGAAGTTGTCGCCCTGGGGGCCGACCAGAAACTCGGGGTGCTCCTTAGTCCACTGGGTTCCCTTGAAGACACGCTCGGACTCGACCCAGATCAACAACCCGACACCGGCTTCCTTGAGGGCATCGGCCACCGGTTTCATCCCCTGGGGGAAGTATCCTGGATTGGGAAACCAGTCTCCCACCAGACGTCCCCAGGCACTGTTGAACACGGTCGCGCCCACCTTGGCTTCATCCACCCCGAACCAGCCAGCATCCACCCATAGGTAGTCGAGGGGCAGACCATTCTGTTTCCACCACAGTCCATGCTCGATGTGCTTGGCCGCGAAGTTCCCGCCCCAGGTGGCATTAGCTATTGGGGCTTGTGCCCGTTTGCCTCCGATGGTGGGAGTATGATGAGCCAGGATGAACTGGCGCAGCTGGTTATGTCCACGGAGTGTCTCTCCCTCCCAGAAGAGAAGCATCATCCGCGGGGTACGAACCTCCTCGCCCACGAGCAATTTGAAGTGGGTTTTCTTCATTCCGGCCTGGGCACGGACCTCTGTGTCAGTCCGGAAAAAGGAGGCTGCCCAGTCGCCTGTCCAGCCAACCGCCAGCATGGTTCCCTGCCCCGCCATCTCCAGATTGAAGAAAGGCAACGCTCCACAGGAGGATCGTCCACCCTTCGACTCAATACGGACCGGGTTGCCCTCGCCTCTCCACTCGGCTTGTGGGTTGCGCGAATCGGGTCCCAATGGGGTCATGTGCGGAGCGAAGTCATCCAGACGGCATTCGCTGCCATTGGCATGATGCACCTGGGCGGCCTTGTCGCGTGGGAGCGCGAAGCCTCCATCGAGGGGCAGTATGTTATCGATGATGGGTGTGTCGGCGCTTCCGCCATTCTTGAGGTAAAGCACCCACTCCACCGCTGGGAAGTCGGAATATTCGATACCCACACACCGGACCGACAGGCCGGTTGCGGGATCGGTGTAGATCACTGTGTATTCGGTCTGGTTGCCATCGATCTGGCGTGAGGACCGCTCGGTTTTCCATGAGGCCAGAAAGTCCTTGGAGGATTTGCCATCATAGAGAAATGAGAAGAACTGCCCTGTCGCGCTCGCATCCCGTAGGGATGCCGCCCAAGCCTGTTTGGTCTTCATTTCGTTCTCCGTGGGAACCGCATAGAGGGCAGCGGGGAGAAGGGCTCCCGCCATAATTCCGATGAACAACTTCTGCACACAGGTCATGCTGTCAGCCTCCCTATCATCCAAAGGTCATGAAACCGCCAAGCATTCAATACAAACACGAAGCGGAGTCTATGCCCGGTCAGAGGACCATGCAACGGGAGGGGGAGAAGATCTTGGGTTGGGGTAGACCGGAGAGATGCTCATTATATCCTCCCGAGTCAAGCTAAGGGAGGAAAAGACCGGTTAAGTGTGGTCCAGATCGAACAAGACCTTGCCCTATGCGCGGCCAAGTTCGCTGGTCGGATTTGTCGTCCGATAGTAGCAGAATTCATACGATATGATCTGATCACCCTCTTTGAACTTGAGGAATCAGATAGACAAATTGCCATTGCCACGGAAAGGCATTACCGCCTTGTACCCTCCGAGAAAATCTCTCCAGAGGATCTCAAGGCTTACCGCATCCGGTCAACAAACGACTGATGTAAATGGAAACTAACGCAATCAACGACCCTTCCTCTCCACCCTAAACAACCGTGTCTGTCCCGCTTCGAAGGGGCAGATCATCTTTTGGCCCTGGCCGCTCCAGTCCTCGAACAGGTCTTTCACCGTGACCTCTTCCGGCCAGACCAGTTCGGTCTTTCCCTGCAAGGGAGAGGTCACCGAGACCAGGTCATGGCTGGCATGGACAAAGAAACCCTCGGGGGCATAAAGGTGCACTCCCGCCTGAGCAAGCCAGGTTCGCAGCCAGGTTTCATTACTGGGAGGCACACCGGTCCAGAGGAGAGTTCCGCCACCGGTTAGGGATCTTGAAGCGGTAGCTCCTTTCCCGTCCGAATATGAGGCCAACGCGCCATTGGCCACGAAGAGACGTGGCTGGAGCGCGGCTGAGTCTCCTAAAGCAGTCCCATCCGGTAGTGAAAAACGGCTTGAATGAGTTCCGGATTCGATCTGGACCGCAAGACCAGACAGTTCCGCTGTCCGCTGGATATCCCACTCACCCTTCACTGGGTCGATGAGTCCCACTGGACCAACCAGCATGAATGAGCGTCCACCCGCTTGGATTGCAGTCTTAAGTTTGGCCAAGTCCTTGGAATCCGGGGCCGCGCAACCAGAGACCACCACCACCTTGATCCGCTCTGGGAGTTTGTCGATATCGGAGAGCAGCCACACTCCCAAAGGAGCGCCGGTATGCGCGACCGAACGCATGAGGGAAGGAATCCAATTGCTGGGTTGTTTGGTCTCGGGTGGATACCAGGCGAAACTCTTATCATCCACCACCACGGCCACCTGCTCGGTCCCGGTGATGTCATAAGAGGGGAGCGAGTTGCGCAACTGGATCTGCCGTCCCAGCTCCTTCATCAGACCAGCATCGTGATGCCAACTGGTCATGAGCGAGAACCACTGGCGCTGGGTGCCATGGATCATATCTGTAGCCAGCTCACGGCGGTGCATGAACAGAGTTCCCCGCCGGGGATTTGTTATGTCGTACTCCCGGTACCAGACCAACGGATGCAGGAATGAGAACAGATCATTCTCATTGAGGTAGAGTTTCCCGGCCGCAAGAATGCTCTCCGTGGCGGAGATATAGGGATTATAGCCATCGAGAAAATCACGGAAGTTGTGCAGCGGAATACCCGCCAGGAAGTCGATGTTGGGATCATCCAGAATCGCGCGCAGGTCGAAGTTCCCACTTAAATGTTGGCGCGGCTCTCCGGCCAGCTGCACCACATAACCATAGAAGCAACCAGCGAGACTCTTCCCCCCGGTCTCGCGTTTGATCACCTCGGCGAAGTAACGGATGGTCTCGGCGGTCTTCGAGGAGGAATACTGGGCATATGCTGAAGCGGCTTTTCCCTGAGCATCGCCGGGGTAGAGGTCAAAGCCGGGTCTCTGACGGTCCTTGGGGTTGGGAATCGGGACCGGCTGGCGGCCTGCTTCTTTAAGCCACTCCACAAAACCGGCCTGGTTGGACTGGCTGTAATCGGAGTAAAAGCCATCGTTGCAGGCCCAGGCAAACCACTCCTCGGTCACCTCGCCCGCCTCGATAAAACCAATGACCCGTTTGGCCCATGGTTGTTTACGGCAGTGGTCAATCAGTTGGATCAGCCCCCCGGTCTGGGCCTCGCGCCATCCCTCAGCCGTCAGAGAAATCTGACGGCGTCCTGTTTCCTCCCATTCGAGATCCCCCTGCCCGGTACGAACCAGTGCCACACCTCCATGCTCCGCGATCCAGAAATCGGGCAGCGAGAGCGAAACCCTCGGAACAAGAAAGGCCTCTGGATTGGCGGCCAGAGACTGCAAGACCTTCTGATCGAATTCGGAGAAGTCATAGGTTCCATCCGGTTGAAGGATAGGACCCGATACATTGGGATGGACATGCCGGCCCGCGTTAGCGGGAACACAGAACACTGTAGCGTCTTGCGCGCCGAAATCGTTGACATTTCCCGGCTGGAAGTCATAGGAGGCATAGCCATTCCAGGTGAAGGGCTTCCCCTCAACAAACAAGGAGGGACGCCCTCCCGCGAGTCGGCGTTCGGCCTTGGGGAGGCCGGGTTGATCTGGATTCGCAAGCGCCAGTGTGGCTGTGGAACCCGGTATCCGGTATCCACCAGCTACGGCAACAATTGTGTAGTCCCCCGGTGGAAGGTACCAGGGAATGGAGCGGGATAAGTTCACACTCTTCTCCCGCGCCAGTGCCTCTCGCTCCTCCGGTTGGAGCCGTAGACGCCAAGCGACGGTCCGACCCTGGAGGAACTCCAGATCAAGGGTTCGATCCTGGATTTCACCCGTGGCGGAAAGCGTGATAGGTAAAGGTTCACCCACCTTGGATTTCTCTGGAATCTCAAAGCGGGTGACCTTAATCCCCATGGCCAGGGAGGATGAAATGGTTAAGTTGTCGAGTACCACCTCGTAGTCCGTCTCATCCTGGATGCCCTGCAGGACCACCGTGAGATTACCCAGAGGATATGAGATTCGCCGTCCATCAACTGGTTTCGCGGGCACTGCCTCGGTCCAGGGGAAGGAGAGCACTCCCTTATAGCCTGGTTCAACTGGCTTGCCTGGACCGATAATCCAGGTGATACCCCGGTTTTCAGTGCCTGGTTGCCAAGAAATTTCATCGGAAAGGAGGGAGACTGTGAAGGGTTGTTGTGAGTGGTTCTCGATCCAGAATGACACCGCCTCCGGGGCTCTACGGATCCAGGTCCCCAGACCCAGGGCAGTGGGCTCATTCACCCCTTGTTTGCGGTTGAAGCGCCAGCGGGTGGCGGTCCCGCCCTCTACGGCAACCATCTCGATGCGGTCATGGTGGAAGCCCTGAGTCCGTGCAATCAGGCCGGGGACGATCTGAATCCCATCAAGATGATCGAAGCAACGGCGTTCTTCGACAGGGGGACTGGAATAGGAGTCATCGGGATAAACGGCGGTCTCCGCCCAGACAGGAACGGTCAGAAAGGCCATAAAGGCTCCCAATACTCCAAGATATTTCGTGATATCCCGATGAAAGACTCGAGGCTGTGATGGCACCGTGGATTCCCGCCTTCGCGGGAATGACGAAACTGGCGGAATCCTTTGGAAACCGTCATTCCCGCGAAGGCGGGAATCCATGGTGCCATCCTTTTTGACTGGGCTGCGAAACATAGTTCGTTCCTTTCGGAGGTTGCGGAATTCCCTCATGAGCCAATCTATCCTACTGCCCCATCTGCCATGTTTTGATTGCATCAAGCGGGTAAAGCAGCATGAGGATGTTCAGCAACAGGCTATCCCGGATCCACACCAACAGCACCACCTCAACCAGGAGAAACAAGAGAATCGATAACCGCCAGCCAAGAAGGTGCGCCAACAGGAAGCCCAACCCACAAGTCAGGATGTCGCCCATTGAGTTGAGAATGGTGTCGCCTTGATAACCAAGGGCGGCGGTCGCTTCCCGGTAACGTTGAATGACGAATTCGGTGTTCTCCACAACCTCCCAAAGAGATTCCGCCAACAGCGCGAGAGATAGCCTCCAGGTCAAGCCAATCCAAGGAGCTGTAAAGGCTAAGAGCCCACAGAATAGGATTCCATGGAGCACATGAGTGAAACTGTAAGGGTCAAAAAGGTGCTGAGAGTTGTCGGAACTGAAGGTATCGCTGGTCCACAGATAGACATGCCCCGAGGCACAGATCCAGAGGCGTCCTTGAAGGTGGAGAGAGACTATCGCAGCGGCCAGTATGAGAGTCATCACACCCCATGGCCAAATCTTCGCGTGAAAGATCACTGAGAGGTTGGAGCACACGGAGATCTCATCGTGTACAAAGAGCTCGCGCTTGAGGGAGAACGATTAGCGCCGCATCCTCCAGAGAGACATCCAGATTAGCCCCCGCCGCATGGAAGTGCCCACCCCCACCGAAACGCGCGGCCAGTAGACTACAATCGATATCATCGCTGGAGCGGAAGCTGAGTTTAGTCTTGCCTGGATCGGATTCACGGAAAAGGATCGCCAGCTGTACTGTTTCGATCCCACGCAGGTACTCGACAAAGCCCTCGATATCCGCACGATCGCAACCGTAGGTGTCCATCTCCTCCAAGGTCACGGTCACCCACACAATCTTGCCATCCATCTCCAGGTGCAGCTTCTGGAGAACCTGACTGAAGAGTCTGACACGGCCGATCGGAACATTCTCATGGAACTCAGTGGCCAGATAGGATGGGTCCGCGCCGGCCTGAACTAACTCCGCCGCCGTGCTCAATGTTTTCGCATCGGTGTTGGAGTAGCGGAAGCCCCCCGTATCGGTATAGATGGCGATGTACAGGAGCGCAGCCAGCTCCGCATCCATCTTCACCTTCCAGGCCCGGGCTAGATCCGCCAGGATCAGGCCCGTGGCGCAGGCATCCGGGGCCACAACATTCACCTCCGCGAAGCCGGTATTGCTCTTGTGGTGGTCCACACACGCTAAGGGACGCGGATTGACCGCGAGAAAATGCCCGACCCGTCCGAGGCGTTTGAGATCCCCCACATCTACCACCACCACTGCTTCATCTTCCGCGGGAGCATTCAACTCCGAGAAGGCCTTGATCTCGCTTTTGGGATCGACAAAGGCGAAGCGCGCCGGTGTGGCATCGTTGTTGACAATCCGGGCCGGTTTGCCTCGTGCGTGGATCAAGCGGACCATCGCCAGGGCCGACCCCAACGCATCACAATCCGGGTTGACATGCGTGGTCACCACAAATTTCGCGTGGGAATCGATAAAGCGGGTCAGTTCTTCAAACATACGCGGTTCAGTGCTCCGGCAGGCGGTGGCCGTACATCTTGAGATAGTATTCCTTATATTCGCCCGATTTGATGGGCTCCCACCAGGGACGGTTGGCCTCGAACCAACGGATGGTCTCGATGATGCCTGTATCAAAGGCCTTCACGGGATGCCAGCCCAGGGCGGACAGTTTCTCCGTAGAGATCGAATACCGGCGGTCATGCCCCTTGCGGTCCTCGACATGATGGACCAACGTGTCTGGCTTGCCCAGAGTCTTGAGGATCAACTGGGTGATCTCAAGGTTTATCCGTTCGTTGCCGCCGCCAATGTTATAGATCTCGCCAGCCTTTCCGTTGAGCAAGACAAAATCGAGCGCCGAACAATGGTCTTCCACATGAAGCCAGTCGCGTACATTCTTGCCATCGCCATACAACGGAAGCGGCTTGTCCTCCAAGGCGTTGGTGACAAACAGGGGGATGAGTTTCTCGGGGTATTGGAAGGGGCCATAGTTGTTGGAAGCCCGTGTGACAAGGATATCGAGGCCATATGTGGCGAAATATGAGTAAGCCAGCCGGTCGGCTCCCGCCTTGCTGGCCGAATAAGGATTCCGGGGATTAATTGGTGATTCCTCAGTGAAGGAACCTGTTTCGATGCTGCCATAGACTTCATCGGTGGAGATCTGGATGAAGCGCTTCAGGCCGTACTGTTTCGCCGCTTCAAGCAGGACATAGGTTCCATACACATCAGTCTGGATGAAGTCACCGGGATTGCCGATGGAGCGGTCTACATGGGTTTCGGCAGCGAAGTTCAGAGCAAAGTCGAAATGTTCCTGTGCGAAGAGCGGATTCACACACTTCTCATCAGCGATATCGCCATGGACAAACCGGTAACGGGAAGCGGTTGCCGGGTCCGAGGCGATGTCATCCAGATTCTTCGGGTTGCCGGCATAGGTCAGCTTGTCGAGGTTGACCACCCGCCAACCGGGATGATGATGCAGAGCATAGCGGACAAAGTTGCTGCCGATGAAACCGGCGCCGCCAGTGACGAGAACCTTAGTCATTACCAATCCTTTCGTGATGAGCGGGCATCATCCTAAACGAGTATCCTTACTCACGGAAAGGGGGGGCTGACGACTGCCCCCCCAGGGTGATTGTCAGACTTATACCTTCACTGGCTGGTCTCTCTGCC
The DNA here is from genome assembly GCA_964422415.1 of uncultured bacterium. GTDB lineage: Bacteria > Hinthialibacterota > Hinthialibacteria > OLB16 > OLB16 > OLB16. Next base: position 63,549 of record CAYRBI010000004.1, on the reverse strand, counting down.
AGACAGCATAGGATTCATCCAACAAAGCCAGGGCGCGGGATTCTTTGGCGCGAACTGATTCGAGGAGGGCGGCTTCCCGTGCGCGGACCTCCGGAGTCCATTGGTCGATCGATTTGCCGGTCCAGGGTCCCAAGAAGGCCTCCTTCTGATGGAAGACTATTCCAAGAGTCTCAAGTTCTTCTGAATAGATTCCAGCGGCACGCCGGAGGAGGAGTCCGGCTTCCTCTGAGAAAAGGCTGGCCTTCTCATTGAGAAAGGCGGCTGCGCTCTGACGGGCATCCCACAGGCAGTCGAAGCACCACCAGTTCACAAAGAAAAGCGACTTCCTCTGTTCCTCAGAGAATTGATCTACATTACCAAGATCCTCGATCCACTGGCTCAACGCGGAATCTCCACGAAGATAACCAGGGCCATTCCGTTGCTTGGTCCAGGTATCAGTATGATCCCGCCACCACTCTCCCTGAAGCGCCTCCATGCAGGCTTGCGTGGGATCTGGTCCCGGATGGTATTCGACCGGATATGCGAACCAGGGGCCGAGTTGATCAACTGGGATTATCTTCGGTTCCTTGTTCCAGTAGGAATTCCAGGAGATCAGGGTTGTCTCTCCGGAACGTTCATGCCCAAACGCTACCGCAACATTGAGATCTCCCTTCTCGGGATACCCGATCACGGGGTATCCCATATTGATCGAATCCAGGATCGGGACATAAAAGACCTCCATATGGGGGTCCTCCTCCTTGACCATCCGGTCCACATCCGCGAATTCCCACCCAGACAGACGTTGGAAGGCATTCTTCTCTTGGGGGAACTCGCCCACTGGGCTGGAGGGACACCACCCGTGCTTCCCTTCTCCCGGCTGCCACCAACGGACACGAAAAGCCAGCCCAGTCAACCCCATAATTGTGGTGTAAGTGAAGGGATGTTCGGTGATTGACAGTGCTGCAGCAAGTGCCCCTGCATAGGTGCACTCCCCGCTCCGACCCCATCCGAGATCTGGAATGCCCTCAATCCAGACACGGTCACCATTGTGGTGGAGTAACGGCTGTGGATTGTTTGCGGAACAGGACTCCACGTGAGCCTTGAGGGCATTCCAGCTCCTGAAACCATACTCCATCGCGAGGATATACTGGGCTTCATGCAGAGCGAGCTCGGAGTTCATCATCTCCATCTCAGGCATATCCTGAAACCGTGCCAGACGGCGTAGTTGGGAGCAGATGGAGGGATCTTTCTTTTGATGCGACCGTTGCAGGTCTTTGGCCTGATGTTTCAGGAAGCCCAAATGAGGATATTGTGGTAGGGTTCGAATCATGACAAACCTCCTTTCAAACTGAAGTGCCTGTGGTCTGCAATCTCAGGCCGAAAGAAGGTTGTTATGTCGCCATTTCTAGAAGGTGAACTCGGTTCTTTCCGCAGACCAGGGAGGCGTCCTTTACGCCATTGAGCGTTAGGTATAATGGGGGACAATCGTTGTGTCAATAGCGTCTTTTAGGGAAGAAAAGGCATGGGTGACCTTGACGGGGTATCCAAGAGGATTGAACATCCTGGCTTTGGATCAACGGGGAACAGCCATATCATTAGGCTCCTCCCAACAAGACGAGAATTGGTAAACTACTATATCTAGAGGGATTCCAAGATGAATCGAGTTTCTGTTGTTCGACAGCCGTTGGTGGTGTTACTGGCACTAGTATGTGTGTGTTCGTTTACTTTTACGGACAAGGTTTGGGCGGAAGACACAAAAGCGGAAGCTAAGAAACCCGAAGTTAATATTCAAAAGGCGGATAAAGATACTCCTCCTCCCAATCCTGAATGCAAGGCGCGCTTGCAGGTCGCGGATCCTGTATACGAATTCGGATCTGTCCACTCAGCAGATGCTAAATCCATTTCACATACCTTTGTCCTGCGCAACACTGGGGAGGAAACTCTGCTGATCAATAAGGTGAAGCCTTCCTGTGGTTGCACCTCGGCCGTCGCCTCCGCCACCCAGATCGCTCCTGGAGCGACCGCCACCGTCACAGCCAAGTTGAATCCCAAGGGGAAATCGGGAAACCAAACCATCACTGTCCGGGTCAGTACCAATGATCCCACGAATGCCTCACAAATGCTCCGTATGTCGGGCACAATTCTTTCCTCTTGGCGGGTGATCCCTCTCATGCTGGATATGGGGCATTTGGGTAAGCTGGAAAGCGCCACCAAGAATGTGACCGTAACCTCCCAATACATGGAGAATGAGCCGCAATTCAAGATCACCGCCCTCAAGGTGGGAAGTCCGGAAATCAAAGCGGTCACCACGGTCAACCCAGACCCCCAATCACCCTCCCCGAAAAAGTCATTTATTGAGGTTTCGCGGACTGTCCGGGTTAGCGTGACCGCTGGTTCCACCGAAGGCTTACAAACTCAACGTCTCTATATCGCCACGGATGATCCGAAGAATCCGACTCATACGGTGACTGTCCGTTGGACTGTCGAGGGGGACCTGAGCTGCAACATGGAAAAGGTGGTTGTGAATGACCTCAAGGGAAACAAGACCCCCAAAGAATTAACTATTCTCTCACACAAGGGAACCCCCTTTGAGGTGACCTCCATCGAAATCAAAGGCGAAGCGGGAGTCCAAGATGTCGAGGTGACATTGAAACCAGAATCGACTCAGGTGAAGAAGATATACACCATCAGTCCCAAAAATCCGGATGGATCCGCAAAGGGGAGCCGGTCTGGGAGTATCATTTTCCATACAACACATCCGGAAAAACCGGATCTGAC
>CAYRBI010000004.1:18743-60692 GCA_964422415.1 uncultured bacterium | reverse complement strand
GCCGGTCTGGGAGTATCATTTTCCATACAACACATCCGGAAAAACCGGATCTGACCGTACCCTACAAGGCCAACTTTGGGAAATAGAGAGTACCAGCTCCGATCCAGATATCGACACATTCTCCAACCCAAGCCAGAATGGCGTCCCTGCACTTGCAGGGGCGTGACTTGACTTGGTGAAGAGTTGTTATGTAGATGTTCTGTTCACTGGATTCCGGGGGGGCGGTTCAGTTAACGAACCCCAGGGTGAAATTGAACCTTTGGCGCTGGAGTTAATATTCACAGTAGAAAGAACAGGCTCCTTTGGAGGAGCACGCAGACCCGAAAGCATTTTTATCAGGGAGATTCCCAAATGAAGCGTGTATTGGTGGTTCTAGAATCATGGGTTGTGATGTTTGCATTGTTATGGGGTTACACACCCGGTCCTGTGGCTGGGGCTTGGGCTGACACTTTATTGCCGAAGGATGCTACACCAGAGATGGAGATCACCGAAAATGACAGAGAGCCCCCAGCGCCCAAGCCTGAGAGCAAGGCCCGCCTGGAGGTACTCCAACCTGATTTTGATTTCGGCGCCATCCGTGCAGACAATGTGAAAAGCATCTCCCACACCTATACCTTCCGTAATACCGGCGAGGAGAAACTGGTAATCAGTAAAACCAAACCCTCTTGTGGATGCACCTCGGCGGTCGTTTCCGCCACGGAGATTGCTCCTGGAGCCTCCGCCTCGATGGTGATCACATTGGATCCTAAGGGTAAGTATGGTAACCAGAACCTGACTGTCCGGGCCTATACGAACGACCCGACCAATCCCGCCCAAGTGTTCCGGTTTTCGGGCTCGATCATGATTGACTGGCGTATTGTCCCCACCCAGCTGGACATGGGGGCCATGGGCAAATTGCAGAGCGTCACCAAAGATGTAGTCGTAACCTCCCAGTACCTGAAGGATGAGAGACATTACAAAATCACTTCGCTCAAGACTAACTCGGCCGAGATCCAAGCCACCACTGCGGCGGTCCCCCCCCCAGACAAAGAACCACCGGCCAAGAACTATGATGAAGTCCAACAGATCGTTCGAGTCCATGTGACCGCTGGATCGACCGAGGGTGAGCAGAGTCAGCGTGTGCTCCTCGCCACGGATGACCCCAAGAATCCAACCCACACCATCACTGTACGTTGGAATGTGGAAGGAGACCTCTACCATACGCCGAAAAGGGTGTATGTCTCCAACACGCGCGGGAAGAAGATCTCGCGGGATCTGACGTTGAGCTCACGCTCGGGAACCGCTTTCGAGGTAACTTCCATTGAACAAAGCGGTAGCAAAGGAAATGATGACCTTGAGATCACCCTCAAGCCAGGCGCCACGCCTACACAGAAGATCTACACCGTCAGCCCCAAATTTGTGTCTGAAGCTCCCAGTGATACCCGTTCTGGAAAGATCATCTTTAAAACAGACAGTACAGAACAGCCAGAGATAACGGTTAACTACATCGCAACCTTCAGGAAACAGTAGGTGCGGTCTCATTCCATATTCATGGGACTTGGAAGAAGCGGACTGGAAGACTTAGGGAACATACCATCTCTCCTTTTCCACCAGGTCTATCTATGAAAGGGAGAGGGGTGTGGTTGTTACCAGCTGTCATCCTGCTGGTGGGTTGTCCAGGACCGGAAGACCGGAAGAATCTGGAGGTGATCTTCCAGTATGAGGAATATGTTGACAACCTGATGCGAAAACTCAGCTCCGGTCAGAGTGATGGCCGGGGCTTTTCTCTTTCAGAGGAGGGTGGGGCGGAGAGCACCACCTGGATCGTAACCCTCAACGATTACATGATCAAACCCCTGGCATACCCGGGTGATTCCTGGTTGGGAAATATCAGTTTGATTCTTGTACGAGACAGCGAGGTATGCGCGCCATCGCACGACCAGTTTGAGGTCTCTGTCGACATAGTAGGAGCCGGAACCCAATGGGCCCCCTGTTCGGTTGTGTCCCGGCTTTCCCCCGTTGATGGCATAATCCCAGGAACCACCTGGAGGTTGTGGGAGCATGATTGTGCGGACTGGAAATACTTGGCACAGTGTCTGGCTGATTTGGCGGAGCCACTGCCTTATCGAGAGGGTCTGAAAAACGATGAAGACATCCCGGTGAGCCAGGAGGATTTACGGTGACATCCCTTGCCACGGCTCTTGCTGGCTTACGGTCCATATCCAAGCCAGTGTGGGGTATCTGTCTCCTACTGACAGCTGATTACTTCCTGCTCAACCGTTTCGATGTTCCCTATTCGATTATTGTCGGCCACTGGCGGATAGATCCCCTTTCTCTTGCCACGGCAGTTCTTTTTGGAGGACTTTGGCTCTTGGGTAGTGAACGGCGGGCCGAGCTGGTGACAAGAGCCGAACGATTCACTTTCTGGGGATTAACAACCTGGCTGGCCATCGCTCTTGTGGGCACATTCCTCAACCCCATGAATTGTACACCTAATTTTGGTGGCTTTGCCTGTCTGATCGCGATCTGTCTTTGGATGATGCCAGTTCTCATCCTTCCCAATCTGCGTCTGACACGGCGTGATACCCTTGTCATCCTGTACACCTACTTGGGTCTGACTGGAATTGGAATTTGTGTGAATATCTGCTTCCTTCTTGGACCTAAGTTGATCTCCACGCTGATGGGTTGGGAGGCACCTCCTTTGACAGGACGAGCCTTTCTTCCTTTGGGAGTGGCGACTGTCTTGGGTTGCGTTTTTGTAATGGGAATCCCCTTGGTGGTGGGATTGTACTTCCACTCTGGCTGTTCCCGTTGGTCACGTAATGTGTTTGTGTTCATATGCCTCTTATTGATCATCGGAGTAATCACGACAGGATCGAGAGCATCCATTCTGATGACCGTTCTCGCTCTCGCTGTATCAACCTTCGTGATTGGTAGTGGAAAGATTCAAACACGAAGTATCAAAATTGGTGTGGCCGCCTGCCTGCTCGCGATTGTGCTGGGAGGTTTGGTACTTGGTGAGAGAGCACGGCTGGTATCATTTTATGATGGATCTATCGCCTGGCGCATGAGGGGCGCCTCTTCGGCAATCACCATGGTGGCGGACCGGCCCCTCCTCGGATCTGGGATTGAAAGATTCTTTCACCGCTTGGTGACCGGAAGGTACTCCACATTATTCGGTGATGATGGGATGCAAACGATCATCTACCGTAACCTTCTGACTCAGAGGGAACCACACAATCTCTATTTAATCACAGCCGCCGAGACTGGGCTGGCCGGGCTTATCTGTTTCTTGGTGTATCTGGGGGGGAATCTCTGGAATCTAATCAGCACCGCTCTCGCCATCAAAAATGAAACCAGTAAGGCCCTCCTGAAGGGAATGGCGATCAGTGTCACTATCGTTTTGCTCAATTCCATCACTGAGTCGATGCTTCTGGCGCGGCCACGGTTTGCTATTCTAATTGGAATCTTGTGGGGAACTTACCGCCGGTATGCGCGTCTTTGCACAGAGGAGAGTGAAGTCTTCAGCCAAGAATAGACCGCCCGTCCAAAGAGTCCCCTTATCTTCGGGGTGGGATTGGGGATCAAGTATCCGGGACAGAAGATGTGTCAATCCCACGCCACCGCCTAATCAGAACTCCATGGTGTGGAGAGAAAAGAAATGCCAAGACAAAGAGGAGGCCCGCCGTCACGGTCATCGCGCCTGAGATGGAGGTATCAAAAGCCTGCGCGAACGCATATCCCAGAAGAGCTGAAAGGCAACCTACCGTTGCGCTCAAGAACAACATTGAGACCAACCGTTGAGTCAACAAGAAGGCGGTTGAGGCCGGAACCACCAACATCGCCACAACCAGAATCGCTCCCACGCTCTCGAAGGCAGCCACTGTGGTCAGCGCGGTCGCTGTCATCAATAGATAATGATAGATCCCAGTCCGGACACCCAATGAACGTGCCATTTCAGGATCAAAGGCACACAGTTTGAGTTGCTTATAAAACAGTGTGATGAACAGGACATTGATAATCAGGCTGGCTCCCAGCATCCATACCGCGCGTGGACCCAGACTATGTCCACCAATGAAAAACGAATCCCAGCCCACATAGGCGATCTCGCCATACAGAACACAATCGGCATCCAGATCGATCTGTCCGGTGTAGGCTGACATCAGGATTACACCCAGCGCGAAGAGGAGGGTGAAAACCACTCCCATGGAAGCGCCACTTTCCACATCTCCCGTCTTGTTGACCAGCTCGGTCAGCCAGGCGGTTAGCAGACCAAACACCACTGCCCCCGAAAGCATGACCAGTGGGACACGGCTGCCGGTCAACAAGAAACCGATCACAATCCCCGGCAGAACTGAATGGCTGATGGCATCGCTCATCATCACCATGCGCCGTAACACCAGGAAACACCCGACTGGGCCACAGGTGGCGCCAGTCAAACAGGCGGTCAGAATAATCCAGAAGGTGGAATTCATAAGGCTGACATCTCCTGTCTACGAGGGATCACGTGTGAATGCGGGTCTTTGGAGGGGTGCGAGAGAATGGCCTCGAGCTCATCCTCCTGAGCCTCGGTCAGCCAGTGCTCGACCTCATCGGCAGTGTGATGGACCTTGTCCGCGGGGAGATTGAGTTCCTGAGACAGGTAGAGTTCCCAGAGACGGTGACGGCGCAGGGTTTTCCGGGCGCTGGATAATCCCTTCTCGGTGAGTGTCCACCCCGTCTTCGTCTGCGCGACCATGCCATCCAATTTAAGCGCTCTCAAAACCGAGAAGGCATGAGTTTGAGTCATGGGACGGTAGCGGAGGATGTCACTCACCGGCATAGGACGCAGAAAACGCCCCTCTAACTCGGCGTTACGGTAGAGCGTGGTAAGCACATGCTCGGCGGCCACGGTGGAACGGGTGCGGATCCTGACCAGCCAGCGGGAAAGCACCCCCCGTTTGGGAGCCAGGAGCAGGCTCAACCCGAAGACCGCTGAGACTGTCACCACCATCCAGGGACCAGTGGGCATCCGTGGTGCGAGAGAGCTGGCGAAGGCTCCCACAATGCCACTCGCTGAGCCAATCCCCCCAGCGAGAATAACCATCTTGGGGAGGCTGTCGGTCCATTGCCTGGCCGCGGCAGCGGGGGTAATCAACAGGGCCGCCATGAGCACGACACCCACCATCTGCAGTCCCACTGCAATCGAGATCACCACCAGGGCGGTGAGAATGAATTCCAGGGTACGGACCGGCAGTCCCATACTACGCGCGAACTCGGGATCAAAGCAGAGAATCTGAAGTTCCTTGAAAGAAAAAATCACCGCCACGCACAGTAGAACCGCCAGAGCACTGAGAACCCAAACGTCATGTGACATGAGGGAAGCAGCCTGTCCAAAAAGAAACTTGTCCAGTCCGGCCTGGCTGGCCCGTCCCATGCTCTGGATCGCGGTGAGCAGGGTGATACCCCCACCGAAGAAGACGGTGAGCACGATGGCAATGGCTGCATCTTCTTTAAGTGGGCATAAATCGCGGATCTTGTCGATGAGGAAGGTCGCCACCCAACCGGACAGCGCAGCTCCCGCCAGGAGAACCACCGGCTCCTTGGAGTCCGTGAAGAGGTATGCCAGGCATACCCCCGGCAGTGCGGCATGGGCAATCGCGTCTCCCACCAGAGAACGTTTCCGCAGAAAGGCGAAGCAACCTAATACCCCGGTAGTGCCCGCCAGGAGCATGGAGCCCAACACCACATAGCGCACATTGGCATCTTGCAAGGAAAGGAAACGAAGCGCGTTTTCCCACATGCGGGTGACTCCTTTCTCCCTCTCAGTGAACGCCCGTAGGCAGCTGATTCAGAACATCAGTCAGGAGAGTCAATCCTCCGCCGTAAGTGGCCCGCAGGTTCTCACCAGTGAAGGTATCCACAGTCGATCCCGAGGCAATCAAACGCAGGTTCACCAGGACTACATGATCGAAATAGGTGGTGATGGTCTGCAGGTCATGATGCACACAGACCACCGTCTTCTGTTGTGTCTTGAGCTCGCGGAGGAGTTCGATGATGGAACGTTCGGTGGCGGCATCAACTCCCGCAAAGGGCTCATCCATCAAGTAGATCCCGGCTTCCTGAGCCAGGGCCCGCGCTAAGAACACACGTTGTTGTTGTCCCCCTGAGAGTTGGTTGATCTGCCGGTTTGCGAATCTCTCCATGGCCACCTTGGCCAAGCAAGCACGTGCGATTTCTTTATCTTGGGGGCGTGGTCTCTGGAACACACCCAACTTGCCATACCGTCCCATCAACACCACATCCATGGCATTGGCCGGAAAGTCCCAGTCCACCGCCCCACGTTGAGGTACATACGCGACCAGGCCACGCTGCTCCTCAAGTGGCTTACCAAAAATGCGTACCTGCCCAAAGGCCGGAGTGAGAATTCCCATGATGGACTTGAGCAAGGTACTCTTCCCCGCCCCGTTGGGGCCAATGATTGCAATGAGCTGGCCACCAGGAAGCTTCAGATTGATGTCCCGGAGAACCGGCCTGTGGGAGTAAGCCACGGTCAGATCCGAGACTTCGATGGGAGGTTCTGAAACGGCAGCAGTCGGTGACATGATTCCTCCGTTTACTTGAGGGCCGCCACGATGGTATCCACATTGTGGCGGACCATCCCAATGTAGGTTCCCTCCGGCGTTCCCTTCGCGCCCATGGAATCCGAGAAGAGCTCTCCACCAATGACCACTTCATGACCACGGGCGCGGCATCCCTCCTGGACCGCCTCAATACTCCGGCGCGGAATGCTGGTTTCGATAAAGAGCGCCTTGATGCCTCTTTGCACAATGGTATCGACCAGCCGGTTCACATCATTCAATCCAAACTCAGTACTGGTGCTCATCCCCTGAAGCCCCATAACCTCAATATCATAAACTCTTCCAAAGTAGTGAAAGGCATCATGGGCAGTGATGAGTACTCGCTGTTGCTTGGGAATCTCCGCGATACGGCTCTTGGCCCATTCATGCAGGGCCAGGACCTCATCCCGGTAAGCTGCGGCGTTGGCTGTGTACACCTCGGCATGAGAAGGGTCGAAAACTCCCAGTTCCTTCCCTACCTCCTCGACCACCAGCGCCCACAGAGAGGCATCGAACCAGATGTGCGGATCAGTGGCGCCTTCGGCTCCAGCTTCTCCATGGAGAAGCAACCTCTCCTTTGGGAGCGCATCCCCCACACCGATGGAGGGTTTGTGTTGTCCGATCTTTCTCAGAACCGACACCATTTTACCTTCCAGGTGAAGGCCGCCAAAGAAGACCATATCCGCCCGGTCCAGAGTCCGGACATTCCCCAAGGATGCTTTGTAGAGGTGTGGGTCCACTCCCGGTTGCATGAGCACATCCACCTGAACGAATTCTCTGCCCACATGCTCAACCGCATCCCCCACCATGCCCACCGTGGTGGCTACCTTGAACGGATATTTCCCCTGGAATACGAAGGCATCGTGACTACCCTCTGGGCCACACCCCACTACTACAAGCAATGCCAGAGCCGCTGGAAGCAGAAACCGGATGTGTTGCATGGACTTCACGCTAAAACGCGGAGTAGAGATTGTCAAACGGCTTGGCAAGGCTTGATCTATCCGCCAAGCCCTCCCTTCTTGTCCACCCTCTCCAGCCGGTTATGATGCCACCACCATCCTGAAAGAGAGAAACTGATGGCTCATCGTATCGAAGTCACCACACGGGAAGACCTAGTGGATCCACGCGGGGCGGGTTTAGTCCACCGTGCCAAGGAAGAATTTGGAATACAAATCGGACGCGCCCGTGTTGTGGATGTCTATTCCATTGATTTGGAGTTGAGTGATAACCAGCTCGAAGGCCTGCGAAGCGGGGTTCTGGCGGATCCCGTGGCGGAAATCTCCACCATCGGGGGTCCGATCCTGCGGGACTGGGACTACTGGATCGAGGTCGGATTCCGTCCCGGTGTAACCGACAATGTCGGCCTGACCGCCTCCGAGGTGGTGGCTGATTATTTGAATCTCCCCAGTGAGAGCGAACGGACTGTCTTCACCGCCACTGCTTATGTCCTCAAAGGTGGGAATCTCTCCCGGACGGATGTCGAGCGGCTTGCCAAGGGTATGTTGGCCAACAACCTCATCGAGGAAGCCCGCATTCATGACAAGAGTGAGTTGGAGAGCGGAGCTGGTTTCGGCCCGCGCATCCCGCGTGTCAAACTCCCCTCCAGCCCCCCAGCTGGAACCTATGACCTGAGCATCTCCGAGGCCGAATTGGAAGGTCTTTCGAGGCGGAACACCTGGGCGCTGACCCTGGAGGAGATGCTCGCTATCCGGAACTACTTCCAAAATCCTGAGATCCAAAACCTGCGGACTGGACGGGGCCTGCCCAAAGATCCCACCGATGTCGAGATGGAGGTCCTGGCCCAAACCTGGTCGGAACACTGCAAGCATAAAATCTTCGGAAGCAATGTGGATTATTACGATGAAAAGGGCGGCCCGCGCCGGATTGAAAACCTGTTCAAGACTACGATCGTCAAGACCACTCAGCTCCTGTCCGGGAAGAAGGATTGGTTGGTCTCAGTCTTCCATGACAACGCTGGCGCGATCCGTCTGACCCCAGATTACCACCTCACAGTCAAGGTCGAAACGCACAACTCACCCAGCGCGCTGGATCCCTATGGCGGCGCGCTGACCGGTATCGTGGGTGTCAACCGCGATCCGATGGGCACAGGTAAGGGATGCCGTCTCTTATTCAACACCGATGTGTTCTGTTTCGGCCCACCCGATTTCTCCGGCGAGCTCCCCCCGCCCCTGCTTCATCCACGGCGCATCATGCGCGGAGTCCACCGGGGCGTTTTGGATGGAGCCAACACCTCGGGGATTCCCGATATCAATGGAGCCATTATCTTCGATGACCGTTTCACGGGACGTCCACTTGTGTTCTGTGGCACCGGGGGGCTCTTGCCCGCCATGGTCGATGGCGAACCGGGCGAGAAACGTGATGTTCGTCCCGGTGACCGGGCGGTCATGATCGGCGGACGGATCGGCAAAGATGGGATCCACGGCGCAACCTTCAGCTCCGAGGCCCTTCATGCCGATTCCCCGGTGACTGCGGTTCAGATCGGGGATCCAATCACTCAGCGTAAGGTGCTGGACTTCCTCCTGGAGGCACGCGATCTCGGATTGTACCGCAGCCTGACCGATAACGGCGCGGGGGGACTGTCCTCCTCCATGGGCGAGATGGCTGAGCTCAGTGGTGGAATCCGCCTGAACCTGGAAAAAGCTCCTCTCAAGTACGCGGGGTTGGCTCCCTGGGAAATCTTTGTTTCCGAGGCTCAGGAACGCATGTCAATCGTGGTTCCCCCAGAAAAACTGGAGGCTTTTTGCACACTGGCCAAGCGGCGCTCGGTCGAGGCCAGTGATCTCGGCGAATTCACCGACTCCGGCTTCCTCGAGGTGTGTTACGAGGGGAAGATTGTGGCGCTCATCGATCTCAAGTTTCTCCATGATGGGTGGCCAGTGATGGAGCTCCCCGCTGTATGGAATCCACCCGCATTGTCCTCACCCCAACTACCAAAGCCAGAAAACCTGGGCGGGATGCTGCACCGCATCCTGAAACGGCTCAATGTCTGTAGCAAGGAACCTTTTGTCCGCATGTATGACCATGAGGTCCAGGGTGGGTCAGTTCTGAAACCCTTCCAGGGAGTCCAGCACGATGGTCCGGGCGATGCAGCCATCCTGAGACCTCTCCTGGATAACACCACTGGAGTGGCGGTCGGCTGTGGAATCGTCCCCCGCTACAGTGACCTGGATGCGGGAGCCATGGCTGAGAATGCTGTCGATGAGGCAGTCCGCAACCTGTTGTGTGTGGGAGCGCCGATGGAGGAAATAGCTGCCCTCGACAACACCTGTTGGCCAGACCCGGTTCCTTCACCCTCTAATCCGGATGCCACCTACAAAATGGCTCAGCTAGTCCGTGCCTTGGAGGGGCTACAACGCATCTGCCTGGCCTATGAAGTACCCCTGATCTCAGGCAAAGACAGCATGAAGAACGATTTCCGCCTTGGGGATCGCAAGATCAGCATTCCCCCAACACTCCTGGTAACTGCCGTAGCGGTCATGCCTGACCTCACCAAGGGGGTATCGATGGAATTCAAGACAGCGGGCGACCTGGTCTATGTCCTGGGTTGGACCCGCGATGAGTTGGGCGGTTCCGAATTCTTGGCTGAATTGGGGCAACTCGGAGACCGTGTCCCACAAGTCCACACCGGAGAATCGGTTCCCCTTTATAGAGCTTTGGCAGCGGCCACGGCCAAGGGCTTAGTCCGCTCATGTCATGACTGCTCAGACGGAGGATTGGCCATTACCCTGGCGGAATCCGCCTTCGCGGGTGGCCTTGGAGTTTCCGTGAATCTGATAAAGGTTCCTCTCGCGGAAAAGATGGGAAGAGAGGATTCCATCCTCTTTTCCGAGAGCCCCTCACGGTTTGTGGTCAGTGTCTCTCCCACGGTCAAGGCGGAATTTGAGAAGTTGTTCGTGGGATTGCCCTGCCAATGTGTGGGTATAGTTCAGGAAACCTCCACACTCCAAGTCAGCGGTTTGGATGGCAAGGTGTGTCTCGATGAACCGGTAGAGGCCTTGCGAACCAGTTGGAAATCCACCTTCGCGGGCTACTGAGAGTTTATTCTTCCCGCCAGGCCGCTGTGCTTTCCGCCGGCCAGGCGGTATTGGGAGCCTCGCGAGGCCCGGGGCTGAATTCGACTGTGAGAAGATTCGCGGGATTCACAAGGAGCGCACCGCCCTCACGCCGGCGTGCGGTTAGGCAGGGAGCGTAGAAAACCTGGTGGACCAGACGGCGTTGCTCCACAATGTTACGGATGACTCCATGGACTTCGACATGGATCTTCTTCCCACCAGCGAGGAGGAGTTCGCCATAACTCACATAGGGATCACCCACCTCAGGGGTTTGGGCTCTTATCCGTAGAGCCTGCCGGAAGGAGATAAATCCCGCCCGGAAACTGTCTTCGGTGATCTCGACAATATCAGAAATTTCTTTCGGAAAAGCCCAACCTGGATAAACCTCGGTCACAAACTCGATGGCGGCCACTTTGGAGCAGGGGATCCCGGTCAGCGAGGAAGCGCCAGCCATGGCCAGGTAAGGCTGAGAGAAGATCCTTTCCGGCTGAATTTGGGAGACAATCCGCTGTGAGATCCCGGCATCCATTTGTTTGAAGCAGGCCTGGGAACCGTCGATCAGGTAGAGACGGATTTCTAATGGGATATCGGGTTGTTTCATGGACACACAGATCCTCTTTTCCATTGAATTGTCCCATTCAAAAGGGAAAAGAGAAGGAAGTCAATGTAAGGAGAGTGATTTAGTTCTCTTGTGGACTCTTTCGGACACCTCCCGCCCGGTGTCCGTGGCGGGTATCCTGTTCTGGAAGCCCATCCGGACCAATTGAGGTTGCCCCCTCCAGGGCCGAAAAGACCTTGAGAATGATCTCTTGCGGGGTGAAGGGACGGTAGAGCCAAAGACCAATACGATGCTTCTTGGCATCATCCTCGATGAGCGGATCCTGGTAGTCCGCGATCAGGATAATCTCGATACTGGGAGCGACACGTTGAATGGCCTCGATTTCATCGGCTAGATCGAATCCGGCGGTGGCTGTATCGATGAAGACCAAATGTGTCGTCAGCGGGTGTAAGGCCACCATGGCCTGCGGAACACCCAGAAATGACCGGATCTTATATCCGACCGCTTCGAGAACATTCTCGATCTGCGAGCCAGTATCGCTATCCGCTCCGATGATGAAGATCTCAGCAGCCATCTCAGGTTGAGCCCCCCTCTCCCGGCAAACAAAATATCCCTTCAACTTATGATAGACAGTTTCACCAAATGTGATTATAACAGAGGGTAACTTGGGGTGCCACAAGAAAATCGGATAGCTGCGACATTCTCTTGAATTCCCAATCCAGTAAGACCACATACTTCTCTTTCATCAGGGATTTCTCACCACTCCTTGCCTGCCTTGCCATCTATCTTGGCCTCAAGAGCACATGCTTTCACTGGTATATCTCCGATGAGGGCATTTATTATTACATGGCCCATGACCTGGGGTGGTCCTATCTACCATACCGGGATTTCTTCTATGCCAATCCTCCTATTCTTTTATTGCTTCTGAAGGCCGGAGGATTACTGACCGGCTGGAGTGTTGCCGGGATGCGGGCTATCCCCATCCTTTGCCATGTGCTCTCGGGTTTCGCCTTTTTCAGAATTCTTACCCCCCATCTCCGTTATTGGACTGTGATTCCTCTGAGCATTTATTGGTTTAGCTATGACTCATTACGTGCCAGCACACATGCCACCGGTATCTCGGAAACCCTGGCATTCATCGGATTGGCTTTCCTTTTCGCTTTCAGACAGAGACCTGCTCTGTCAGGTCTTTGTCTGGCACTGGGGCTCTGGACCAAGACCTATGCGGTGACTGGTATCCCCGGTTTAGTAGTCATCCTCTGGTTGGGGGAGGGTGACCGGAGCAAACGGTTTCGAGATGGCGGGTGGTTTTTGGGAACAGTTGTTTTCATGTTGGTCCTTCTGGCTATGACTGGCACTCTTGTAGGTGGCAAAGCCTTTTGGGACATGAATGTCACCTATCATCTTTCCAAAGAACCATCGGCCTCTGGAATCATTCCTGTATTCGGTCAAGTAGGGATTCGTAATCAGGGGAGTCTTTATATCCTGACCGCTACTGTTCTTCTCTGGTTATTGAGCTGGTATCCGGCTGGAAATCGACAAGCCTCACCATCCAGACAGGTAAAAAGTTCTCCATTGGTGACAGAACCAACCAGTTTGATGAAGCATGAGTGGCGGTTTATTACTGTAGGGGCTGTTCATTTCCTGACCGTTCTGGTTTTTCTGGTCATGCAGGGGCGGATCTTTGATTTTTACCTGCTCTTGTTCCTGCCAGCGCTGGCTCTCCTCTCGGGAGGTTTCATGGGATTAGCCTTGGACCGTTGGAGGAATCCATTGATCATGGAAGCACGCCCCAAGGTGAAGAAGGTTGTTTGGATTTTCTATTGCCTCCTTTTCTTGGTCTGTATTGCACATCCCATGATCCCACGGCAATACCGTCTCTTCATGCGTCAACCGGTCACCTACTGGCAACATGAAGAACGTTCCGCCGATGAGCTGGCCAAATGGAATGAGATTCTCAGGGGAGATGATGCGGTCATGGCAGGTGATTCCGGCACAGCTCCCATGATCGCGTTAATGGCTGGAAAGCATCTGGCGCTCGGAGAGGCAGATACCAACCAGATGCGTTTCCAATGTGGTCTCCCTCCGGCCACGGTGTTCATCCAGGAACTCAAAGACGCAGGGATCCAGTGGTTGATTGTACGGGGACGGCGAACCCCCAAAGGACGTTTTTTACCAGGTGGGATGTTTTCTCTCCCTGAATTCAAGGACTACGCTCAAGAGGAGTTTGGCCAGGTAGATCGTCTGATTCTCGAAGAAGATACGGAGGTCCGTCTGATGAGAGTCCAGAAAGGTCTCCTGGAACCAGATCCAGCTGTAAAATGAGTGCTCCCATCCACTCCTTGTATGAACCAGTGGATATCGACTCCACCCGTATTGAGATCCTGCCCGGTGACCTTTTCGCCTTTCAGGTGACTTTGAGTGGTTCACCTGATGTGATGTGGAGAAAGACCTTTGATCAGGTCTGGAAGGAGTCACGGTACCTTGGCAAACTGGATGCGTTGGTCCTGGAAAACTCCATCCGGTTTGTCTGCAGACAAGATCAGGGAATCGAGGCCTATCTCTATCTGATCGAGTCTCGTGTCGAGGCTACCAATGAGCAAATGCGGGTCTATTGGGAGAGCCAAGGAGTCTGTGTGGAGCGTATCAAGCACCAGCAGTATCCGGCCAGCTATATCCCCTTGGGAGGGACGAGGTGAAGAAGGTTCTTACGATTTCCACTTACCACTGACCTTATCGGAAAGAGCCCCCAGGAGAAAACCAAAGAAAGCGCCGATCAGAGCGCATCCCCCAGCAACCAACAAGCCTGTCCGCATGAAGTGGTAGCCCGACCAATAAAACCACAGACCCGATCCAACAGTAAAGCCAATTACTCCCCCGATCTTGATGCCCCATTCCATGCCCTCGATGGGGTAAGGTTTCATGGTGCTGGCTCCTGGAAGTCATTTATAATGGAGAGGTCTATTTTCAGCCCCCACTCTGAGTATTGTCCACGCTCTATCTGTTGGTTGTTGATTCACCCAGGCTCAGGTTCTATCCGTTACCAGGTGTCCATGACTTGAATATGTGCGATCATAAAGGAAGGATCAAGTGAGGGTAAAGATGACAGAGATCATTTTCCTGGTTGAAGAAGAGGCGGATGGCGGCTTCACGGCACGAGGGCTGGGGCATTCGATCTTTACACAGGGGGATACCCTGGATGAACTCCGTGCTCATGTGATCGATGCGGTCCGTTGCCATTTTCCAGATCGAGCGGACGCCCCAAGAATTGTCCGTTTACACCGAGTTCAGGATGAGGTCCTTGCTCTGTGAAGCTGCCAAGAGATCTATCAGCCAAAGATCTGATACATGCACTCACGAAACTAGGGTATACAGCATCACATCAGCCGGGTAGTCACATTCGTTTGACCACTAACGACTTCGGGGAACACCACATTACAATCCCCGCACATGATCCCCTCCAAATCGGTACGCTCAACTCCATACTGGCCGATTTATGTGACCATCATCACCTCAACAAAGAGGATCTGCTCCAGATTAACCTTGAATGAGCAGGTCTATATAAAAAGGATTGTCGGAAATCTATCGAAAGGACGACTAGTCTATTCCTCCACCCCCGTTGCTTCCTTTCGCTTGGAAGGATATTGTCACCCTGACCGCCTATGAAGAGAACAGCCCTCATTTCCGTCCTCATTTTTATCAGCGCGTTTTGTCTCTGGTTCACCTTCCGCAAGGTCAACTTCGGTGAAGTGGTGGGGATGATCGAGTCCAAGGCCTCCTCCTGGCCCTGGTTCCTCCTCTCCGGGCTGGTGATGATGATGAACATCGTCTTTCGTGGTTTCCGTTACCACCGTATTCTGGCCAACTACCCCGAGGTGGGGCTCAAGGCTTGTTGTACCATGACCGGGATGATGTTCCTGGGTAATTCGATCCTGCCACTGCGCGCGGGAGAGGCCATCCGGGTTTATCTTCCCTACCGTCTCTATAATGTCCCCTTAGCAACAGCGATGGCCTTCCATGGCGCGGACCGTCTCTTTGACATGGGTAGTATGTTGATCCTGCTGGTCCTCTCGCTTTGGTTCGCGGGTCCCACCATCGCGCTTGATGCCCGTGCTCATCCGGTGGAGATGTTCGGATCGAGTTATACCTTTGATGGCCTGGTCGCCATCGCCCAAAAGTCCTCGGTGGCCATACTCGTGGTGGGAATCGTCGGGGTTCTCGCGATCTGCCTGATTCCCGAGCAACTCAAACGAATCTTGCGCGTTTTCTCGGGTCTCTTGGGTGCACGGGGAATTCATTTCACGGACCGGCTGGTTGACCACTTCCACAGCGGTATCGCGGTTTTCCGCAGCCCCAAGGATTTCATACTGGCCTGGTTCTGGACCTTCATGGTGTGGTGGATGGTAATTCTTAATGTCCAGATTCTGAGCGGAGTCTTCGGAGTGGATCTTTCCTGGGCGCAGGCGGGCCTGGTGGTCTTCCTAGTGGCGATAGCGGTTTCGCTCCCGCAGGCTCCTGGATATGTCGGCCCCTTCCATCTTGGCTTCCAGATGGCCCTCTCGATCTGTTTCGGGGTGGCGGTGCCGGCTGCCACGGCGGTGGCTTACCTGGCGCATTTCTTCCAGATCTTTCCGGTCATCTTGTATGGGTTCATCTGCATGTCCATCGAGGGAGTTTCCCTCAAGTCCTTCTCCGAAGCTCGAGAAACCCTGGAGGAACAACCCGGCGAAGTTGGATGAGATCCCCTTCTTACCCTTCGCCCAATGTGATTGAATGTTAGGAGGTTTATTATTCCTTTACGGGGAGGAAGACGATGAACCGGTTGCAGTGTGCATTAATCGTATTTCTTTTAGTCGTTGCCTCAACCTCTCAAGCCGATGTGTTGTATTTCGCTGGGAACCGTAGCTTGGATGGACATGTGGTCCGTCAGGGCAAGAACACCACTAATGTGAAGCTTCTCGCGGGCAGCACCCTAACCCTGGAAAATCAAGAGATTCAAGGAACTAAGTCGGAACCCTTCGTGGCCTATATGGTCAAACGCGGGGATTACTACCTGGAACAACGCAAAGACACCCGCCGGGCTCTGGAAACCTACCAGGAGGCATTACGCATGAAGCCGGGGGATCCGGATATCCAATCCCGGATCGATCTAGTGGTGCTCTCGGAGCGGATCACACGCTGCCAGAATGGGATTGAACAGGCCCGCGAAACCGCCCGCAATGGCGAAATGGGACAAGCCATCGATATCTACGAAAAACTTCTCCCAAATGCCCCCAAGGATGAGTTACGCCGTACCATCACCCGTGAACTGGCGGAAACCTATGCTCAACTCGCCTACCGCTATTATGACCACTCCTATTTTATGGGCGCCGAGGAGATGCTCCGCAAGGCCGAGGAATATAATCCCAACAGCCCCACCCTGCATTTTGTCTTGGGACGGATTCACCATGTCAACCGGGAATGGGAAGAAGCCGACAAGGCCTATGAGGCCGCCGAGGAACTCGATCCCAATATCCCCAAACTCAAGATCTACCGCGCCGAGGTCCGCCGTCAGCTGAAGTACAAGAGCCGTCCGATTTCGAATTACTAAAAGAACCCAGAGTAACGGGCACAATCAACACCACAGATATCATTCTGTACATGTGTCGCAACGTGACATGAATCTCATCAGAAATAAGTGACTCGCCAACCATGGACATCAAGAAAACTGCTTTAAACATCATTCTCATCCTGGGTGTATTGTTTCTTGTGCGTGCCTGCCAACGAGACTACGAGGCCCATCGCCTTGTCCCACCGAAGCCCTTGATCCACTTCGAGAGCTGCGTGAATCCGGCCCAGACTGGTCTCCAGGTGACTAACAACAACGACTTCGCCTGGCCCAATTCCACCACCTTCACCATCAACGGGGCTTACAGCTGTAAAAGAGAAAAGGCAGTCAAGGGCGGACAGACTGTTGAACTCCCCTTCAGTGAATTCAGAAACGAAGACCATGCCCCCTTTCATGACCTGAGCCTGTTCCACTCCTTTGATATCCGTACCGCGACCATGTACACCACCGGGAAACGGTGAGTTGGATGATCGCGGCCATGGAGCCGCGTTCAAGAGAATCCATGGTGCCACCACAACTCAGTTTTCTTGACCAGGCTTCTAAGAAATTCCCCCTTCCCACGTCTATAGGGTAGAAGATCTCCATCCAACGGAGGAAGCATGAGGCAAGAGGATCATCCGCCAAGGGCCGAGTGGATCCGCTCCCTATTGGATCATTATGAGGGGCCACTCATCCGTTATGCAGCACGGCTTCTGGGAGACATCGACCGCGCGCGAGATGTCGTCCAGGACACCTTCCTCAAGCTCTGCTCCGAGGATCCATCCAAGATTGGGGACCATGCCGGCCCTTGGTTGTTCACGGTCTGCCGGAACCGTTCCCTGGATGTCTTCAGAAAGGAGAAGCGCATGAATCCGCTCGATGACGAACATATCGCGGTGCTCGAATCGGACCAGATGAATCCCGCTGAAACCTTTGAGCACCATGAAACCACCAGCCAGGTTCTGAAGGCCCTGAACCGCCTCCCCAAACGTCAACAAGAAGTCATCCGTCTGAAGTTCCAGGAGGGCCTGTCCTACAAAGAGATCGGCCAAATCACAGGAGACAGCGTGACCAATGTCGGTTTCCTGATCCACACCGGGATGAAAACCATCCGTGAACGCCTCGCCCAGGCACCGGCGAAGGTGTGAAGGAGGAACGCCATGAATCGAATCGATCCCAATGATCCCAGATTGACCGCCTATGCCCTTGGCGAGTTGGAAGAGGCCGAACGGGTTGAGTTTGAAAAGATGATCCAAGACTCCGAGGAAGACCGTGAACTGGTTGCGGAGTTCAGGAATCTCGCGGAGGTCCTGTCCCAGGAACTCGCCAGCGAGCCACACCCAGTCCTTACCCCTGTACAACGCGGGGTCATCGAAAAGCACCTCGCACATTCCAACGGGAAGACATTGTCCTGGTTTGCTGGGTGGAGAGGATTCTTCCAGCCTTACCAACTCGCAGGCGCCTTCGCCACCTGCCTGGTCCTTGGACTGGGCTATCTGTTTCTGCAATCCGGCATCCCTGATCAACACCATCAGGCCAAAGTGGAAACCCTAGACAGAATGGAGGTGGCGAAGGGGGTCTCCATGGATAAGGAAGAGTTACCAGCCGATTCCATTCTACGAGGTGAGCAAGCGCAGGAAACCTCCGGGAGATTCATCAGAGGTATGGCAGTCACGCCACAACCCACCCTCGTTGAGGCCATCGCAGGTCGTCCCTTGGGTAAGGTAGGCGATCAGGTGACGGTAGTGTCCAAGGATTCCTCACAAGAGTTTGGATCGCACATGCTCCTGACAACCAGTCAGACTGAACGGATCGGTCAACCGCCAGTTCTTCCACAGACAGTTGTTGACGCAGCCGCGCCGGTGGCTCCTCAGACCGAGTCCCTGCAAATCGCCAACGCGGGTATGTCTAATGTGGCTGGATTCACCGGACAAAGGATTGGAGCTCTGAGTGAAAGCGAGCGTCCCAAAGTGGTGGAGCTTCCGGCACCACCGGCAGCCGTACCTGTTCAACCAGCACCGCTCGCAGCAGCCAGTGTCGCGGAAGTCCCGATTACCGCCAAAAAAGTGGAGTCCGGAAAAATTGCCGGTGTGATAACAGCGCCTGCACCTGAACTAGCACCCGCTACTGAGGCGGGAACCTCCAAATACGAGGCCCAACCAAGCGTTGCATCCGCTGCCCCCGCCCCACGCAATATGGGCTTCTCTCACAATGAATCGCGAGCCCGCCGTGTACAGGCAATGGCTGAAGATAAAACACGAGATTTGATCACCCAGAATGAGCCCGCTCCAGAGGAGAAGTTCAAGGAGGTGGATGAGGATGTGGACTCCTGGGATGACCTCTCGGCTCACAGTTTCAGTGATAGAGGGGGGTCTGGACCGGCCACCAGACTTGACATAGCGGACGGTGACAAGTCATCCCTTCAAGCGGGCAATTGGTACTACGACTCGAACAGTCAGCAAACTCAATCAGCGCCCGCGAGCAGTGGGCCAGTTGGAGGGATGGGTGGCGGTATGGGTGGTATGGGTATGATGGACATGATGGGTGGAGCTACCCTCCAACAACAGGTAGCAGCTGGTGAGGAGCGCATGTTTGGTGGTACCGCATACTTCTACCCAAATCTAGCAGAGGGTGGGACTGTAGTGGTGACCGGAAAACCCGAGGTCATCACCCCCACCGAATCCGAGGGTGTCGAGACCTACTCCGGTGTAGTGGACAACCCCTTCAAGAGTGCGGCAGATGAGTCCCTCTCGACCTTTTCGATCGATGTGGACACCGCCGCCTATGCCAATCTCCGTCGCTACCTGAACCAAGGCTCCCTGCCTCCCAAGGATGCGGTGCGGATCGAGGAGATGCTCAACTACTTCCCCTATGATTATGCCCCGCCCACAGGTGAGGAGCCCTTCGCCACGCATGTCGAGGTCTCCGAATGCCCCTGGAACAGCACGCACCGGCTTGTGCGCATCGGGATCAAGGGCAAGGTTCCACCAGGTGGAGATCGTCCTGCCTGTAACCTGGTGTTCCTGATCGATGTCTCCGGCTCGATGCAGCCCGAGAACAAGCTCCCGCTACTCAAGAAGGCGATGACGCTGCTGCTCAATCAGCTCCAGCCGGCGGACCAAGTGGCCATTGTCACCTATGCCAGTTCAACCGGTCTGGTGCTGCCCTCCACCCCCTGCTCTAACAAGCCCGCGATCCAGGCAGCCATCGATGGCCTCAACTCAGGGGGTTCCACTAATGGTGAGGGTGGTATCCAGTTAGCCTACAAAACCGCCGAACAGACGCTGCTCAAGACTGGCATCAACCGGGTCATCTTAGCCACCGATGGGGATTTCAATGTCGGTGTCTCGGACCGTGAAGAGCTCCAGAAGATCATTACTGACAAGGCCAAGGGTGGTGTCTTCCTCTCGGTTCTCGGCTTTGGCATGGGGAATCTTAAGGACGCCACCCTTGAGACCTTGGCCGACAAGGGGAATGGCAATTATGCCTACATTGACACCCTCCAGGAGGCCCGCAAGGTGTTGGTCGAACAGATGTCCGGGACCCTGATGACCATCGCCAAGGATGTCAAGATCCAGATCGAGTTCAACCCCGGCAAGGTCGGAGCTTACCGTCTGATCGGTTACGAAAACCGGGTGATGGCGGCGCAGGATTTCAACGATGACCGTAAAGACGCTGGAGAGATCGGCGCGGGACACACGGTCACCGCGCTCTATGAGGTGGTCCCGGTGGGAACCCCCATCAACATGGCGGGAGTCGATCCGCTCAAGTACCAGAAACCTGCTGCTCTGCCCGCCATGACCAATGTGGATAGCCCGGAGATGCTGACTGTCAAACTGCGCTACAAGGCTCCGGAAGGGGACCCCAGCAAGTTGATCGAGGTGCCAGTCACCGATCCAGGCCCCAGGTTGGATGGAGTCACCCCCGATTTCAAGTTCGCTGCCGCTGTAGCCTCCTTCGGAATGCTCTTGCGTGAGTCGCCCTACCGGGGCACAGCCACCTTTGACACGGTGCTCGCACTAGCTCAGGAAGGAAAAGGGGCCGACATGGCAGGCTACCGTACGGAGTTCATCCAGCTGGTGGGATTGGCGAAGGCGCTGAAACCATAAAATCTGCAGAAATTAGGCGGTGAATCAACAACCTTAAAATCTGTTGTTTGCGGGGGCAAACCGTATGTTGTTCATGCTTCAGCATGTGGGGCAACCTCATAATTCATATTTGGACGAGACCCACATGCTGAAGCATGAACAACATACGGTGATGCTCCGGGGCCAGATGTATAAGGCCCCATCTTTATTTCGGCTCGAAGGCGGCGGTCTGTTGCTGGGCGTTAAGGATAACCCGTTTGTAGGCCCAGATCAGTGGGATACCCACGCTCCCGGCATGACGATGATCTTCTCTGGATTCGACATACACGCGTGTCCCTGGTTCAGAACGCCGTCCCGCCACCGAGACTGGGAAGGGTAACCAGTAGGCCTTTACCTGGTAGGTTCCACGGATACTCCCGCATTCAGCGGATCCAATGGGAACAGACGCCTGGATACGCTCCCCATAGACTCCCTCAGAATCGAAGATGATTTCGGCATTGGTTCCGGTATCAAGCAGAAAACGGACACTCCGGTCGGAACCAACTTCAAGCGGAATCGCAAAGCCATTCATGTCTGGAACCCAGACCATCGCAGTCTTATTAGAGAGGCTTTGGGCTTGGGCATCCTCAAAGGGGCGTACAATCAACATCTTCTTTTCCGTATTGATCTCGACTTCACCACGATGCAGTAAGGAGGCCCCCAAAACCCCATCCAGCTTTTGTTTGAACTCCCGGCGTCCGAGGGCATCGATTTGCTTGTCTGGCAGGAAGGCCACGATTTCGTTCTTGAGATGAAAGCCCCCAATAGACAGAGAGGAGGTCCGGTAGAGAGTCTCTTCGGCCATATTCCCTGTCGCGCCCAGCACCTCGGCGTTACTGACCTGGCGCGCACTCAAACTGGTACGCAAGGACTCACGCAACAAAGTCAGAGAACTACCGGTATCGATCTGGAGGAGTAGAGGTTGATCCCCGTATTCCGCTTGCACGCCGATATAGGGGACCTTACCCAGCGGACCAGTTCCGATCTCGACCAGCGGGATGGATACCTCCTTCTTCGCGCCGGTCATCTTGGCTGCCAGACTCGGCCAAGAGGCGCTGCGTTTGGGTAGAGAGGTACAAGAACAAACCAGAATCCCAGACAAAATCAGGATTCCGGCCGCTGACCATCCTTTTTGACAACTTGAGCAACCCAATGCATTCCTCATCGAGACTCAGACGTCAGGAGATCATCTCCGGTCTCATCTCTTGGGCGGTTCCAAAGCAAACCGCATCCCCCGGGGAGTGACTCCCGTTCTTTCTCTCAAATCGAAGAAGAAGCCCCATTGATTAGAGCCTTGAGTTATCTTCACTAGAAGACGATTCCATCCCATCTTCAAAGGCAATAGGAAAACATCTTGATTGGGAGCCGCCGCACGTGAAGCGGAACGGCTGAAGACCGCTTTCTCATTGGCCCAGACCTTAATGGAGTCATCGCTGCCTACCGATGCCTCCAAGGTCTGCGAAGATGGCAGGTAAACCCACAGTGTGGCGTAGGCAACACAGTTGGTCTCGTCCGCAAAGGCTTTCCCCAGGTCCACAAGTCCATTGCGTTCAGCCTGAACCTCTTTCCAAGTCACCGATCCAGTGGGTGTATCATATCTTGAGGAAAAAAGGGTGTCTTTCTCCGGCGCAAATCCAACTTCCACATTGGTGTGGCTGACTATGGGGAAAGGCCCCACAATCTTCCAGGACTTGAGGAACTCATTACCAAAGCCTACGCCCGTTTTCTGGAGGATTGTCTCTCCTGCGATCTTGATCTTCAGATCCACGGGGATTGCGATCCGTTGGCCGGGGGTGGCCGGGGGGATGCTGAAGGAGAAGGAAAGGTCTTTGGACTGGCCCGGTTCCAGATCAAAAGAGGATTCCCGATCTGAGTTTGGTTCCCAGCCTGTGGGTGGCTTCAGTGTCAGATTCAAAGAGACCGCGGGATTGGCAAAGGAGTTCTGGATGGGAAGGATGAACTCCGCGATCCCGGGCTGACCAGCCAGGGCCATCTCGATCTCCTTGCCCTTGGGCTTAACGATCCAGTCCCCCAATATCTCGCTGAAGATGGCACGTTTCACCGCTGCTTCATCCAGATTGTTGACGAGGTGGATCAACTGGATGCTAGCTGCATGAGCGGCCTCTACTTTCTGGTTGATCTCAGCAAGGCTATGACTGGAAAGGGCGGGTAATGCCACGGGACCGGATTCACTCCGTGCGATACAGAGACGCGCCGATTTGGCCTGAGCGGCATCCTCCAAAACTGGCGGAAGACCACGTAGTAGGTTCACCTGTTGTTGGATACTGGCGGGGGTTTCCTGGGGGGTATACCCCAAGTCCGCTACTTTCGCCTCCGCCCGGTCCAGGCGTCCCACCCACTCATCCGCCCAGACCTTGGCGGGTCCGGCAATGACTCCCATGACCTCGGGGATGAGTACCTCTACCCCCTTCGCGAGATCCTCGGCGGAGTACCGCTTCACTGGTGATCCAGAGACCGCGAGATCATAGTCTCCAGCATCGAGTCCCCCGGCGCGAACAGTGAGGGTGACCGCTTTGACCTCCTCCGGGACAATCATCAACGACACGATACGGGGCGAGAGTGAGAAGGTGGTGATCTCTGCCTTCCAACCATCCAGGGTCACTCCCGCTTGGGGTGAGACCTGAAGCCTGGCTCCGTAACTCCCAGTGCCGAGAGTCAGAACCATGAGAAAGATTAAAAAGGATTTCCCCGACAGCGCTAGCGGTTTCGATACCATTTGAATGGAGCCTCCCAATGGAGCAAGGAATTCATCGTAGTACGGCTTAAAGGTACGGGATTCATGGGCTCCGGGCAATTGGGAGCTTAAGAAGATCTTGACCTTCCGAAGGTTTGGTGCTTCCTTCTTTATCAAGGGGGGGGAATCCATGAGCGACCAACCTTTTGTTCATTTACACCTGCATAGTGAGTATTCGATTCTAGATGGGATGTGCCGTTTGGACCGTCTGGTCAATGCGGTCAAGGGGCACTCGATGGGTGCGGTGGCACTCACCGACCACGGGAATATGTATGGCGCGCTCGATTTCTTCGGCAAGGCACGCAACGCTGGGGTCCATCCGTTAATCGGGTGCGAAGCCTATATCACCTCCGGGAGCCGTCTCGATCGAGGAGGGAAGAATACTGGGGCCGCCTCCGGCGGCTCCGGAGGTCATTACAACCACCTGACTCTCCTCTGCAAGGACAACGAAGGTTACCGGAACCTTCTCAAGCTCTCCACCATCGCCTTCACCGAGGGTTTTTATTACCGCCCACGCATTGACCGTGAGGTCCTGCGTGAACACTGCAAGGGATTGATCGGGCTCTCAGGTTGTCTCGCCGGAGAGGCCAATCAATCCCTATTACGGGATGACATCAAGAAGGCCCGCGAGGTCATCGAGACCTACACCGGGATCTTCGGGTCAGATAACTTCTACCTGGAGATCATGCCCAATGGCCTCCCCGAACAAGAGAAGGCCAACCAAGGGATCATTCAACTGGCTCGTGAAATGGGACTGCCATTAGTTGCCACCAATGACTGCCATTATATTAAACGCTCCGAATCCGAGGCTCACCGTGCCATGGTCTGCATCCAGACCGGCACCTTGATGAATGATCCCGATGGTCTTCACTTCGAGACCGATGAGTTCTACTTGAAGTCCCCAGAGGAGATGTGGTCTCAGCTGGGTGATTACCCTGAGGCTCTCAAGAATACCCTCGAAATCGCCAACCGCTGCCAAGTCGAACTTCCCACTAAAGGGGGTAAACTCATTATGCCCCGTTTCGAGCCCCCCAAGGATATGGATTGCTTCGAATACTTACGGGACCTGGCTTACCAGGGGGCTTGGGAACGCTATTTCGATCACGCGGAGGATGAGGACTGGCAACCTGGTCTGATACCGGCTCCGACTCTTACACCGATGGGCACCCCGCCTCCCAGTCCGGGAACATGGTCAGAAACCGCTCAACATCTACCCCGTGTGGTACGTGAACGGATGGAATACGAGCTCGAGATCCTGCATACCAAGGGTTTCGTGGAGTACTTCCTGATCGTCTGGGACTTCATCCATTTCGCCCGTTCGCGTGGCATCGCGGTGGGACCGGGACGTGGCAGTGCCGCTGGCAGCCTGGTGGCGTATTCGCTACGCATCACCGATATCGATCCACTCGAACATGGACTCATCTTCGAGCGCTTCCTTAATCCCGAGCGTGAATCACCCCCCGATATCGATACCGACTTCTCTGATAAACGCCGTGAGGAGGTCATCCGTTATTGCGCTGAACGGTATGGCAAGGAAAGTGTTTCTCAGATCGCCACCTTCTCGCGCCTCGGAGCCAAGCAGGTGGTACGCGATGTGGCCCGGGTGATGGGAATGCCCGCCAGCGAGGGGAACCGGATTGCAAAACTCGTTCCTGATGAACTCAACATTAAACTGAGTGAAGCATTGGATGCTTCTCCGGAATTACGCGCTTGCCGCGATGAAGATTCCGACCACCAGCGTCTTTTCGAAATCGCCTTGTTGATCGAGGGCACCATCCGTCAAACCTCGGTCCATGCCGCCGGGATCGTGATCGGGCCCGAGAGCCTGATCAACATGTGCCCGCTGATGAAGACCAACAGTGGCGACACCTGCACCCAATATGAGCACAAATACCTGGAGATCCTCGGTCTGGTGAAGATGGACTTCCTGGGTCTCAAGACCCTCTCGGTGATTGAGGATACCGTGGATGCGATCCGTCAAAGTGGTATTGATTTCCACATCGAGACCATCCCGCTCGATGATGCCAAGACCTATGAGCTCCTTCAGAAAGGGCGCACCAACGGTATCTTCCAGTTAGAATCGGCGGGCATGAAGGACCTCATCAAGAAGCTCCATCCGGAGACCTTCAAGGATGTGGTTCCGCTCATGGCCCTTTACCGTCCCGGACCGCTCCAATCCGGAATGGTTACCGACTTCACCGACATCAAGCATGGACGTAAGCGGGCGCAGTATCTCCATCCCGACCTTGAACCGATCCTCTCCAGCACCTATGGGACGATTCTCTATCAGGAACAGGTCATGCAGCTGGCCCAGAAGATCGGCGGCTACACCATGGGGGAGGCCGACATCCTCCGCCGCGCCATGGGGAAAAAGAAGGCTGACCTCATGGCCAAGGAGAAGGAGAGATTCGCGGCTGGCGCGGCCAAAAATGGCTACAAAGAGAAGATGGCCGCCGAGCTGTTCGACAAGATCGAATACTTCGCGGGGTATGGTTTTAATAAGTCTCATAGCGCGGCTTATGGAGTCATCTCTTATCAAACCGCTTATCTGAAGGCGAATTTCCCGGGAGAGTTCATGGCGGCGGCCATGACCAACGACCGCAACAATACCGCCAAGGTGGTCAGGTATGTCAATGACTGCCGGGATATGGACATCCCGGTCTTGCCACCTGACATCAACCAGAGCCTGGAGAACTTCACGGTCACCCCGATCGGCATCCGTTTTGGACTCGCCGGGATCAAGGGAGTGGGCGAGGCGGCGGTCGGCGCGATTCTGCGGGAACGCGATGAGAACGGCGAGTTCAAGGATCTGCGTGATTTCTGTGAACGGATCGATACCAGCGTGGCCAACAGCAAGATCATCGAATGCCTGATCCGTTGCGGAGCTATGGACAGTTTCGGGAAGAAGCGTTCCCAGCTCCTGCAGGTCTACCCGCAGGCCCTGGAGGTCTCCGCCTCCAAGCACAAGGACCGTTCCATCGGGCAGGTCAGCCTGTTTGGTGACTTCGGTGTCGGGGCTACCAGCGAGGTGGCTTATCCCGATATCCCGGAGTTATCCGACGCCGAAAATCTCAAGGGTGAGAAGGACCTACTGGGCTTCTATGTCACCGGTCATCCCCTGGCCGAGGTCGAACGCGAGATGCACAGCCTGGCTACCAAGACCGCCGCGGACATCGCCGAACTGGAGGGGGATGAGTCGATCAAGGCACGCATGGTGGGGATTGTGACCCAGGTCCGGAAACGCAAGACCCGCAATGGCGAGATCATGGCGGATGTCACTTTGGAGGACCTCTCGGGAGAGTTCCAGATTGTCGTGTTCCCCAAGGACCTGGTTACTCATCAGGCCCATCTCTACGAGGGAAGCATCCTGGTGGTGGAGGGGAAGGCATCCATTGGACGCGAACGGGCGGAGATGACCCTCGACAGCCTGCGTCCCATCAAGACGGCCTGGGAGGAGAATGTCCGCGCGGTGCATGTGGATCTGCTCTCCGAGGGCTTGGGTAAGGAGCTCATGACCAGCCTCAAGACCACCTTCCGCCGTCACCGTGGCAAGGCCAAGGTGCTCTTCCATGTGAAGACCCCGCGCCATGGTGAAGTGATCATCCAGGCCGGTCAGGATTTCATTGTTTCTCCCTCGAAGGAGTTCGTGTACCAGGTGGAGGACCTACTCGATAAAGACCGTGTGAGTTTCGATGTGGCGCCGTATAAACCCAAGGAAGGGGGCAATGGAGACCGGCCCTGGCAGAGGGCGGGGGCTGGGTGAGATTCTCTTTGACTTTCACTTAACCAGTTAGTATATTTTCACCATGACCTCATTTGCATATCGGATCCATCTCGAACCGGAGCCTGAAGGAGGACTGACGGTTACTGTCCCCGCCCTTCCCGGCTGTATTACGTGGGGGAAGGACTATGGTCATGCCATGGAAATGGCTGAAGAGGCTATCGAGGCATATCTGGAATCCTTGGTGATGGATGGACTGCCGATACCGGTTCATTAACAGTCTGCTGAAAGAATCGAGATTGTGATGTAGGCGTGGATTCCCGCCTTCGCGGGAATGACGATACTTCCTCATTTTCGATTCTTTCTCAAATGGTTACCCCTTCCTCGCCACCACCGTCACCCTCTGCCACCACCACACAATCTTTCCCTCTTCTTCCCCCAGTTTGAACAGGTGGCGTGCTTGAGAGGGGGCGTTGTGGATCATTTCGAGGACCTTCTCGCGGTTCTCGGGGGAGGTTCCAGCGGTGTCGAAATACCAGTTGAGGTCGGGCTGTTTGAAGGGTACAAGGACACAGTTGAGTACATCCAGATCAGCGTCCGCGCACATCTTCTTCCAACGCCGTGGGGGCAGGAATCCGTTGTGGCTGGGGTCACGGTATTTCTCCACCCAATGCAGCCACTCCTCGGCCTCGGGTTGGTTGTCCTCCACCGAACCATCGATGACCAGAAAATACCCCCCCGGTTTGAGAACCCGCGCGGATTCATGGACAAAGGCCTGGGGGGAGCTGAAGTGGTGCGCGGCCACACGGCAGGTCACCAGGTCGAAAGAAGCCTCCTGATAAGGAAGTGACTCGGCAGTATGATGGTTGGTCTTGACCACCAGCCCGCGTTCCGCGGCCAACTCGGTGGCACGGTCCAACATGGCCTGGGTAATGTCGGTCAACGTGACCGAATGCCCCAGGCTGGCCAGATACAAGCCCGTATGTCCGGCTCCGCACGCTACATCAAGAACCTCGGCACGCTGTGGTAGTCCCATCTTCTCCACCGCCTGAGCGACATCCTCCACATTTTCCAGGATATGTCCCTTGGCATACTGGTGGCTTTGTTTACTGAATTGCTCGCGCGCGGCGCGCTGGGTATCATCTAAAGATTGGTGTGTAATCATAGTAAAACCGCTTCCTTCAATATCCGCTCCCTAATAAACCAATGCAAACCAGACTCCTCGGCCACATCCACCTTCCGTCCAAGGGTTTCCTCCAGATCGGCAATGAGACCACCCGGGAAGAAAGCCGAGTGCTTCTCATCTACATCCACCAAGAGGTCCAGGTCGCTGTCCGCCCGCGCCTCTCCGCGCGCGAAAGATCCGAACACACGTACGTTCCGTGCGCCATGTGCCTTGGCAATCTCGAGGATGCGTTCCCGCTCCTCAGAAAAAACTTCATCAATCCCCATCTCTTCCTTCCTCCCCATATCTTCGAAGATATTCTACGATCTCTATCAACCCACGGAAAGGACGATTCTCCCCATGCCCCACATATGGCTCTATATCAGTTCCTCCGACCTGAACACTGAACACCGTCAACTCGAAGAGGAGGGGCGGGACCACTCCAGCCTGGAGGCCGAGTTCGAGGCCCTGCGTGGAATGGATCTCGACAAAGATATGTCCCTCCAGCCACGCGCGCAGACCTTGCTCGATAAGGCGCAAGTTCTGCCCATGCGTTCAGACTATCCTTTTGAGGAACCCTCTGATCTGGAAGCGATCCATGCCACGCGTCCAGAGGGGCCCCGGCGGTTTGAGAACAAACTCACTGACAGCCAGCTGCTTGATCACGTCCATGGGGCTTGGGTGGGTCGTTGCGCGGGGAATGCTCTGGGCAAGCCGGTCGAGGGCTGGCATATGGAGAGGCTGGGGGGACTGTTACGGGATACGGGGAGTTTTCCACTCTCACGCTATATCAGCTCCGATCTCCCCAAGGAGGTGTTGACCAAGTATTCGGTTAATCCAGATGGCCCCTTCATCAACCACATCGATCATGCGACCGAGGATGATGACACCAACTACACGGTCACCGGCCTGGCCATCTACAAGCAATATGGACCTGGCTTCAAACCCAGTGATGTGGCTGATTTCTGGTTGTCCAATCTACCGATCCTGCACACCTGTACCGCTGAACGAGTGGCCTACCGGAACTTGGTTTTGTTAGTGATGCCACCCGCCTCGGCCTCTTACCGTAACCCCTACCGGGAGTGGATCGGCGCACAAATCCGTGCTGATTTCTGGGGGTATGTGGCCCCCGGCAACCCGGAACTGGCTGCGGAATATGCCTGGCGGGATGCTTCGATCAGCCACATCAAGAATGGCATCTATGGCGAGATGTGGGTGGCGGCCATGCTGGCAGCGGCTCCCTTTGTGGGTGGTGTACGCGAGATGATCGAAGTGGGACTCACCGAGATCCCCGCCAAATGCCGTCTCGCGGCGGATATCAAAGAGATCCTCGCCTGGAGTAAGGAAGGCATCGGTTATGATGAAGCGGTCAAGCGTCTCCATCTACGCTGGAACGAGAAAGATTCCCATCATTGGTGCCATACCAACAGCAACGCGCAGATTGTCGCCATCGGCCTGCTTTGGGGCGAGGAGGATTTCGGACGCTCCATCTGCCGTGCGGTACAGCCCGGTTTTGACACCGACTGCAACGGAGCCACGGTGGGATCGGTCTTTGGGATGCTGCATGGAACCGCCTCCATTCCCGAGGACTGGAGCGGTCCCCTGCATGATACCCTCGACACCGGAGTGAGCGGTTACCGGACAGTCAAGATCTCAGATATGGCACGGGAGACCATGATACTGAGGGGAAAGAAATAGGGTTACTGTTCCTACAGTCTCAATCTCAACTCGCTCCACAATCAACCTCATCACCCCACCCCCCTTCTCCCACAAGGAGAAGGGAGAGCGTATCCCCTCTCCTCGTGGGAGAGGGGAGATAGGAGTGAGGTCTTTCTACCGGTCCAGCCGTCCCCAATCGTAAGGGATCTCGGAATTGTGCGCTGGGAGCCGGAACTCATCCGGCTCTTTGTAATTGTACAGTTCCGAGGGGACATTGATGCAGATGGCCTCATGCTCGCTGATACACTTGAAGCCATGATAGACCCCATTAGGAATGGTCAGACGGACCGGGTTGTGGATACCGAGGAAGAACTCATTCACCTCGCCCTTGGTGGGCGAATCCTCACGGGAATCAAATAGCACCACCTTCAACATCCCATGGACCACGATGAAGTTGTCCACCTGTTTCTTGTGGTAGTGCCAGGCCTTCACCACACCGGGGTAAGCCGTGGTCATATAGGTTTGCCCGAAGCGGAGGAAATTGGGGTCATCGCTGCGGTACATCTCCATCAGCCGTCCGCGTTCATCGGACATTACTCGTAGGGGTGTGACAATTGCACCTTGGATCATCGTAGTCAGGATTCCTTCTGGACCACCGGCGGCCTGCCGATGGAATAGTATGTAAAGCCCATTTTGGCCATGCGCGTGGGATTATACAGGTTCCGTCCATCCAAGACCAAGGGAACTTTCATTAAACCGCGGATGCGTTCAAAGTCAGGACGGCGGAATTCATTCCATTCGGTAACCACCATGAGAGCATCCGCTCCTTCACAGGCCTGGTAGTTTCCTTGAGCATACTCGATCCGGTCTCCAAAGAGAGATCTAGCGGTCTGTATGGCCTCGGGATCATAGGCCCGGACCGTGCATCCCGCCGCGAGCAGTTTTCCGATGAGCGTGACCGCGGGGGCCTCGCGCATGTCATCAGTACGGGGTTTGAACGCCAATCCCCAGACCGCCACACTTTTCCCCTGGACTTGCCCATGGAAATGATCGAAGAAGATCTCGAACAACTTGGCCTTCTGGTCCCGGTTGACCTCTTCAACCGCTGAGAGAATCGACATGGGAAGTCCCAGACCAGCTCCCTGCGCCACCAGCGCCTGAACATCCTTGGGGAAACAAGAACCACCATACCCAACACCAGGAAAGAGGAAATGATGGCCGATCCTCTGATCCAGACCAATAGCCTCGCGGACAATCCCGGCATCCGCCGCCACCTTCTCGCACACATTGGCGATCTCGTTCATGAAGGAGATGCGCGTGGCCAACATCGCATTGGCGGCATACTTGGACAGTTCAGCGGTCACATTATCCATCACCAAGACCGGGTTACCGGTACGGACAAAGGGAGCATAGAGGTCTTTCATGATCTCCAGGGCCTCGGAATCAGAGCCTCCCAAGAGAATCCGGTCGGGACGATTGAAGTCATCGATCGCCGCCCCTTCCTTCAGAAACTCCGGATTCGAGATCACCGCGAAGTCTGTCGAGGTCACATTGTGGATGGCATCCGCCACCCGGGCCGAGGTCCCTGGTGGAACCGTGCTCTTAATCACGATGATCTTGCGCTCCCGCATGTGTTGCCCAATCAGTCTTGCCACCGCGAGAACATTGGTCAGGTCCGCCGAGCCATCCTCCGAGGGGGGTGTGCCGACAGCAATGAAAATGACCTGCGACTTTGACACGGCCTGTGCAAGGTCTGTGGTGAAACTCAGGCGTTCCTCTTGTTGATTACGGCGGACCAGCTCCTCCAGCCCTGGCTCATAGATGGGGATCTCTCCCCGCCGGAGGGCTGCTACCTTCCGTTCATCGGCATCCACACAAACCACATCATTACCACAATCGGCAA
This sequence comes from uncultured bacterium, assembly GCA_964422415.1. Classification (GTDB taxonomy): domain Bacteria; phylum Hinthialibacterota; class Hinthialibacteria; order OLB16; family OLB16; genus OLB16. The sequence continues at coordinate 28,565 of CAYRBI010000004.1, read as the reverse complement.
AACATGTTCCCGCCACAAGCCCCACATATCCAGTTCCGATAACCGCTAGCCGCAAGAGATTCCACACTCCTTCCTGTAAAGAAAAGCATTTGGTCAAAACAATGTACAGGTGATGAAGATCGCTTTCCACTCATCTTCTGTCAAGCGAGTCACTCTTGGGAATATGCAGAGAATGGAGAAAGGGAACTATTGGGGGCATAGAGCCACCCATTCTTTAACGTGTGGCCAAGCGCTCAACGATGGGCTGGTCAGCTGGGAGAAAGTTCATCTCCCGCATGGCCGTGGGAGATACCCATTTCAGATCTTGTCCCAGACACCCAACCGGCTCCCCCGTGATCACCTCACAATGGAAGAACAATAGAAGGACCGTGCGGTCTGGGTATTGGTGCAACAAGACTTCCTCGACCGCACCAGCTCTGACATGAAGTGCCAGCTCCTCATGGATCTCGCGCTCAAGGCCTTTGCGGGGATCTTCGCCGGGATGGAGTTTACCTCCGGGGAATTCCCATGCCCCCTCCATCCAGTCGCCGGTAGGGCGTTGCGTGACAAGAAACTCGCCATTGTGCTCAATCAAGCCAGCCACCACCAAGAGGGGGTATATGGTTGAAGTGAGATTGGAATGACTCATGAAAAAAAACACCTGAAAAATAAATCGGGGCCCGAAGTAGGGTGCTTCGGGCCCCTAGGGGATGAGATCCCTTCTGAGCTGGAAAGGGATCTCTGGGGGAGAATCTGCGTATACTCTACCCTAACAATCTTGGTTTGTGAATGATTTGCTTCACTGGACGTGTTGCGCTGGAGGATGGCTCTCTTGGCGAGACTCGTTGGAAGGGGACGTTTACGAGAAGAGTCAGACCTCTGGCCTACTCTTTTCCCGGAGTGACAACTCACTCTGGATGGGGATTCACCCCCCGATCCTTACGTCCACCTCACCCACCTACCAGGTCACAATGACCAGCAAAGCAACAAAATTACCGCCCTTTACAACGTACAGGAATAATATCGGCCACAACCCCCTCTTTGTCAAGAGGAAAAGAACGGGTTTCGCACAGATTTTCCACATCCCAGCCGACTCTCCTCGCTATTCCCAGGAGAGTTCCATTTCATACGTGGTGGTGTATAAGTTGTAGGTGAATTGTCTTGTATCTCCTCGTCCGGTGACGATCACCGGCTCAGAGGCATGGACATTAGGTGACACTGGGATACTTGATACAGGAAGGAGCTTTATTCAGTGTCAGCAACCCTTTATATCTTTCGTCATGGTGAGGCTAACCAGATTGGCGAGAATGGGATCGAAACAGATGACGAAAGGCCTCTTACTCCCAAGGGGAAATCAGTCACAGTCGATGCCTGCACAGGATTACGCAGATTGGGGGTCAAGGGAGACCTGATCTGGTACAGTCCCTTAGTCAGAGCAGCGGAGACCGCCGAGATTATCCGCAAGGAGCTCTCCATCCCTCAGATGGAGGAGCAACGCGGCCTGGCCTTCATTGGAGAGGCGGAGGATCTGTTCTTGTCCCTCGCCAAGCTTCCACCCGAGTTGAACCTTTTTCTTGTGGGACATCAACCCCAGCTCGGTGATTGGGTGGCCCGTCTGGCGGCGGGGGTGTCCTCTGGAGATGTGGCCTTATCCAAGAGTGGAGTGGCCAGGGTCGACCTTATTTCACAAGATGCACCTCCCCGGGGAGAGCTGCGTTGGATGCTAACTGCGAAGATCCTACGGAAGATTCGTTAGGCCTCATACGGGGGGCACCACCCATGCCCCCTAACAGGGGTGTCATTCTACACATTCTCTTCATGGTGGTGGGGATGGGGATCGCCCGTGTATTCGGGATGATCTCCACTTTTCTAGTGGCCAATATCCTGGGTCCTAGCCGTTTGGGAATCTTTTCCACAATCCGGTTAATCTATGTATACGGAACCATTAACCACCTGGGGGTACTTGAGGCCTACCGGAAAGAGGTTCCGCGTCTACGTGGAGCGGGTGATGAGGAGGGTGCTCAGGCCATCGAGAATCTCTCTTTGTGGATGGCCTGGTTTTCCTCGGTTGTGTTCGTGTTGGTTGGAATAATATGCCTGTTAACAGGAATTTCACTCGCACCCACTTCACAGATTTCACAATATGCTCTGCCCGCCTTCTTTATGTTGATTACGGTGGCGGGGACTACAGTGGGGGCTCTGTATTTCGACCGCTTCACCATACGTCATCTCTTCGAGCAAGCAGGAATATTACGGGGAGTGCGGGGTGCGGCCTATTTGCTGTTCTTCCCTTTGGGAGCTTGGTTGGGTGGTGTGACAGGGGTGTGCCTGGGATTTGCGGTGGCGGAGTGGAGTATCACAATCACCTCCTCACATTTGGCCCATGGTCTCTGTCCCCCCATGCGTCCCAGATTTAATCTCCGGCAGCTTATCCAGCTCATCACAGTAGGTTTCCCAATCACCTTGGTTTGGTGGACCTACATGATGGGAACCACCTTTGACCGGATTGTTACGGTATCACTGCTTGGAAGCGAAGCCACCGGTCTCTATTTCATGGGGATCACACTGGCCTCGGTTCTTCAAATGCTCCCCGAATCCTTGAGCCGCGTCTTTAATCCGCGCGTAAACGAGAAGATGGGGGCGACCTCGGATCCGGCTCTGGTGGCACGGGTGGTATGGGAACCCGCGACCACATTATGTTGGGTTCTGCCTCTGGTATTTCCCATGTGTATGTTCTTCATTGAACCGTTGTACCGGACAGGTTTTCCGAAATACCTTCCAGCGGTCTTGAGCAGCCAGATTCTCGTGGTAGGGGCCTCGGTGCTCGCCCTGGTACCATTGGGAACCGACTTCCTGGTGGCTATCCACCGCCAGGGACGTCTCGCGCTGATAGTGATCTTGAGTTTGGTTGTAAATGTGGGCGCCAATATATTCTTGATCAAACTTGGATCTGGAATCGCTGGTGTGGCCCTGGTTTCGGTGATCACTAATGGTTTCGTGGCCTGTTATCCCTGGGGTTGGGTCTCCAGGCTATTGAATCCGGGGAAGGGATTTATGACATTGCTTCAACTTGGGACGGGTTTTCTGGTTGGGAATGGACTCGTCTGGCCCCTAGAGTATGGATGGTTGTTTTCTCTTCCGGGAGGGTGGGGCGGTGGTTTCATCAAAGCCTCTCTCTTCACCCTTTGTTATCTCACCTTAATGGCTCTCATTCCATGGTGCCATGCCTGGGCAGCCCGGGACATGAGAAGAATATGGAATGAACTGCGATCACAACGACGGGGCGTATGCTCTCTGTCATCGGAGTGAGATACCCAGAGCACACATCAACCGGTTTCAAGAGAGTGAGTGCTTCCCAACCGCATTAGTTGGCAGTATCGTTTCGGCGTCTGAAGACTCGTCTCCAAGTGTGGAGACTTCTGCCAAACCTTGGACTTTCTTGTAGGAGGTTCCGCCAACCATGAAAAATAATATCGGAAAACTCATTGTCGTCCTTATCTTGCTCGCTGGTGCGATGTATTACGGCTATACCACGTGGAAAAAATTGCAGCCGCCCCCCCCGCAAAGCCGTCCGTATGCCCCCATGATGCCACCCGGGCCGGTGTCACCTGCCCCACAAAAGTAACTGTGACAGACTGGGGACGGGAATGGTGGGGTGCCATTCCCGTCCCTTCATTGTCCTAAACTATTCTTTGGGGATGCCGTAAATCCACCTTCCAGATGAGGGGGGAGTCACCTCGAACTGAAGTGTTCCCGTCTCAATAGAACAAGGGATTTCAGCCCCCCGGCTTCCTGGGGTAACCCCTTCTGAAACCAGTGTCATCTTGCCCACTCCCGGCACGGGAACCCTCACCTTACCGGTACCATAAACCATGATCTGGAGGACCGCGCCGCCAGGGACACGGCGGTCAGCAGTGATGGGAGCCCAGGCCAACTGGCCAATCTTCTGGTCCGTGAAGGATGTGATCTTGCCATCCACTGTAATGGTGTCGCACTGGCTGCCCGCGAAGGCAATCAGATTCCCCATCTCATCAGTACGGAAAGTGACCGCTCCAGCTCCCTCGAAATCTACCGAGTGACCATTAACTTTGAAGTCTTTCAAGCTAATCTCTTCGGAGGGAAGTGGATGCGCTTCGAGGATCTTCTTGTCGGATTCAGCATCCCGGGCGAAACCGCCTCCCCAACCTTCCTCGTAGTCACGGAAATGGCGGGCAATGGCCACCGCACCATTTGGGAAATGGCTGGTCAGATAATCGGTTGTTCTGGAAAGATGCTCGGTGTTGTCATTAATCCCCTCAAACTTACCCGTGGCGGGGTAAGCCCCCAAGGTATCAAGCACCTCAAACCATGTCCGGGTCTCATAACCGAGACTGGCGGACTGGTCATCCCGTGGACGGAATCCCAGGAAGGTGACGCTCCCCTTGGATCCAGTTCCTCGATGAGTTCCCACGACACGGTTCTGAGTAGTGGCCACGATTTCCGTGCCTTCACGCGCCGCGACTGGGTAGATCCGGTCCACCAGGAGATCCGTGAGAATCGTCTGAGATGGCACCTGCGCGAGTGAACCAGAGAAGGCCACCAACCGGCCAGGGGCCATGATACCTTGAGTCTGCCCCGGGGTGTAATCAACTCCCAAGAGATCCTGCCAAACAGCCAAAGCATTACCACCATCAAAGTCGAGAACGGGTGGTGGTCCCGACCAGATCACGCGGCCTCCCTGTTCCACCAGCTCCTTCATCATGGGCAGCAGTCCCTTATGTGGGAAAGGTTCGAAGGTGGCCACCAGGGTGGTGTATCGTCTGCCACCCAATTCAATGGCCCCATTAACCACCTTCCCGCATTCAATGAGTTTGGCCTGGGTCATCATGTCGGCGTAGCCATACTGGGTCATCCAACTGCCGAAACGTTCTTCGACCGCCACCAGATCGAGGGGATAGAGCATGAGTACCTCAACCTGGCGGTGTTGCATGTTCTGAACCATTCCGAAGAGCGGTGAACCCGAGGTGTTGAACACATTGACGATGTTCGTCCGGCGCGCGGAGGTCTCTCCTGGCATTCCCCAATGGGCGGCATAGGAATAAGGGATTTCATTGAGGAGTCCAGTCGAACAAGCCAGTGCCTGCGCGAAGTAGTCCCGGTCCAGCCAGCCGCCCTCAGCGTGGTCATTCCCATTCCCGGTCAGGAAATCGCCCCAACGGAAATAGTCCATACAGGCGGCAGCGGCTTGGTGAACCGTATTCGACCACACAAAGTTGGAGGTGTATTCGTATTGGTTTCTGGAGAGGTTCTCCTGTCCGGTCCGCCAGTAGTCGATGGTGGGGCTCTCGGCCCAGGTGGCATGAGCACGCGCTTCGAGGCGGTAACCCATCCGTTCCTCCGCGTGATGTTTCGCCTTCACAAAAAGACCTGTCACGCCATCCTGCAACATCTCATAGTAGCGGGCACGGAACAGGGCGGTGCGTTGGATGTCTTCCGGAGACGAACCGAAGACATGCATCACTTCCTCCTTGGCCGAGAGATCCTTTGCGAAATCCTCTTGCCCATAACAGAAGTACACCATGTACTTGGCAAAATCCGCATACTCCTGGCCATACCTCCCGGCGAACTTGCGCGCGAATCCATCGCTCACATAGCGGAGCGCGAACTCACCATGATCGTGGTGGCCAAAATAGGACCAGTCCTGTTGAATGTGCGCTTCATCTGAATAGAGCGCGTTCAACTTAATTCCAGCATCGGCATACCGGTCGACCAGCTTGGTGAGATAAGGCAAGGCTTGATCGCTGAAGTAATCCATTTCGGGAACCCTATAGACCTGGACCACCAGAACACGATCCAGTTTTCCAATATCGGTCTGTCCAGTTCCATGGACGCGAATCCGTTCAAACCGGTCGGATCGGTTACCGAGGCTTTCGACCTCGATTCCTGTCTTGAGCTCCACAATGTTATTGGGATCGACCACGCGATAGGGGGTTCCATGTATTCCCTGCTCGGTGAAGGCAAAGACACGGACTCCCGCATCGGCGATATCAACCGGTCCTTTATTAGCGGCCCATTTGAGTTGCCGCCACATTTCCACGCTGAACTTGCCTGTCTCTGGGTCACGCAATCCCTTACGGTAGTGCAGCCACTGGCCTGACTCGCCTGTCTCAGCCTGGTAGCCAGGTCCGATCTCCAGAGGATTGAGGAGGCTTAATTCGAGGCCTAAGCCATAACCGGCGGCAAACTTGCTGATTCCCGCCAACCGTTGGATGTACTCAGGAGTGTCTGGATAGAGAGTCCGGGGTTTATCACCTTGCCCGGGACGGTATTGGCTGAAGAAATGATCGAACGCCAGAATGAGAGTCCGATCGCCATTGGCCTTGGCCGCTTCGCAGACCTGACGGAGGCTCTTCATATCAGCTGGGCCACCCGTTGTCATGTTGATTTGCTTGTCTGGATCCCCCAGATCAATCAGTTCCTGGTCCGTGACCAGGATGATTCCCGCCCGTGGAATCTGGAATGCCCATGGCCCCGGATAGGCCACCAGTTCACCCTTATAAAGATTCTCCGGCATGCGGCCGGACATGGTATTTTCTCCTTCCGCAAACGCTACAATCGAGCACAACACTCCCAGCACTATCGAGATCAAGATCAGTCTTCTTACAGTCATCTAGTTGGACTCCTTGAGGATAGGATTACTGGGAGGTTACAAGATGGAGCACGATGCCGGGAGAGTCCTACACTGCATCAGGACATCTGGTCTGTGCCGGGATTTCCTCAGTCCATCACAACTTCGGAGGTGATTATTCGATGGCGAATGAACTCACGGAAAAACTCATGGAGCAATTGCTCGCAGCTGACAGCCCAACCATCTCCAACGCAATCGAGCGCTTCAAGGTCCGGCCACGGCGCGAGGGGTATATGGGGCCTCAGATTCACTGCCGTTTCCCAGACCTTGGGAGAGTGATCGGATATGCGGTCACCTGCACCATTGTGGAGCATGATGAACACCATCCGCCCGACCCGAAAGAACGTTTCAAGTGGCTGGAAGCCATCGCCCTCTCACCAAAACCAGTGATCTGTGTAGTGAAGGATTGCTGTCACCGCAAGGGATGGGCCTCCCACTGGGGAGAAATTATGGGAACCCAAATTCAAGTCATGGGGTCATGCGCCATTATCACTGATGGCGCGGTACGTGATCTGGAAGCGCTGCATGACATGCACATGAAGGTCTGGAGCGAGTATGTGGTGGTATCTCATGGTCATATCGATGTGGGTCTGGCTCAGATACCGGTTGAAGTGGGTGGATTAGTGGTCCACCCGGGAGACATTCTCCATGCCGATTGTAACGGGGTGGTCTCGATCCCGAAGGAGATCCTGGATGAGCTCCCCAAATCAATCGATGCCATCCTGACCAGCGAACGAGAAACCATCACTCACTTCCGGGAGAAGGGATACGATTTAGAAGCGCACCGGAGATCCATTGAGCACTAGCAGTCCGTTGAAAAACTCGTAGGTCTGTTGGCAACGTGGAGCCACCTTCGCGGGAATGACAGAATAGGCGAAATCCCTTGGAAATCGTCATTCCCGCGAAGGCGGAAAACCACCACTACACCCCTTTTCAACAAACTTTTACAGCTGGCCCCGGAGTTCACCTCCAGGGCCAGCTGACAATCTGAAGGTTGAACTCCCAACTTACTCCGCAACTAACGTGATCTTCTCACCCGCCTCAGCTTGGTCACGCGCTCCCGCTTGTGAGTACTTCTGTGTGGTTTTCATAACCTGACGGACAGGTTCCTCAAAGGTCACCGGATCAAAATCTCCAGCCACTCCGATCCCTACTTCGATCCCATCATCCTCCTTGAACACACCACGCTCGGTCGCGGTGAAGGGATAACCATCCAGGGCAATTGAGGTAAAGGTGATCTCATTGGCCCCCTTGACCAGGAAGGGATTCATATCGCAATGGAAATCGGGTGACATGACATCCACCACGGGAACGCCATTCACTCCAACTTGGATCATGTGTCCCGTAAAACGTCCATCGGCGTAGAGAACATACTTACGCTGGAGTTTGGCGGGATTGGGATTGTCAGTCAGGGAGAAACGCATCTCGACCACGCTTTCACCAGCGCGGTGAGCGGCGGTTCTTACATAATGCACGGTCTTTTCACGCAGCTCGATGGAGTAGTTTCCAAATGCGCCGACGGGCGTACGTTTATATTCCGGGCCAATGATGATATTGAGCTCGGAATTATTCGGGGCACGGCGTTCATCATCGATGGCGGTGAACTTAACGGTGTTCAGTCCCAAACGCAGGTAATTGGTGATCTCCATGGTTTCACCCGGTTTCTTGATGGTGGCGATAGATTGATCGTTAATCACCACTTTGACCCGGTATCCCACAGGATTACCCTCGCTCATCAACCAGTAGGGGTAAATCAGATTATTAGTCGCGGGTCCCCCGCTTCCCAGTTTGGGCATGAGTTCAATCGCAAACGCGGTCATCCCCATCAGTCCCACCACAATCAGGATCAGACTTGTCAACACCACTACTCTTTTCATCTCGCACACTCCCCAAACAGAATCATCGGCTCCCGCCGTTGGTCAGTATCGGCATAATCTCATCATACCAGAGAGGTTAGACTTATGTCCACTAGCTTCTATTCATTTCTATGTGCTTCTTTCCCGCTCTCATCCCAGATACTAGGTATGTCATCCCAATCCAAACAAATCATTGTCTCCGGGAGTTGCATTCCACTAGTACGTATCAGACCATGCTCTTTACTGCCGAACCACCTTGGAGGGTCTTGTGTTCAATCTGACTGATACCTGCAACCGCCGCGATTTTTCTTTGGGTCTGGCCGCCACGGCTGGAGCCATGTTCCTGGGACAGATGGTTCACCCCGCCTACTCCGCCGGAACACCCCCCATCAAGAAGCGCAATATCAAGCTCGGTTTCGACAATTTCTCGATCCGTGCTTTTGGATGGAATGCCTCGCAGCTCCTGGATTACGGCGCCAAGATCAAGGTTGACTCGGTTTTCTGCTCGGATCTGGGGGTCTACGAAAGTTTCGAGGAGAAGTACCTGCTCGACCTCCGTTCGAAGGCCGAGGGGTTGGGGATCGATCTGCAGGTGGGCACTGTGAGTGTTTGCCCCACCTCGGAGACTTTTAATAACAAGTATGGAACAGCGGATGAACACCTGTCACTGCTGATCAGGGTGGCCAAAACACTCGGTTCACCAGTGGCACGCTGTTATCTGGGCCATGCTGGCGACCGGACCCGTGAGGGAGGGATCCGGACGCATATGGCCGCCATGGTGGAAGTCCTTAAAAGGGCTCAGCCGCAAGCGGTGGCGGCGGGAGTCAAGATCGCTGTCGAAAACCACGCCGGGGACATGCAGGCTTGGGAACTTGCCGAGCTGATTGAATCCGCTGGGAAGGATTTCGTGGGTGCCACCATGGACTCTGGGAATGCCACCTGGATCATCGAGGATCCGATGACCAATCTGGAAATCCTCGGCCCTTATGCGGCCACCACCGGGATGCGGGATAGCGCGGTCTGGGAGACCCACAAAGGCGCGGCAGTCCAGTGGACCAACCATGGCGATGGGCAAGTGGATTGGGTCGCTTATGTCGACCGGTTCGAGCAACTCTGTCCGGGGGTAACCTTCCAACTCGAGGTCATTTGCACCGGACCACGTGAATACAACTACCTCGAGGAGGATTTTTGGAAAGCCTTCCCAGAGGCTCGCGCCCAGGAGTTCATGAGGTTTATACGCATGGCCAAGCAAGGTAAGCCCCCGGTCACCCCTCCTGGACGCCCCACGGGAAGCAATCCCAAGGAGACCGAACAGATTCA
>CAYRBI010000004.1:0-18643 GCA_964422415.1 uncultured bacterium | reverse complement strand
CAGTCTCCCCAACAACACCTTTCTCCCCAAGCTCTTCTCCAAAACCGCCAGGGTGGTATTGATGGGCGGAGAGAAGGTTCTACCTGTGACCGCCAGACGCACCGGTTGGGCCACCTTGCCCAGCCCCATGCCCAGTTTTTCAGCCAGTTCCGTGAAATAAGTGTGAATGGCCTCTTCATCTGGGAGAGGGTTGTTGGCCTCGACCCATGCGCGCACCTCCTGCAACGGTTTGCGGGCTTGAGCAGTCAAGATCTTGGCCACATCCTTCGGGTCATACTCAACCGTCTCGTTCAGGAAGGGCTTGGTACAATCAGTCAACTGGACCAGGGTACTACTGCGGATCTGACACGACGCGGTCAACTCCTCCACCCAGGCACGGTTCTCAGGGGCTCTAAGCACCGCAAGGTTGGGAATGGGCGGGAAAGACTCTGGGACTCCCGGTCCAACTTCGAGGTACATCTTGTCACCTTCGAGGTGCTCCAGATGGCTGATCCACGCATCCGTGAGATCAGGGACAGATAACATACGGATGTGTTCGCCATTCAACCACAACAATTTCTCTGCATTAAACACCGCCGGAGACTTACCAATCGCTTCAATGGTGAACTTCTCGATCATCTCATCCATCTGGAAAACTTCCTGGTCGCCAAACGCCCAGCCCAGACGGACCAGATAATTGCACATGGCTTGGGGAAGGTATCCCATCGCACGATACGCCAGGAGCGAGGTGGCCCCATGGCGTTTGGAGAGTTTCTGTTTATCGGTTCCGAGAATCATCGGCAGGTGGGCATACCGGGGCGCCTCCCACCCCAGAGCCTCGAAGAGGAGGATCTGCTTGGGGGTGCTGGATAAAATATCATTACCACGGATAACAATCGTCACACCTTGCGCATGGTCATCCGCCACCACCGCGAACTGGTAAGTGGGGATTCCATCACTCTTAGCGATGACGAAATCATCGATTTCGGAGTTCTCCCAGGAGATAGACCCATAGATCGGGTCATCCATCACGACCACTCCTTCATCTGGTGTCCTCAGACGAATCACCGCCCCCTCGGGATTCACATCCTTCCGGTCCCGGCAGTGGTTGTCATAACGCGGAGTCTTACCCTCCGCTGTTTGACGGCCACGGATCTCATCGAGGCGCTCCTTCGAGCAGTCGCAGTAATAGGCCTTCCCCTCACGGATGAGCTGATCGAAGAGCCCCTGATAGTAATCCAGCCTTTGGCTTTGGTAGATCGGCGGCACATCGGAGGTGATCCCCACCCAGGCAAACCCCTCCAGAATCGACTTGGTGTATTCCTCCTGGCTGCGTTCGCGGTCGGTATCCTCGATACGGACCACGAACTTGCCGCCGCAGTGACGGGCATGGAGATAGTTGAACAGAGCGGTGCGTGTCACCCCAATGTGCAGGTATCCTGTCGGAGAGGGGGCACAACGGACACAGACAGACATTACGAAAACTCCCAACCTGATGAAATAAGGTGTATGAATCACACACTACTGGAAGTGACGGGAGAAGCGAAGGGGGAAGGGCGGACCCCCTGATTTCGCTTGATTCCGGAGAAAAAAACTAATATAGAGGCCATTCCTCGATCTGGAGCGGCAACTCACTACCATTCTCTCGGCCAGGTGATCCCTTCTCGCCCAGCAGTTCCTTGTTCGATCCGATTCCAGTAATGAAACCGAGTGGGACTACCGCATGGCGGAAGTTGTAGGAGACTGTTTCCGGGTTGCCCCAGGGGAAATCTCCATCAATCTTCTCGAGCGATTCTCCATCCCTGCAAAGATCAGGGTAGTCTACATACAAAGAGCCATCCACCAAGGCTCCGCTGTTGGCTGCATTATAAAGAGCCAGGTTGTCACCACCATTTGAGAGCGCGCCACTATCGAGGACCGTCGGAGTGATCACCCGGACACTCGATGGGAATTGCCACAGATTAAAGTGGGATACTCCCCAGAGATTAACCACCACATACTCGCTCGCTTCCAGGATGGTCCCTTGGGGGAAGACACACTTCCCTTCCCCTTGGGCGGGATAGACATTGTCATCCGAAAGGTACCAACCGGATATCTCCACCGGCACGGAAGTTGTGTTGTGCAGTTCCACCCACTCGATGTCATCGCCACGGTTGTCATAAAGGATCTCGCTGATCGAGACCTGGGGACTGATATAGGACACCGTCCATGATTGAGGATCTGAGATGGCATTCCCTTTTGAGGCATCACGGATGCCCACCACACTGATCTCGTACTCCCGGCCAGATGCCATCCTTTGAGGGAGGATGAGCACCACCCGCGTGCTGTCCACTAAAGTGGCCGTGGCCGGAACCACATCTCCGGGAGTGACTGTGTAGTTCTCGATAGTCTCAGTGCTAGTCTGTTCCAGTTCTTTGTCGAAGGAGAGGAGCAGTTGATCTCCACGCACGAATGTGGCGGAGGTCAGGAATGGAGGAAGAAGGTCAGGATCATATTCCGTGAGTTTTCCAAAGAGGTAGGTCCTACGCGCGGTGATGTATGCCTCGATGGTGTTGTAAGACGTGTTGATCTGGCTGCGCCGGTCATCTCGTATAGTCCCCGTGTTAGTTTCAAGCAATGCAAGGTCGGCCAGCAGGAAATTCCGCAGGGATTCAATCCGCGGGAAGAGTGACTCTTCGGTGAAGGTCTTGTCCATCTCCGCCCGAAGACGCAACAGGAATTGGTGGTAAAAGGTTTCATCTTCATGAAGCGGCCCCAGGACAGGGCCGGGCTCATGCGACACCGCAGATGAATACCCAGTGATGGGATAGGTCAGAGGAAACCTCGTAAAGAATGCATTCGAATCGGTATATCCCCAAGCCTTATCTTGATCCCAGGTCATGATCTCCCACCGGTCATCCATATTGGGACCTTTATACATCCAGTTGTTGTTGGAATAACCATCCCAATTGGAGATCAACATGGTGGTTACCGCATAATCCATAAACTCCTCATAGTTCAGACATGCCTCAATGACTTCCCGGCGTGCCCCGGTGTCCTCCGTTTGAATCGCGCTTTGAAGGGCATAGATGGCGGTGGTACCGAGCTCCTTGTTCAAGTGTGTTTCCCATACTGGATCCACATAATTCCGTTTGAACAGCACCCCCTCCAGACTCCGCCCATTGCGTTCGAGGAACTCCTCATTGATCTGCTCGATTCCAAGCCGCTGGGTTTGTGTGGGATTGGTTCCCGAGGGAGGAACAACCACCCGGAACCAGTCCGCGCGTGGTGCCAGCACACCCATTTGTGTGTAATACCAGAAGGCGAGATCCTCTCGATGCGGGGAACTGATCCCAGCGGTTGTCCCCTCAACAGGACGCTCCGGGACAAGGTTCAAAGTCCCATTTCCTTGATACTCCTGGCCCTTGATGAAATGGATCTTTTCCCCATTCCGCGAGGTCACTAAATTGGCTCCGTCGTAGTTGACCGGAAATTCAGCGGATGGCTCCTTGATGACCACACCCGAGGCGACTGAGGCTGCTTCGGTCAGGTTGGTGATTCTCCTATTGAATTTCCACAAGACCGGAAGCGAGGAGTTCACTTCGCCGTCATAGATAAAAAAGGACTCAAAAGGACGTCTCTCCGCCCGGTGGGGAAGGTACAGAGAATTACCATCTGTCAGGCTTACTTTCACATTGAAACGGACGAGAACCTGGGAGGGAAAACTGGGGAGTTGAGCTTCGTAGGTGATCGAGGTCACATCTTGCGCTTGAAGCTGCATCGCTGTGGATTGAAGCGTGTGGGCTCCATAGGAAGCCTCGGAGATTGTCCAGGTTTCATAACGGAGAGTCACTGTCCCGATGGTAGCAGTCTTATCCAGACAAATCTGTACAATGGGTTGATCGGAGGAAGTAGGGTGTTCAGGGACAACCTTGTGCGAGAGGAGGAGGGGATAAGGCGGAGTATCCATTACACTGTTGACCGTCCCTGGCGAGCCATCCGAGGTATCCAAAGAAGCGCGCCAGGAATGCGGATCACCCGCTGGCAGGTCAGGAGAAATCCGCTCCAGGGAGGATCCATAACCATCCGCCCCTGTGGGCCAGAGATGGTCATTGTCATATTTCAATTCCTCAACCACAGTTCCATCCGGTCTTACCAACCGGAGCTTCTCCCCTCCATTGGAAAGCTTGCCCTCAAAAGGGCCGAACACCTTGTCCGTCAGACTCGACCAGACCGGTTGGGTGGGATCGCGGGCAATCACCAGGTAAGCGCCGGAGGCCAACTGAACCCCGGCTGGAAAGGTGTACTCGATCCCATCCGTGATTGTATAACCCTCCAAATCCACTGTATCCGGCCCTGAGTTGTAGATCTCTACAAACTCACGCAGAGATCCCGCTGTGTATCCGGAATCCACTGGATCGTAATGAATTTCAGTGATAGAAACCGAAGCAAATAAACGTAAGGGGAACATCAGAAGGAAAAAGGACAATAAAAAACGGTAAAGGAACAACAAGAAAACCTCTCTCTTTCCACGTCAAGACAATCAGAATAGGGATAGTTGGGTTGGGAGAGGTCAATCTCTGTGCCAACCCACTGGAAGTCTAGCCTATCTCTCCCACCTGGACCAGAAAAGGAGTCCACCTGGCCACCCAGCTGCTGTCCCATGGAAGTAATCTGAAGGTTGAGAACTCGTCCAAGGGTAATCCTAATAGAGACACCAGGCGCTCACAGCGAGCGGCATTTCACTGCCATTTTCCCGCCCCGGCGATCCTTTATCACCGAGCAACTCCTTGTTCGATCCGATCCCGGTGATGAAACCCAGCGGGACAACCGCCTTACGGAAGTTGTAGGAGACGATCTCTGAGTTCCCCCAGGGGAAATCTTCATCGATCTTCTCCAACGATTCTCCATCCCGGCAAAGATCGGGGTAGTCTACATACAAAGAACCATCCACTAAGGCTCCACCGCTGGCCGCATTGTAGAGAGCGAGATTGTCGCCGCCATTGGAGAGCGCGCCACTATCGAGGACCGTGGGGGTAATCACCCGGATACTCGCGGGAAACTGCCACAGATTGAAGTTAGTAGCTCCCCACAGATTGATCACCACATACTCGCTGGCATTCAAGATGGTCCCCGCTGGGAAGACACATTTCCCTTCCCCTACAGCGGGATAGACATTGTCATCCGAAAGGTACCAGCCGGATATGTCGACCGGTGTGGCACCCGTGTTGTGTAGCTCCACCCATTCAATGTCATCCCCACGGTTGTCATAGAGGATCTCACTGATCGAGACTTGGGGCTGGATATAAGACACTGTCCGCGACTGGGGATCCGTGATGGCATTCCCATTCGAGGCATCGCGGACACCCACCACGCTGATCTCATACTCCGTGCCAGATGCCAACCGGCGTGGGAGGGTGAGTAACACCCGTGTGCTGTCCTCCAAAGTGGCTGTGGCCGGAACCACATTTCCGGGTGAAATCGCGTAATTGTTCACGGTCTCGGTGCTGGTCTGTTCCAGTTCCTTATCGAAGGAGAGGAGGAGCTGATCTCCACGCACAAACGTGGCGGTTGTCAGAAGCGGAGGAAAAAGGTCCGGGTCATACTCCGCGAGTTCTCCAAGAAGGTATTCTCTTCTTGCGGTGATATAAGCCTCGATTGTGTCGTAAGCAGTGTTGATCTGGTAGCGCCGGTCATCACGGGTGCTTCCGGTATAGGCCTCAAGCCGAATGAGATCATCGAGTAGAGAATTGCGTAACGCCTCGATTCGTGGGAAGAGTACCTCTTCAGTGAAGCTTTTGTCCAATTCCGCGCGTAGACGCAAAAGGAACTGGAGATAGAAGGTTTCATCTTTATGGAGTGGAGAGAGAATGGGGCCAGGAGTACGCTGGACACCGGAGGAATATCCATCAATGGGGTAGGTCAGGGAAAACTCTGTATAGAATGAATTTGAGTCTGTATGTCCCCAAGCTTTATCCTGATCCCATGGCAGGATCTCCCACCGGTCCTCCGGTTTGGAGCCTTTGTACATCCAGTGGTTGTTGTGATAGCCATCCCAGTTGGTGAGTAACATGGAGGCTATTGAATAGCCCATGAAAACCTCATAATTCAGACAGGTCTCGATAACCTTCCTCCGTGCCACAGGATCTGATGTCTGAATGGCCTTCTGAAGAGCATAGATCGCGGTGGTGCCAAGCTCCTTGTTCATGTGAGTTTCCCATACTGGATTCACATAATTCCGTTTAAAAAGCACACCATCCAGATCACGCCCATGCCGTTCAAGGAAGTCTTCATTGATCTGCTCAATCCCGAGCCGCTGGGTTTGTGTAGGATCTGATCCCGAGGGCGGGATAATCACTCTGAACCAGTCCGCGCGTGGCGCTAGCACACCCAGTTGCTCAAAGTACCAGAAGGAAAGGTCCTCACGATGCGGGGCGCTGATCCCAGCGGTCAGGCCCTCATCGGGACGTTCGGGGATGAGATTGAGAGTCCCATTGCCACGATACTCCTGGCCCTTAATGAAATGGATTTTTTCACCATTCCTTGAGGATGAAATCGTAGCTCCATCAAAGTTGACCGGGAAACTTGAACTGGGTTCCTTGATGACTACACCCGACACGGATACAGAGACTTCCGGCAGTTGTGTCGTTTTCAGATTGAACTTCCATAATACCGGCAGAGAGGCATTCACCTCGCCGTCATAGACAAAAAAGGATTCATAGGGACGTCTCTCGGCACGGTGTGGAAGGTAAAGAGAACTACCATCTGTCAGTCCCACATTCACATTAAAGCGGACAAGCGATTGAGATGGGAAAGTGGAGAGTTGCGCCTCATAAGTGACCGAGGTTACATCCTGCCCCTGGAACTGCATCACCTGTGATTGGAGAGAATGTGATCCATACGAGGAGACAGTACTTTTCCAGACCTCATAACGGAGGATTACTGTCTCGATTGTGCCGGTCTTATCGAGGCGGACACGCACAATGGGTTGATCGGATGAAGTGGGGTGTTCTGGAATAATCCGGTGTGAGAGAAGGAGGGGATAGGCTGGAGTGCCTATCACGCTGTTGACAGTCCCGGGCGAGCCATCCGAGGTATCCAAAGAAGCTCGCCAGGAATGAGGATCATCCGCGGGTAGACCAGGAGAGATCCGCTCCAATGAGGATCCATAGCCATCCGCGCCAGTAGGCCAGGGGCGGTCATCGTCATATTCAAGTTCTTCAACCAAGGTTCCATCGGCGCTTTCCAGACGGAGTCTCTCCCCGCCATTGGAGAGCTTGCCCTGATAGGGTCCGAACACCCTACCGGTCATGCTCGACCATATGGACTGGGTGGGATCACGGGCAATCACAAGATAAGCACCAGAGGCCAACTGGGCCCCGGCGGGGAAGGTATATTCAATCCCATCCGTAACCGTATACCCCTCCAAATCTACCTTTTCCGGACCTGAGTTGTAGAGTTCAATAAACTCTCGTAGAGATCCTGCCGTATAGCCATAATCCATTGGATCGTAATGAATCTCTGTGATCGAGATTGAAGCGAAAAGACGAGAGGAGAGAGTCAGAAGAATGAGGAATAAAGTAAAGTGGCTTGGGAGTGACAAGAGATCCCCTCTCCTTCCAGGTCAAGGCAATGCGAATAAGGACATGTGGGTTGGGACAATCCGGTATGTGTCCCAACCCACTACAAGTCTAGTCTATCTTGCCCGCACCGGCCACAAGAAGAATCCATGCACTTTTTATTCTTCTAGCTCTTCATCGATGGCTTCCATGGAAGGGTTTACATTCGCACCGATGAGCCCCAACTGTTCACGCAGTTGTTCCTCAACCCGTTTGGCCACCTCGGGATTCTCAGTCAGGTAGCGCCGCGCATTCTCCCGTCCCTGCCCCAAACGGTCATCACCATAAGTGAACCAAGTGCCGCTCTTTTCGATGACACGTTGTTGGGCGGCAAGATCGATCAGATCGCCGATTCTCGAGATCCCTTCGCCAAAGAGGATATCGAATTCGGCCTCGCGGAAGGGGGGAGCCATTTTGTTCTTGACCACCTTCACCTTGACCCGGTTTCCAATGGTATCGTTCTTGTCCTTGATGCTGGCGACACGCCGGATATCCAAACGGACGCTGGCGTAGAATTTGAGTGCACGTCCACCCGGAGTGGTCTCAGGACTGCCAAACATAACCCCGATCTTCTCGCGGATCTGGTTAATGAAGATGGCGATGGTGCGCGAGCGGTTAAGCACAGCGGTTAGTTTGCGCATAGCCTGGGACATGAGCCGCGCCTGCAGACCGACATGTGCATCTCCCATCTCGCCATCGATTTCAGCCTTGGGAACCAATGCGGCAACCGAGTCCACTACAATCACATCGATGGAGTTGGTGCGGATTAGGGTTTCAGCGATATCCAAGGCTTGCTCTCCAGTATCGGGTTGTGAAACCAGGAGATCATCCACATTCACCCCCAGATTCTGGGCATAATGCACATCCAAGGCGTGCTCGGCATCGATGAAGGCCACCTGCCCGCCCAATTTCTGCGCCTCGGCGACAATCTGGAGAGCGAGCGTCGTCTTTCCAGAGGACTCCGGGCCGAAGATCTCCACAATGCGTCCACGCGGGATCCCCCCGATACCCAGAGCCAGATCGAGGGAGATGGAACCCGTACTGACCACGGGTACCTTCTCCAAGGCCTTGTCCCCCATCCGCATGATGGAACCTTTACCATAGGTTCTCTCGATTTGAGTGATGGCCAGATCGATGGCCGAGTGTTTTCCATTATCGCTGGGCGCCGCCGCCATGGTGAAATCCCTCCTAGTGCATTTATGATCACCAATATAGATGGCTCCCCTGTGAGAGTCAAGCTCCCATCAATCCCCCACCCTCACCACGAACACCTGAAGATATTCCTGATCACCATTCTTGACTGGCTGATTAAAGGCCACAAGTTTGCCATCCATCGAGAAGACCGGTTTAGTGGGGGCATCTTTGCCTGGACGATCAGAGGTTAGCTTGGTGATTGCTCCAGGTTTCCATCCTGGTTTTCCACTCGGGGCGGTTGTGGTGAAGAGGCTTCCCGAACGGGTCACCGCCAATAGGGTGGTTCCATCTAGTGACCATCGCGGAGAGCATTCTACCCCCTCAGACAGGGAGGTCACCTGAACAGGTTCTCCCCCCTGGGGTGAAATCGCGAAGATCTGTTGAACTCCCGCCTGATCCTTGGCAAGGAAAGTGATCCAATTTCCATCGGGGCTGGTCCAACAGGTTCCGATGACACCGGAGTGAGGCCATTGCTCTGTCCAGGTCAGCCGCCGTTGGGAACACCCCTTCGGTGGAGCGGGAAAGGTGTTTTCGGTACCTTCGAGGGGACCATACTCCCCAGGGATGGTGATGTCCTCGGGGATGTCCACAATAAAGACTTCATCGAGGTTGGCTCCAGATGAATCCTTGAGAGTGCCCACAAAAGCCCGGGCACGTTGCAGGATTCCCTGACTGGTATGATACCCATGGAGCCCCACCCAGCTATCACCCGCCGCGCGCGAGATCTCATCGGTTCCGGGTTTTGGTCCGGCCACGACACGCACTACCAGCGCCGAGAAACCAATGCCGTCGCCCTCGAACAGATGCTCCTTCGCATTGGATACAGAAACTGGATGGCCGAGATGAGTAACCCCAATGGTACGCAGGTCGAAGCCCAGATTCTTCATCAAGTAGTCGTTGTAGGTGAACCCAAGCCAGGCGCCACTCCCATCCCATTCATGGCGGTGAGTGCCTCCACGCAAGGCTCCGGGTGTAAAGGACGGAGTGATGTCTCTCGCATCAGCAAAAGCGAAGTCACCACCCCGCGAACCAGAAACCAGACCACCCCGCCGCCGGGTGAAATCATAGGGCAATCCATCCGCGCTCCAGGGGCCATGGATGAAGGCTACCCGGTCATCCTGGGGCGAGAAGCTTGCGGCGCCCGCGCCATTGACTGCCCCTTTCGCTCCTTTCCCGGCATCATACAGAACCACCACCTCGCCGGTTTCGACATGAATCTTCTCAACCTGCTTGCTTTCGCCGATTCCAGGATTCCGGGTATCATAGACCAGCCATTTGCTGTCGGTCGAAAAGTTCTGGTTATTATCGAGATCATGATTACGCGGGTCCGTGGTCAGTTGACGGACCTCGCCCGCGGATGCTGAGAGCATGGGAACCCCTCCGAGTAGTAGTAAGAGTGTCAGAACAATAAGAGTTTTTCGAGCGTCCATTGTCTGCTACCTTTCCAGGGAAACGGTGATCTGGAAAATTTAATGAAGATCCACTTTCCCCTTTTAGGTTTCAACCTCTCTGGTGGTGTCCGGCTGATCATCCGGCTGGCTAATGGAATGGTCAAGTTCGGGCATCAGGTCCGGTTCACTGTACCGGCGTATCGTGCCAGATCATTCTTCAAAGTCGATCCCGGTGTCGAGATTGTCCAGTTGGGAACTGCGAAGACCACACGCCTGGGATACTACCGTCTCCTGTTGGATGAGGCAGCCCAGTGGGGAGATGTATTGGTGGCCTCCAGCACCACAACCCCCTTTCTTCTCAAGAAATCGATCCGGAGAAGCCGTCGTGATATCCCCCTCCTGTATCTGGCGCAGGGATATGATCCCATCGAACAGGGCGATCTGTTTGATGGTCCACGCTGGCGTGGAATCCTGAACCGCCAAATTGCGCTACACTCCTATCCGATCGCGGACTACCGGGTGTACATCTCACGGGGTGTAGCGGATCTAGTGGGCCTGGACAAGGAGCCACATGTGATCCGTGGTGGGGTGGATCTGGGGATCTACAAACCATGCGAGTATCCTCCACGACCAGCTCACGCTCCATTCCACATTGGCCTGATTGGACGGTTCTCTAAACGCAAGGGAACCAAAGATTTCTTCACTGCCTGGGAACAGCTGAGAGACCTACGGGAAAGTGCCCAGGTGCTTGTCTGGCCGACCTTCAGCTGGCGGCCTCCAACCCTCCCCCAGGGAGTGGGAGTTTATGATGTCTGTAGCGATGAGGCCATGGCACGGTTTTATCAAGACCTGGACCTTTTTGTATTCCCTTCTCTCTTTGAGGGGCTGGGCTTGCCACCACTCGAGGCCATGGCCTGTGGTGTTCCGGTGGTCCTCACGGACTGTGTCGGTGTCAGCCAGTATGCTGAACCGGAATCCAACTGTTTGATGGTTCCAGTCTCTGATCCACCCGCGCTCGCAAGAGAGATACGCCGCGCCCTTCTCGATCAGGACCTACGTACACGGCTCATTCAAGGAGGATTCGAAACCGCTCAACGCTGTACTTGGGATACCATGGTGGAGGACTTCCAAGCAGCTCTTCAGAAAATCGAGCGGGACAGGGGAAAAAAATGAGATCATCATTTCTTTGCGATTTAATGCCGGTGTCTCCATTCGTCCGGGATTCAACCTTTGGGTTACTGTATGTTGTTCAACCTTCAGGTTGCCCCACACGCTAAAGCGTGAACAACATACACGTTTGTTGTTCAACCTTTGGGTTGCCCAAGCACGAAATGGTGTGAACTCCAAAGAGGAAAATCTGTCAAGGAAATATGCAAGCAATGGATGCAGAAAAGTGGTTAACAGCGTATTTCGACAAATACACCATCACTCCCAATGTAACCTATAAGACAGTGGATGGAAAAGATCTCAAACTCGATCTTTACACTCCGCGAATACCACAAGGCCCCAATCCCACCGTGGTCTATTACCATGGTGGGGGTTGGATTGAAGGCTCCAAGGAAGAAGCCACCCTGTGGGGACTGCTTCCCTACATGGTGCGTGGCTGGTCGTTGGTCAATGTCCAATACCGTAAAGGACCAGAATATCTAGCCCCCGCCGCTGTAGAGGATTGCCAGGATGCGCTCGAATGGGTTCTGGGGCATACCGGCCAGTACCTGTTCGACCCGGAGCGGATTATCACCACAGGTTTTTCAGCAGGCGGACACCTTGCCCTGATCACCGGGATGCTGGCCGCCTTCCTGGACAAAGAAACCGGAACCTCCCTCGACAAGCCGGTCCCCACTATTCCCATCCGGAAGTCTCCCGTCGCCGCCATTGTGAACTGGTGTGGAATCACCGATGTGGCCGGCATGCTTGAGGGGCTAAACCTGCGTCAATATGCCTGCCAATGGGTCGGAGCCCAACCCAACAAGTATGAAATCGCCACACGGGTGTCACCCATGTCCTATGTCAAACCGGGCATTCCCCCCATCATCACCCTCCATGGCGATGCCGATCTGGATGTCCCCTACTGCCAGGGGGTAGCTCTCGATGAGGCTTTGGCCCGGCAGGGGCTCATTCACCAGTTAATAACAACCCCCGGCGGGGGGCATTGTAATTTTTCACCTGAAGAAAATATGCGATCTTTCGAGGCTATCTTCGGGTTTCTCGAAAAACATTGCTCAATGTGTTGAGAGGAGAAGGGCTCATGAACACCACCCGGCGGCGGTTCTTGCAATCATCTTTGATGGGGGGCGCATTACTTACAGCAAGGTCTGGCATATCCGCTCAAACTCCCCTGGAGAAGACTCCCGGTAAAGAGCTCCGGTGCGATGTGGCCATTCTTGGTGGAGGATTGGGAGGCTGCGCCGCGGCACTTGCGGTACTCCGCCTGGGAAAGCGGGTAATCCTTACCGAACCCACAATCTGGTTGGGAGGCCAAGCGACCTCACAGGCGGTTCCTTTTGATGAAAACCATTGGATCGAGACCATCGCCAACCCCTCCTATGCCCAGCTGCGGAATGGCATCCGGGATTACTACCGCCGCAATTACCCATTGACAGAGGAGGCACGGAAAAATCCCACCTTGAATCCTGGTCTGGGAGGGGTCTCTCGTATCTGCTGTGAGCCAAGGGTGACACTGGCTGTTCTGGAGAAGTTGCTTGCTCCCTGGCGTAGCATTGGGAAACTGACTGTCCTCTTGCGGCACCGTCCGACTGTGGCGGATTGTACCGGTGACCGGATCAACGCAGTAAAATTGGAGGACCTCGAACAGCATGTTGATCGGGTAGTGACCGCCGAGTATTTCCTCGATGCCACGGAACTGGGAGATCTACTGCCACTCAGCGGAGCCGAGTTTGTCACTGGCTCCGAGGCTCAAAACGAAACCGGAGAGCTTCATGCTTCACGTGAAGCCCGTGCGGACAACCACCAATCCTTCACAGCCTGCTTTGCCATGAGCCACCATCCCGGCGAGAACCATGTGATTGACCGTCCGGAGGAGTATCCCTTCTGGCGTGAGTACATCCCCCCTCTGACACCTCCCTGGACAGGCAAACTCCTGGCCTGGGAGTCGACTCATCCCTCAACCCTTGAGGTAAGGCGCATGCCCTTTGATCCGGTACGAGAGGGCCAGAACGAAATTGATGGGTTTTGGCGTTACCGCCGGATTCTGTATGCGGGCCACCTGACACTAGATCCCCCCTGCGCCGATATCAGCCTGGTGAACTGGCCGATGAATGATTACATGTTGGGGAACCTCTATGGTGGATCTCCAGAGGAGGCGGAGACACACTGGCAGCGTGGTAAACAACTCAGTCTATCATTGTTCTACTGGCTACAGACCGAAGCCCCACGCGCGGATGGAGGCACCGGTTGGCCAGGTCTCCGGCTGCGCCCCGATGTGACCGGAACCGGAGATGGACTCGCGATGGCTCCGTATATTCGAGAGTCCCGGCGTATCCGTGCCCTTTTCACTGTCAAGGAGCAACATGTGGGACGCGATATGCGTGAAAAGGAGACCGGTAAAATTGGCAAGGAAGCGCGTGCGGTACGTTTCGAGGATTCGGTGGGCATCGGACACTACCGGATCGATCTACACCCCAGTTCCGGAGGAGACAACTATATCGACATCGATTCCCTGCCCTTCGAGATCCCCCTCGGCGCATTGATTCCAGTCCGTCTTACCAACCTTCTACCCGCTTGCAAGAACATCGGCACCACCCATATCACTAATGGCTGCTACCGTCTCCACCCGGTTGAGTGGAACATTGGCGAGGCAGCAGGCTCACTGGCGGCATGGTGTCTGGACCAGAAACTCACTCCTCACCAGGTCGCGGAACAAGGGCAATCCCGTAAAGAATTCCTGATGTTGCTTGAAAACCAGGGGATTCCCTTGCATTGGCCAGAGGAGGCACTGGCTTCAGGCTAAGGATTCCCGAATATCTCCCACTGGTGGGGTATCGGCTTGATCCTCATTCCGGCTGAACTGCGCATCATAGAGGCGTGTGTATTCCCCCCCCAGGACATACAGATCCGCGTGAGAACCGCTCTCCACCAGACGCCCCTCACTGAGGACCAGAATCCGGTCGGCATTAACCACCGTGGAGAGCCGGTGGGCAATGGCGAAGGTGGTCCGGTTCTTCATAAGGCTATCCAGCGCGTTCTGGACCAGTTGCTCCGAGGCGGTATCGAGCGAGGCGGTCGCTTCATCAAGGATCAGGATAGGTGGATTCTTGAAGATCGCACGGGCGATGGCCACTCGTTGCGCCTGGCCTCCCGATAGACGAGTTCCCATCTCTCCGATAACCGTGTTGTAGCCATCCGGCATCTCGCGGATGAACTCATCGGCATAAGCGGCCTCGGCCGCACGGTGAATCTCCTCCAACGCGACATCTGGCCGGCCATAAGCGATGTTGTGGGAAATTGTATCGTTAAAAAGGACATTGCGTTGAGTCACGATACCGATCTGATCGAGTAGCGAAGAGAGAAATACCTTACGGATATTCATCCCATCAAAGGAAATGCTCCCCGATGTGGTGTCATAGAATCGCGCCAGCAGGTTCACTAGGGTCGTCTTCCCGGATCCCGTCTTGCCAACCACCGCGATCTTCTCACCCCGCTTGACGGTGAAGGAGATGTCTTTCAACACGGGCTCATCGCCATAGGCAAAGGTGACATGCTCGAAATGGATCTCACTCCAGTCCCGGGCAAGTTGGACCGCATCAGGGGCATCGGTGATTTCTGGCACGCGGTCCATCACGGAGAAAATGCGCTTACCCGCTTCGGCCATCTCTCCAAGTTGGAAACGGGCCTTCCAAAAGCGGTCGATGGGTTTGATCGTAGCAGTGAACAATCCTGAGATTGCAGCGAGTTTTCCTATACCCACGCTGGGATCCTGGGAGATCCTCCACATCGCGATCAAGATCACGGCGGCAATGCCAAAAGCGGCGATCTGCTCGGTTACTGGACTTGAGTAGGCGCGCGCCTTGCGGATTCGCATTTCACGCCGAAGGAGTGAACGGGTTTCCTCTCCATACCGTGCATTCTCATAGCTCTCCATGTTGAAGGCCTTAACCACCTCCACACCCGTCAGAGTCTCAACTAGCACAGAGCTAATATCAGCGCGTTTCTCCTGAGCCTTCCGGGAGGCTTTACGTATCTTGCGGCTCATGACCTGCATGGGGATCGCGAGCAAGGGAATGACGAAGAGGATGGTGATTGCGAGTTGCCAATCAATCCAGAAGGACGCCCCCACCGCCGCCACGATCTGGAAGGGCGATTGGATGAGGTCCTGTAGAACACCCACGACCTGCGAGGAAAGCACGGTGACATCATTAACCAGCCGCGAGATGAGATCACCAGTACGGCTACCGCGGAAGAAGGACACCGGCTGTTTCAGTATCCGGGCATAGAGGTCATTCTGGATGTCCCGCACCACATTCAGAGCGACGACTGCAAGAACTACCTGGCGCAAAATACCAAGGATACCCTTGATGAAAAAGAGAATTGGAATCACCAACGCATACACCCACAGGGGCGCTGGATGGAATTCAGGTTCACAGCGGGATAAGTATTCCACTCTTCCCTTCAGGCCGGGAACCGCCTCATCGAGATTCTTCCACTCATTCGAAGACAGCAGAGAGTTGGCTGCAACTGGGACAGAGACCGCCGTAGCTGGAATCACCAGCCCATAACTGTTCATCCTGACCTTTGGCGCATCACGATTCTCACTGACCATGATGGAGCGTAGAAAGGGGTAATTGGCCAACCACTGGGAGTATCCTTTGCTGGGTAGGAATTTCACCAAGGGCATGCATGATCCATCCGTGAGATGAACCATCACCTCCCGCGAGGAGACATTGCCCTCCTTAGGTCCAAGATGGTTATCAGTCAACGGTTCGATGAGAGCGATGGGAATCACCTCAAAGAGGGAAAAGAGCAGCGTTGCCGCAATAACCAGGATAATCTTGGTTTTGTAAGCGAGTGCATAAGTGAGAACTCGCAGGAAACTCGTCCCGGAGTCTCTCTTGTTTATCAGTAACCCCACGAGGTTTGAGCTCCACACGAGAGATGGAAACAACAACGAGTATAAAGATTCACGATGTCAAGGAAATCCAGGCCGGCTAACGGCTACTGTCCACCAGTATCAGCAGGTCCTTGGTTACGGTTCCGCCGGCTTCGCCGGGACCGGCGCGAAGAATCCCGTGGACCTTCCTCTGAAGCGCCCGTGGTCCCTTCCTCCGGGGTGATGGTCTCCTCATCGGCCAGATGGGCAAAAGGTTCTTCAATCTCCACTTCAGATTGCTCTTGAATGGGGGCCTGAGCTTGGGGTGTCATCAACTGGCTATACCGGGGAGCAGATCTCCAGTCTGGATTCTGTTCCTTGAACTCACTGAGCGGAATCTCCAAAACCTGATTCTCAGCTTGAAGTCCCACTGTCTCCTTGATGAGATTGAAGGAAACGACTTTGTGGTGGCGGTTCCCCCAGGATCCCGCCGACCCGATCCGGGGAAAGGCCTTCTGGGCCTCGGTATAGTTATGGTGTTCGTATTTTAAACAACACAACAGACGTCCACAACAACCACTGATCTTACTGGGGTTGAGAGCCAGGTTTTGATCCTTGGCCATCTTAATCGTGATCGGATCGAATCCATTAAGGAATCGGCCACAACATAATTCCTGACCACACAGACCAAATCCACTGACCAAGCCCGCCGCATCACGAACCCCAATCTGGCGTAATTCAATCCGCGCATGAAAAAGATGTGCTAAATCCTTGACCAAATCGCGAAAATCGACCCGGTTCTCGGAACTAAAGTAAAACTTCATCTTGTTGGCACGGTGGAAATAGAAAGCGGAGACGAGCTTGATGTCGAGGTTGTGCTCACGCACCTTCTCATAAGCAATCCGAATCGCTGAAGGTTCACGTTCTTTGCGGAGTTCGACGACCTTCTGGATCTCCTCGGTGGGAGGAATACCCAGCACATGGGGAAGCTCAATCTCCTCCCACTCGGATGGAATCGGTACCGGACGGGTGACAATTGTCCCAAAATCCTCTTCCTCATCTACCGGAACCACCACCCAGTCTCCCACTCCCACCTGATGTTCCTCGGAGAGGAGATACCGCTTGGACTTATAGCCCTCGCGTAAACACACTTGCACCATCGAGTCTGACATTATGTCTTCAGGTTAGACGACCCTTGAGAACCAGTCCAGCGTATAGCCCAGTCCTTCGCGCAGTTGCACCTTGGGTTCCCACCCTAAAACTTGCCGCGCCAGAGTGATATCCGGCTTCCTTTGCTTGGGATCATCGATGGGAAGGTCTTCATGTTTAAGGGTTAAAGGGATCCCCGCCAAATCCGAAAGCTCCCGTGCCAGATCGAGGATCGTGAACTCAGCGGGATTACCAATGTTGATGGGGCCTGGATGATTCCCCTCAGCCAGACGGAGAATCCCATCCACCAGATCCGAGACAAAACAGAAAGAACGGGTTTGATGCCCATCACCAAAGACAGTCATCGGCTCACGCTTGAGGGCTTGGGAGATGAAGGCTGGGACCACCCGTCCATCATTCAGCCTCATCCGGGGGCCATATGTGTTGAAGATACGGACAATCCGGGTCTCGACACCGTGGGCACGGTGATAAGCCATGGTCATCGCCTCGGCGAAACGCTTGGCCTCGTCATAAACGCCACGGGGCCCCACTGGGTTAACATGCCCCCAATAATCCTCGGTCTGTGGATGGACATGCGGATCGCCATAGACTTCAGAGGTCGAAGCGAGCAGGAAGCGGGCACCCTTGGCCTTGGCAAGACCCAATGCGTTGTGTGTCCCTAAAGAGCCAACCTTGAGAGTCTGGATGGGTAGACGCAGGTAATCGATCGGGCTAGCCGGTGAGGCAAAGTGAAGTATCAGATCGACCGGGCCATCGATATCCAGGAAAGTGGTCACATCCTTCTTGATAATAGTGAGATGATCCTGTGGAAGACGTGCCAGGTTGTCCGGATTTCCAGTAACAAAGTTGTCCAGAACCAAGACCTCATCACCACGTCTGAGCAACTCTTCGGATAGATGGGAGCCGAGAAATCCTGCTCCCCCAGTGATTACCACTCGTCGATTGGTCATCGGGATAAAAGACTCTCTCGTGGAGTTAGCATGAGTTTAGATATTGAAAACCGGCTAGACCTGGAAGATTCCAATTTGGGCGGAGCCTGAGTAAAAGTAAGGAAGAGCGTGAGTGAAGTCAAGCAACGAAGTCAAAGAAGATCAGACAGGCGCTAGATCCCACCTTTGCCAAGAAAGGAAGTGCATAGACCCGGCTTGTGTAGATGAACAGAAGTTGATATGGTGTATCCAGATGTCGGGGCGTGGCGCAGCCTGGTAGCGTACTTGACTGGGGGTCAAGTGGTCGCTGGTTCAAATCCAGTCGCCCCGACCATC
>CAYRBI010000003.1:109051-110280 GCA_964422415.1 uncultured bacterium | reverse complement strand
GTCGTAATCACGCGTGGTGACAATGTCCTCCATACGGCGGATGCGCCGGTCGAGGTTGTCGAAGGTTCTCTTCAGACGTCCCAGCGCCATGGTGCGTGAGGACACATATGAGTTGTAGAACTCCTGGTCATCATCGCTCTCGAAGGGAATGACCGGCTCGGGTTTCATCACTAGCGCGGCAATGATATAGGCGATGAGGATCGGCCAGACTGCGGTGAACAGACAGGCGACAACGGTGATGACCCGTAGCCAAAACACCGGGAAATCTAGATGACGCGCCATGCCCTTGCAGACTCCAAATAGGACACCATCTCTGGCCCGGTAGAGTGGTGGACGTTCATCGTATCTTCTTCTTTGACTGTGCATTTTTCACATATCCTCCTTAATTCTGTATGTTGTTCACGCTTTAGCGTGTATTTCGAGGGTGAGAGAAAACATGCTAAAGCATGAACAACGTACGAAAACATGCTAAAGCATGAACAACATACATGTCACAGCGCCTTCACCACCACGATCCCACTCAGCAAACAGAGCGGCGCGCCGATCAGGATGAAGGGTGGAATCAGGCACAACAACGCTCCGATCCCAAAAAACGCCAGCCCTAATACCAGGGCCATGGTCCGGCCGACTAGCTCGATGAGCAGGAAAGCCAGTTTGAATGGCAACATAAATAATGAAAACAAAACTTGGATCATGGCTGTTATCACACTTTCTCCTGATCTCGGGCGCGGTCGAGTAGGAGTGTCTCCAATGCTTCGATCCGCTTATCCATGCGTTGCAATTCCTCATACATCTCCTGGATCATGCGTGCCTCATCTTGATCGGACTGAAGCCCCGTCTGGGAGGATGCTCCCTTCTTTTCCTTGAGCAGGCCCACAATCAAGAGCAGGACCAGGCCGGCGATAATGAGCTCGATAAAGGTGATTGTGATCATCCGCCTTTTCCTCCTACCGGAAGCGTTCTTCTTTCTCGGCCTCTCGTGCACGGTCCATGATGAGGGTCTCCAGTGCCTCAACCCGCTTCTCCATGCGCGAAGCGATGCGGAAAAGGTCCTGCATTAACTCGGTTTCCTCTGCTGGAACCTGGTTCCCTTTCTTGGAGTCCCCCTTGAGGATTTTTAGCGCCTGGATCCCCAGACCCCCTACAATTGCTATCAACGGGATGGAGAACAACATAACCACCGCTACGACATCGACACTCATTTCCGTTTCCTCGCTTTTCCCCATTTC
>CAYRBI010000003.1:10567-108951 GCA_964422415.1 uncultured bacterium | reverse complement strand
GCCTTGAGAACCTCCCGGTCCTCGTTGGTCATTCCACCAGCGCCATTCTTGAGAGCATCAAACTTCATCTTCTGGAATGACATGAATGTTGCGAAGGCTCCTGAAAACATAACACTCAGAAGGATCAGTCCCCCGAATACCAATTGATTATCGCTCACCAGCGCAACCTCCTATCAACCGTCGCGGTTGTTACAATTTCATCCCAAACTTTTCTTCGCGCTCGCGTTCCATGACCAGGATTTCGAGCGACTCCAACCGTTCCTCGATCCGCTGGATCGAAGCCCGTAGATCGCGGATGGCCTCTCTATCCTCGTTAGTCATGCCATTCGCATTGTAAGCCTCGAAGCGCATCTTGCAGATCTTCAGTTTGGCGGCGACAGCGATGCCCACCACACCGAGGACTCCAAAGACCATCATGAGGTCTCTCAAAAACGTCAACTCGGTAAAGGATATTCCATTCATGATAGTGTTCTCCTTCAGCCTCGCTTCCATTCCTCGCCATCGCGTATGACCGCACGGTCAAGTAACAGGGTTTCCAGTGACTCTACACGCCGCTCAAGCCCAGATAGGCCCTGGTGGATCTCCTGCATCAAGCGGATTTCCTCTGGATTCTCGCGGAGACCAGAACGGCCATTGCCCCGGAGCAGTCGACCAATCAACCCAATCACGCCCAGCACCAGGAATCCCAACAATATCAATGGGAACAGGGCGAGACTGACACGCGCATGGCTTGACGGGACAACCGTGTGGGGGACAACGGGGGCCCAGGCACCAGAGTCTGGCACCGCTTCGGCGGGCATGGGCTGTGGAACAGTCTCAATATAAGGTACCCCACCGAAGTCTCGCACTACTCCGATACGAAAAAAAAACAAAGATACCGAAAGCACCACCAGACCGAGGAATAAACAGAGCACAATTCCCACGATTCGCATTGTAACCTCTCCTTTGTTCCCGTACTTCCGGACTCGTTCGGAGTTCACGCTTCAGCGTGCCGGATAAAGCTCCTTAATTAAAAGCCTTCCCAGCGTTCCCATAATCTCTTGGGGAGGCCCGGTCGAGAAGGATCGTTTCGAGCGATTCGACCCGCCTCTCCATTCGAGTCAGTCCCCCATGGATCTCTTGCATAATGCGGACCTCCTCCTGGTTGAACTCGGCCTCCTGCTTCTTCTTCCGTCCGCCTGGAAGCAACCGCGCCAGGCCGAAGCAGAAAGCTCCGAACAGTGCTAGCAGAATGACTGGCGAAAGCAGAACCAGGAAGACTACCGCCACGGCGGTCAGCGCGGTCAGTAAAATGGCCACCACCGGAAAAGCCAGGAGCGACGCCACTGTGTAGAACATCACTTTGAGTATCGTTTTCATCTCCGCTCCTAACCGTATGTTGTTCACGCTTTAGCGTGCTCATCTTCCGTTGTTAGCCGGGGGTAAGGCAATGCTGCTCAATCATTTCAACCTATTTCCATGCCGCCACCCCCGGTATGCAGCGTGTTGAGTTATCTTTTCGCTACCCACCGGGGGCGGCGGCATGGGGTGCTCTCCGAACGATTTATTTCCGTTGCCTTGCCCCCGGCTAACAACAGACAACAGGGACCTGTCACGGAATCCGTGTCGTTAGCTTATCACACCCTCAGCTCTGTGGTGCCTGGCCTTTTCCGGCGCCCTTCTTGACCGATTCGCGCAGGGCCTCGAGTTCTTTCTCGATATCCTCATCGCCTTGCAACTTGGCGAACTGATCTTCGAGGGTCGGTTTCCGTCCGAAGTTGACCAGGTCCGCTTCCGCCTCCATCCGTTCGATGCGGTTTTCGAACTTTTCAAAACGCACAAAGGCATCCGAGGTGTCGATGCGGCGGATCTTTTCCTGGGCGGTCTTACGGGTCTGAGCCTGGATGTGACGTTGCACCAGCAGACGCTGACGTTCCCGGGCACCAGCGAGTTTGTCTTCTAGTTGCTGCAGATCCGCCTGGTACTGATCCACGATGGAATCGCACTGTGACTCCTCGGCCTCGAGGGAAGCCACCCGGTCACGGTAGCGTTTCTTCTCATACAACGCCTCGCGGGCCAGGTCATCGCGATCCTTGGTAACCGCCAGCTGGGCCTTCTCATTCCAGCGTTCGGTACGGATCCGGGCCTCCTCCAACTGACGGTGGATCTTCTTGCGGGTGGCCATTGCTCCGGCGCAGCTGGCGCGGATTTCCACCAACGTATCCTCCATCTCCTGGATCATCAGCCGGACCATCTTTTCCGGATCTTCGGCCTTATCCAGCATCGCGTTGATATTCGCGCTGATGATGTCGCGTAACCTTGAGAAAATTGCCATGATACTCATCCTCCTTCGCTCTCTATATCACAGGGGTTTTCAAAAGACCCCGCAGTGATTTCTAGTTCCTCGCCACCGGCTGAACCGGTGAATAAACCGGGGTGAACGACATCCGCTCCATGGTCTCGTAGATCTTCAGGAAGACCGCTTTTTCGAGAACCATAAGGTCCGGATTCCTATCAATCGATGTGTGTTTATCTTGATGGGCGTTGGTTTCCTTGGCATGGTCCAAGATTAATGTTCCCACCGGTCCACTCAACGCCAGATCGTTGTGCTCCGAGCCTCTGACAATCCCCCATTCTCCATTTGTTGTGTTCAGCCAATAACGCATTTGAGGTGACCTGTCCTTTCAAGTTTGATTGGACCCCAGAAAGCCTCGTACTCTCTTTATTACATCTTGTGTGCCAGCCCCTTACTCTTACTGTTAACTCATGCTTTCTGAGGAGGTTATCGATTGACAGACGATGGAGAGAAACCCAAAATGCCCAGTGCTGGGTGTGGGATTCCACCAAGTATTGGTGTTTTTCACAGATACCCCTGGCTATCCACCGGCTCAAGGACCGTTCTCATGACACCCCCTCAGCCTGCTCCCGCCGCGGATCTCAAGGTTCCCGAAGCGCTCGGACATTCCGAAGCTTTTCTGGATTTTCTCCGGCGGCTTTCACGGGCCGCGCGGGTGAATCGTCCCGTGTTGATCATTGGGGAACGTGGCACCGGGAAGGAGCTCGCGGCGGCACGGCTCCATGCCCTCTCACCCCGTTGGGAGAGCCCCTTGGTTGCGCTCAACTGCGCGGCCTTGGCCCCCTCGCTCATCGAATCGGAACTCTTTGGGCATGAGGAGGGCGCCTTCACTGGAGCCTCCAAACGGCGCCTGGGGCGTTTCGAACTGGCCCATCAGGGCACCCTCTTTCTGGATGAGATCGGAAATATCCCCTTGGAAGCCCAGGAGAAGATTCTACGTGTGGTCGAGTATGGGAGTTTTGAGAGAGTCGGGGGTACACGGCTCCTGCAGGTGGATGTCCGGATTGTCGGCGCGACCAACGCCGATCTAACCCAGTTATGCGCGGTAGGGAAATTCAAACAGGATCTGCTCGATCGTCTCTCCTTCGAAGTGCTCATCGTACCGCCCCTACGGGAACGTAAAGAGGACATTATTCTGCTGGCCAATTTCTTTGCAACACGGATGGCTTTTGAGCTCGGTCTAGCGGAGGTTCCCGATTTCACGGATGAGGCCGAGGATGCGCTCGAGGCTTATTACTGGCCGGGGAATATCCGCGAACTCAAGAATGTGGTGGAACGAGCGGTCTACCGTTCACCCTCCGCCACCATCGCGGAGATCATCTTCGATCCCTTCGCCCCCTTCACGGAGGCTTCTTCCTTAATCCTGGATGCCAATGGTTCTTCTATTGGCTCTCCAGTTCCCATCCCGGTTGCGCCTGGTCCAGGAATGTCTTTCACCACCGCGATCGAGGATTATGAAGTCGAGCTCCTGCGTTGGGCACTGGAGCGGTCGCGTCAGAATCAGCGTAAGGCAGCGGAGATTCTGCAACTCTCTTATCATCAGTTCCGCTGGTTCTACCGGAAGCACAAGGCCGTGCTCAGCGGGGAGGCAGACTCGCAGGGAGACCTCACCCCCCAACCCCCTCTCCCACTGGGCGAGGGGGAGGACACTCCCCACTCTCCTCAGGGGAGAGGGGGGCTGGGGGGGTGAGGTTCCCCTCAACTAACTGGAGTGAGTATGAAACGTATCTTTTTTATTGCTGGGGAGGCATCGGGAGACAGCCATGCCGCCGAGGTTATCCGTGAGCTCAGAGCCCTTGAACCAGATTGCGAGGTGCATGCCTATGGTGGCTCCCGGATGGCGCAGGCAGGGGCATTGATCCATTATCCCTTACCGGACCTGGCCTCCGTGGGTCTTGATTGGATCAAGAATATCTTCGAACTTGTCCGCCTCGGACGGCGTGTGCCTGGTCTCTGTCAGGAGCTGGGGATCAACACCTTGGTCTTGGTCGATTATCCGGGATTCAACCTGAGAGTGGCGGCTGCGGCGCGCAAGGCCGGAATCCGGGTGCTGTACTATATTACCCCTCAAGTCTGGGCCTGGCGGGTGGGACGGGTCAAACGGATGCGCCGGGACCTGGACCGTGCCCTGGTGATCTTCCCCTTCGAGGAAGCCTTTCTGCGTGAACATGGGGTTAATGCTAAATTCGTGGGGCATCCCTTGGTCGACCGCCTGGGGTGCCCACGTTCGTCAGCGGTGATCCGTGAAGAACATGGACTCCCACTGTCACCGGATACGCATCTGATCGGCCTGCTTCCCGGGAGCCGCGCCTCGGAGGTGGAATGCCTCGGACCGATTCTGCTCGAAACAGCCCGTCTATTGATTGCTCAGCAGCCAGACCTGCATTTTGTGGTTCCATGCGCGGGAACCTTCTCTCCACGGATACTGTGCAATCAATTTGGGGATTCGATCCCCTGGACCTTGGTGGAACACCCCTCCGCTGATCTGCGGTCTGTGTTGCGTGTCTCGATCACCAAGAGTGGGACCTCCACTTTGGAAAATGCCATCTTGGGGGTACCGCAAGTTATCATTTACAAGGCCAAACCGTTGGAAGCCTGGATAGCACGCCGTGTGATGCAGGTTCCCTGGCTCGGAATTGTGAACATTCTGGCCGGAAAAGAGATCTGCAAGGAGTACCTCCAAGAGGAGTGTACCCCTGAAAAAATTACCGAAGGAGTTCTCTCCTTGATTCAAGACAGTGAAGCCCGGCGGCAAATGCTTGATGACCTCAATGTGGTGAGGCGTTCTCTCGGTGAGGGCAATGCCGTGCGGCGTGCCGCCACTGCCATTCAGGAGAGATGGATCTAAAGAAGAGATGATGAGTGATATGAAATTGTTTGGAGTTCACGCTTTAGCGTGTGGTTGGGTACTCCCCCCCACCCCAACCCTCCCCCGCCAGGGGGGAGGGGAGGATCAGATTGAACGAACATTTCGCCCCCTCCTCGCTGGCGGGGGAGAGGAGTATCGGATTGAGGGAACAAATCGCCCCCTCCCCCCTGGCGGGGGAGGGTTGGGGTGGGGGGGGATGCGGACTCTGGTTCTTCTCTATCTCTTCTTCACGCTGGGATTCAATCCATGCCTGGCTGCCCCGGTCATCACCGTGGATGAGAAGATCCATGATTTCGGAACTCTCTATGTAGAAGACCAGAAGACAGTTGATCATCGTTTCACCCTTTCGAATGCGGGCGATGAGCCCCTTGTGATCCGGGATATCAAGACCTCCTGTGGCTGTACACAGGCGGCGATCTCACGGCGTGAGATCCCCCCGGGGGAGTCGGCATCCTTGGATGCCTCGCTCCAATCCCGGAACCGTGATGGTAAGGAACGGATTCGGATTTCAGTCTATTCCAATGATCCTGCTCAGCCGGTACTTGAGTTTGGCATGGCGGGTTTCCTGATCACACATTGGGAGGTGGAGCAGGGCCAGGAGAATGAACGGATGCTCCTGGTGATCCCCGCCACCCGGACCTGGGATTTTAAGGTCACCAGCTACCAGAAACTTACGGATGTGGGGGAGCCATGGCGGATCCTCTCCGCGGCCAGTAGCCATCCCCTCGTCTCCGTTGCTCAGGTGGGGGAAGGGCAGTCCACTGAGCAGAATGGTTTTCGCAAGACCATCTTTGCTTATCGTGCCACGATTCAGCCGGGGTCCCATACCTCCAACCATGAGAAGGCGGAGATCAACCTGACAACCAGTGATCCGGCTTATGCACACCTCACTACCCGCACCGCATGGATTGTGGAAGGGGACCTGACTGTCAGACCGAGAGGTGTCCGTCTGCTCCATTCGAAGTACTTCGCCAATGGTGAGGACGGCCCAGCAAAAAGATCCAAACCGGGCAACCGGATTCGGATATCCTCCCGGTCGAAAACCCCCTTCCAGATCACTGATGTCAAGGCGGATCTTCCTTTTCTGGTAGAATGGAAGGCTGGAGTCCAATCCACCTCCGCTGAACTGACTCTGGCGGTCACCGGTGAACATGCCTCAAAACCGGCGGGTTTGTTGAAAATCTTCACTAACCGTCCCGGTGAGGAAGTCTTCGAGGTTACTCTCCTGGGTGAGGTCCAAGAACAAGCCCCCATTTTCTCCAGTTCTCAACCTTCGTACAATTTCGGCAACATCTTCGCCGATGAAGCCCAGGTACTCACTCAAGTCTTCGAGCTAAAGAATCTGGGAACACGGTCCTTGGACCTTTCCGTGGGCGAGCTCCATGGGGCTACGCCCTCTCTCTCCACTCAATCACTCACTCCCGGCACACAAGCCAATCTGAAAGTGGAGGGTGATCTCCGGAACCAGACCGGCCCGGTGGATCTATGGGCGCAACTGAGAACCAATGATCCCACCAATGCCACCCCTACCTTCCATCTCACTGGTGAAATTCTCCCCCGTTGGCGTATTTCTCCCACTCAGGTCGACTTCCGGACTGTCCGGCCCGGCGAGGAGGAGGTACGCACCATCCAGGTGATCCAATTCTTCCCCAGCTGGGCGTCTCCAGTCGAACTCATTCCCTCAACCTCTGTAAGCGGAGAAACCCGTGCCGAGGTAGGCCATATGGCGAAGGTGTACCTGCCGGTTGGTTATGGTACATCTGAGACCGAGGTGACCATCCGTTTGATTCCCCCAGCGAAACCTGGGCGCTATCAGACGCAACTACCGCTCCAAACCAAGGAGCCAATACAATGGACACCACCCTCGATTGGGCTTGAATGGGAAGCGCTGGGAGATATCCGCTTCCGTCCCTCGACCCTGCTTCTGGCTTCCCCTGGGGAGGGACCAGCGAAACCGGTGCATCTGCGGATTTATTCCAAGGAGGGGCAGGAGTTCCATGTCAAAGCACTCCAGGCACCCGAGGGAATTGTCGTGCAGGAGATTGCGAGCAAGGTGGGAGAAACACTTTACCAGGTGACGGCCACACGGGCGCCGCTCCCGGGTGAGCGGCTCGTTTTTATGCTGGATAGAGAGGATCTGCCCGAGGTGAGTGTGGATCTCCAGCCTGCTACTGGGGCATCCAGCCAGTGAGGGTTGGCAACCTGTTGAAAAAGAGCGTGACCGTGGATTCCCACTTTCGCGGGAATGACAGTATAAGTGAAATCCCTTGGAAATCGTCATTCCCGCGAAGGCGGGAATCCACGGTGCCAACAGAACTACGAGTTTTTCAACGGATTGTTAGCAACCTGTGAGAATAGGACCGCTAGGGTTGCCTTCAGTCTCGCGCGCTGTGTTTGATCTCATCGATGACATCCCGCAGAATATCATCGAGGCTGTATCTCGGTTCGTATCCGATGAGGGCCTGTGTCCGTGTCAGATCGGGAACCCTGCGCTGCATATCTTCGAAGCCCTCGGCATAGGCTTGATCGTAAGGGATCAGACGGATGGTGGACTTGGAACCGGTCAGACTCAGGATCCTTTCAGCCAAGAACCTGATCGAGACCTCTTCTTGCGAACCCACATTGAACACCTTGCCGCGTGCTTCGGGGAGTTCGAGCAACCCAGCCAGAGCCGGAACCACATCCCCCACATGCGCGAAGCAACGTGTTTGCTCGCCATCGCCAAAGACAGTGAGTGGTTCACCGGAAAGGGCTTGGCGTACGAAATTGGGAATGACCATCCCATATCGTCCTGTTTGGCGTGGTCCGACTGTATTGAACAACCGGACAATCACCACAGGGAGGGCCTTCTCCTGGAAATAGGCCAAGGCTAGGAATTCATCGATGGCCTTGGAGGCGGCATATCCCCAGCGGGATTTACTGGTGGGACCCATGACCCGGTCATCCTCTTCCGAGAAGGTGGGATTATTGCTCTTCCCATAGACCTCGGAGGTAGAGGTGATCAGGACTGGCTTACGGTACCGGCAGGCGTACTTGAGGACCACCTCGGTTCCGATGATATTATTGATGAGACATTCGGTCGGTCTTTCGATGACCAGACGCACACCGACACTGGCGGCCAGGTGGTAGATCCGGTTGCAGTCGCGGATCAGGCCCTCCATCAAGGTCTCGTTGCGCACCTCATCAATGATGCAGTGGAATCGTGGATTCTGCTCGAAGGGCGCGATATTGCGGTAGTCGCCGGTGGAGAGGTTATCGAGTACCACCACCTCCTCTCCCTTTTGGAGGAGATAGTCGCAAAGGTGGCCGCCAATAAATCCAGCTCCACCCGTCACCAGGTTTTTGATCATATCGATGTACCCTTCTCAGCCCGTTCGATAAGGGGCGTGTCCCATATACAACAGATATCAAACAATCAACTCTCTTCTTCGGCGGTGCGGGGTTCCAGACCTGTGAGTGAGCTTCTCTCACGAAGGTGTTCCCAACTCGCGGTCACGACATAGGCGATGATGGAGGCCGAGAGTGAGAGGAGATAAGGGTAGTCCACTTTGATGAAGTAGTTGCCAAGGACATACACCGTGATTCCCACGACCAAGGTGACATAACCACTCCACATCTTGCCAAAGGGAGTGAACAACCCAAACATCACCACCACAAAGATGCCTGTGCTTCCAAAGGCTGAGGCCTCCTCCACCAGATCGTGGACTCCTTCCGCATGCATGGCCAGCCAATATGAAAACAATCCGAAGACGACTACCGACCAACGCGAGATGCGTACTTTGACCTTCTCGCTGGGATCCTTGAACATCGGAATGACCAGGTTGTGAGAGGTGAGCCCCCCTGCCGCCAGCAAGCAGCTATCCACAGTTGAGAGGATGGCTGAGATTAATGCGCCCGCGAAGATAATATAGGCAATGGGATTCAGATACTTCTGAGCCAAGGCGGGGAGAAAACCTTCTGGATTGGCTAGGTTAGGTACCAATACGGGACCGACCAAACCTAGTAGCACTGGCATCATCCCCACAAACAGATAAAGGCCGGCACCCAAGAGCGAAGCTTGCCGGGCGATGTTGGGGGAACGTGCCGCCAAGGCACGTGAGATGAGCTCCTGGGACAGCAGGGAACCAATGATGGGGATGGACCAGGATTCGAGTTGAACCAGAACCCCATCTTCCTCCGCATAAGTGAAATTAAGACGAGAAGTATCGAATGCAGGAAAACTGCCAGAAAAATAATCCCAACCGATTACCCCCACAATCAAAACGAGGCCCACGATCAGCACCACACCTTGCAGGAAATCCGTGATCGCGTCCGCAATCATCCCACCTTGGGCGGTATAAATGATCACCACCGCAGCAGCCAAGGAAATAGCCACGGATAAATCCAAACTCGAGGAAGCAGAGAGTACTGATCCAAACGCCCGGATCTGTGCCGAGGCCCAGATGACCGAGGTGGGTACCATGAGAATGACCGCCAATTTTTCGACACCGCCCGAAAAACGTTCTTTGAACAGATCCGCCAAAGTCGTGTACTTCTTGCGCCACAAGGGGGCCGCGAGGAGCGCACCCATGAGAAACAAGCATAGGGTGTACCCGAATGGGTCCATCCGCGCCCCCGCAAGTCCATTGGCATAGACTTCACCAGAGGCGCCAATACAAGTCTCGGCGCCAAACCAAGTGGCGAAAATGGTCATCGTGAGCATGACCCGGCCAAACCGGCGGCCACCGAGAAGATAGTCCGATTCACTCTTGATGTGTGTGGAGACTAAAAGGCCAACGAGAAGCTGGAAGGCAATATAGGCTAAAATGCCCCACAGGATCATGTTCAATGTCCGGGTTCCTCCTGGTAGCGAAGGGATAATAATCTCGGGACGAGTGCAAGGGGTGAAAATAACAATTCCAGCGCGTACTGCAAGACCTTTCTTCATCTGTCCCTTATTGACACCGGAGCGCGTACACGCTAGGAAGTCGGTCATGTCTGCAAGGAAGCTTCTCCTCCCACTTCTTGTTTCGCTCATGGTCTGCCCTTGTTGGTCCGCTACACTGTTGGTCGGGCATCAAGGGGAAACACCTTATTCCAGTATTTCTACAGCGCTCGCGGCCTCCACGGATGGGGATACAATCCTCGTTTCCGCTGGGATCTATGCTGTGACCACGGGTGAGACCTTCCCCCTTCAGATGAAATCAGGTGTCTCCTTAATCCATCGTGTTACCAACTCCCGGCCGCGGATCCATGCCTCGGGAGGGGTGTCAGCCCTGGTATTTAATGGTGTCTCGCGGGTATTGGTCCAGGGATTCCTTATTACTGGAGGTGAAACCGGGACAAAAGGTGCGGGGCTACTCTTTTCCTCCGCCAATGGGTTTATCCGGGACTGTGTGATCTCAGACAATTATGCCCGGCGGAGTGGTGGTGGCGTCCTGTGCACGAGTGGTTCTTCTCCAGAATTCGAAAATTGTTTGTTCGAGAACAACACAGGAGACTCTTTTGGGGGTGGGGCTCACTGTGAGAATGGATCCTCGCCGCTCTTCAAAAATTGTACTTTTCTCGCCAACACAGGTGGGGGCATCTCATGCCAGCAAGGGGGATCGCCCAAGTTTGTGGGATGCCGGATACTCGGAAATGAAGGCATCATCGGAGCGGGAGTGTATTGCTCCAGTGCATCCCCCTTTTTCCAAGATTGCCTCTTTACCGGCAACAAGGCTGATACTCACATCAATCCTGTCGGGGGTGGGCTTTTCTGTACGGATTCCATGGTTTCTCTACGCCATTGTGTGATCAGTGGTAACACCGCGAAAGGAAGTGGGGGGGGTGTGGTCGCGGATCAGTCCACTGTCTCTTTGGGGGGATGCGCGGTGGTAGGGAATTCCACCAAAGGGAAAGGAGGAGGTGTACTCTTCTCGACCTTAAGTAAGGTTTCCATGAACAGTTGTATCCTGGCGGGGAACTCCGCTGATGAGGGCGGCGGAATCTTCTCCTCGATCTCCGAGTTACAGGCCTCGGGTTGCATTATCCAAGGCAATACCGCTCCCGTGGGGGCATGGCTTTCCACCGGAAATCTTCTGCCGAGTGGCCTCATCAGCGAGGTGACCATGGCGAACTCGATCATCTTGAACGGAACAGCCGATGTGCGTAATGATGATCACTCGCCCATCTCCATCCGCCACTCTATTGTTGATGAGAGTATTCCAGGCGCGGGAAATCTGGATACCGATCCGCTTTTCGTATCTGGAGCGAATGGAACCTGGAAAGGGGTCACCTATCCCTCCGTGGCTCCGTATCAGACAGTGTTGACCACGGCCTCTCCCTCCTCCTGGGCGCCTGATCAATTCGCCGATGGCTCCATGTTTCTGCTTCCGGATACCAGCCTGACCACCCTCTTCCCGATTGTCTCGAACACCACCCAAACCCTCACAGTCTGGGGAGATGCCTCCAGCGTGGCTCACATTGGGGGTGCTTTCCAGATTCTAGGTTTTCGTCTTTCATTAGGGAGCCCATGTATCGATTCTGGCAGTAACGTCCTTCATGGGACTGCCGGGAATATGGTGTGGAGCTTTGGTGATTATGCTGGACGTGTCCGGGCGGCGGATGGGAATGGAGATGGACAGCCGGTGATCGATATGGGCGCTTTTGAGTATGGTTATCCCCCTCTGGCCGGGGATATTAATGGTGATGGAGACATCAATAGACTCGACTTTATTCAGCTTCTCTTATATTGGAGGTCAGTCCTACAACCCTCTCCGGTTCCGGGCGATCAGAATGGAGATCTTGTATTTGATACCAATGATCTCCTTTGTCTCCTCAGGGACTGGTAACACGCTGACCACTGCCGCATGATTCCTCCCGTGTATTAACCACATCTTGCCCGGAGGACTGTGTGTCATGGCCAAGGAACTCCCCCTCTCCCGCCGTAATTTCGTGAAGACCACCTCATTACTTGCGGGAGCTTCAATTACCCTCCCATCGATCCTGCCATCTTCGGCGCGCGGGGCCAATGAACGTATCCGTGTGGCCTCAATCGGGGTGGGAGGTAAGGGCCAGCACGGCATGGGTATGTTCATGGATACGGGGCTGGCGGATATCGTGGCGGTCTGTGATGTGTATGAGCCCAACCTCAAGAAAGCAATCGAGAAAACTCAGGGTGCCGCTAAGGGGTACCATGACTTCCGCGAGGTGATCGCGCGGGAGGATATCGATGCAGTCCACATCTCAACCCCGGATCATTGGCACGCCATTCCCGCCATCATGGCTCTAGAGGCGGGGAAGGATGTGTATGTCGAGAAGCCTCTGGCTCTGGTGGTGGCCGAGGGACGGCGGATTATCGAGGCCGCCCAGAAGCATGGCCGGATTGTCCAGTGCGGTACCCAACAGCGCTCTGGAGCCCATTTCCAAAAGGCGGTCGAGCTTGTAGCCAGTGGAGCCATCGGGAAAGTCACCATGGTCGAGGCCTGGAATTTCGATAACGAAACCCCCAACGGAATTGGGTCACCCGCGGATGAGGCTCCCCCCAAGTCACTCGATTGGGAGTTCTGGCAGGGACCCGCGCCAGAGCGTACTTTCAATCCCAACCGGTTCCTCAATTTCCGCTGGTTCTGGAATTACTCCGGAGGCAAGGTCACCGACTGGGGTGTCCACCTGATGGACATTGTCCAATGGGCCATGCGTGTGGACGCGCCATTATCTGTTTCGGCTACTGGTGGCAAGTACTTCCTCAAGGATAACCGTGAGACACCCGACACGGTTCACGTCACCTGGGAATATCCGGGCTTCATCGCCACTTATACCAACCGGGTGTGCAATCAATACCCCGAGTACCAGGAAACCTATGGGATCCGCTTTTATGGAACCGAGGGATCCCTGTTCGTGGATCGTGGTGGCTGGAAGATCATTCCCGAGCTGGATGACAAAAGACAGCTACGGATCGCGGCCCAGAGTGGCGGCGGTTCAGAGCAAGATCACCCGCATGTCAAACAATTCCTGGAGTGCGTGAAGTCCCGTGAGAAACCTATCTCACCACCTGAAGTGACTCACCGGTCTACTACCACCTGCTTGATCGCCAACATCGCCCTCAAGGCCGGAATGAAGCTCTACTGGGATGCCCAGGCCGAACGCTTCACGAACTCGGATGAGGCCAACGCCTTGCTCGATTATGAGTATCGCGGGGAGTGGAAGAGGGGGTAGGGTTACTCCATCTTCCAACCGCATCCCCCCAATCCCCTTCTCCCAAGCGCACACACCCGTGCGATACAAGAGGGAGAAGGGGGATTGAGGGCTGTTAATTTCCCATTAACAAATCCCTGGTAGCCTTCAGCCCTTCTCATGGTCTGTCTTTCACCCCAAGATAAGGTCTACGACGATGCCACAAAATAAACTTGCACAAATCCGCGCGAAGGAGTCCGCTGGAGCACTCCGCAGCTTAATAAATGAACGCCTGCTCTTCCTTGATGGAGCGATGGGGACACAGATCCATGCCCTGCATCCCACCGATGAGGATTGGGGCGGCCCACGCTTCGAGAATTGTAGTGAACACCTCTTGGTAACCCACCCCGAATGGATACTGGGAATACACAAGCATTATCTCGATGCTGGGGCCGACATTATCGAGACCAACAGCTTCGGTTCCATGCCCATGGTGTTGACGGAATTTGGTATCGCTGACCAGGCTTATGCCATCAGCCGGAAAGCTGCGGAGGTGGCGCGGGCTGCCGCCGATGAATTCTCTACCCGCGGCTGGCCGCGTTTCGTGGCGGGCTCGATTGGACCGACGACCAAGGCTCTCTCGATCACCGGTGGGGTCACTTTTGAGGAGATGGCTGAGTCCTTTGCCATCCAGGCCAAGGGTCTGATCGATGGCGGTGTCGACACGCTGCTGATCGAAACGGTCATGGACACGTTGAACTTGAAGGCCGCCATCATCGGTGGCCGCCGGGCAATGCGTGAAGCGGGCATCGAGGTACCGTTGATGGTCTCGGTTACTATTGAGTCCTTGGGCACGATGCTCGCTGGTCAGGGTGTCGAAGCCCTGCTGGCTTCACTCGATCATGCCAAACTGCTCTCGATTGGTCTGAACTGCGCCACCGGCCCCACCTTCATGACCGATCATATTCGTACGCTGGCGGACCAATCCAACCACTTTATTTCGTGCTATCCCAATGCGGGCCTGCCGGATGTGGATGGAAATTACAACGAAACCCCCGCCATGATCGCCACGGAGCTACGCCGTTTCGCCGAGGAAGGCTGGCTGAATATCGTGGGTGGCTGCTGTGGTACCACTCCGGAATACATCCGGGCGCTGCGTACGGAGTTGATTGGGATTCCCCCACGGCATCCCTCTCCTGACCGCCATGCCCGCCTGTCTGGGATTGAGGTCTTGCCATTGGATGATCCAGCCCAAGGCCTGCTCATCGTGGGTGAACGCACCAATGTGATCGGCTCCCGGGCCTTCAAACGCATGATCCGTGAGGGTGATTTCGACCAAGCCTCGGAGATCGCACGCCGTCAGGTCCGTTCTGGCGCTCACCTGATCGATGTCTGCACCGCTGATCCGGATGGAGATGAATTGGCCAGTATGAAGAGCCTCATCTCGCTGGTGGTCAAGAAGGTCAAGGTGCCGGTCATGATTGACAGCACCGATGTGGCCGTGATTGAGGCGGCCCTCAAACTCATCCAGGGGAAATCAATCATCAACTCGGTGAATCTAGAAGATGGTGAGGAACGCTTCGAGAAGGTGATCCCCCTCGCGCGCCGGTATGGAGCCGCGCTGGTGGTGGGCTGCATCGATGATGACCTGACCCAGGGGATGGCTGTGACACGCCAAAGGAAACTCGAGGTGGCAGTAAGAAGCCACCAACTGTTGACAGAGAAGTATGGGGTTCCCGAGGAGGATCTGGTCTTTGATCCGCTGGTCTTCCCCTGTGCCACGGGAGATGAGAACTACATCGGCTCGGCCGCTGAAACCATCGAGGGGGTGCGGCTGATTCACCAGCGGTTTCCTAAATGCGGGATTGTGTTGGGTATCAGCAATGTCTCCTTCGGTTTACCCGAGGCGGGCCGGGAAGTACTCAACTCAGTCTTCCTGCACCGTTGTGTC
Organism: uncultured bacterium; assembly: GCA_964422415.1. Classification (GTDB taxonomy): domain Bacteria; phylum Hinthialibacterota; class Hinthialibacteria; order OLB16; family OLB16; genus OLB16. The sequence goes on along the minus strand of CAYRBI010000003.1, from coordinate 93,660 downwards.
GAGGCGGGATTGACCATGGCGATTGTCAACAGCGAGAAACTGGTCCGCTTCACACAGATCCCCAAGGAGGAGTTGACTCTGGCCGAGGATCTCCTCTTCAACCGCACGGGGGATGCCGCCACGGCTTTTGCCGCCAAGTTCCGTGACCGCCAATCTCAGGCTAAGGTTCATGTCCGGCCCGAATCGGTGGATGAACGCCTTAAACAGTATATTCTGGAGGGCAGCCGGGATGGTTTGCTTGAGGACCTCGATCTGAAGCTCAAGGAAGCCCCGCCATTAGCCATCATCAACGGTCCCTTAATGGCGGGGATGGATGAGGTTGGGCGGCTCTTCAATGACAACCAGCTCATTGTAGCGGAGGTTCTGCAATCGGCGGAGGCCATGAAGACCGCGGTTTCGTATCTCGAAAGTTTCATGGACAAGGCGGAGATCGAAACACGTGGGCGGGTCCTGTTGGCCACCGTGAAAGGGGATGTGCATGACATCGGCAAGAACCTCGTGCAGATCATCCTTTCGAATAACGGTTACGCGGTCACCGATTTGGGTATCAAGGTGACCCCTGAAAAGCTGATTGAGGCGGTCCGCGAACACACCCCCGACATGATTGGCCTCTCTGGGCTGTTGGTGAAGAGTGCCCAGCAGATGGTGGTCACTGCCGCGGATCTTCAGGCGGCGGGCATTTGTCTCCCGCTCCTTGTAGGTGGGGCGGCTCTCTCACAGAAGTTCACCGACACGCGGATTCAACCCAAATACGAATCTCCAGTACTGTATGCCAAGGATGCGATGGGGGGCTTGGATCTCGCCAACCGTTTGAGCTCCTCTGAGCAATTTGCGCGCCTTTGTGAGGAACGGCGTGAGGTCCGGGAGCAATCCCTGAAGGCGCCGGTAGCGGTCTCTCCACCGTGTGTAAAATCCTCCAAGGACGAGAGAATCATCTCGCATGATCTCGTTCCACCTGTTCCACCCGATCTGAAGCCGCACCAGCTGGAACGGATCTCCCTGGAGGAGGTCTGGCCATATCTGAATCCACAGATGCTCTATGGCAAGCACCTGGGATTACGTGGGAATGTGGCAAAGCTTCTTGAGCAGGGAGATGAGATGGCGTTGAGCCTGCGTGAGCGGATCCGCCAGATGGAGGATGAGGTCCTGGCTCATGATTGGATGCCTCCACGTGGGGTGTGGCGGTTCTTCCGTGCGGTGAGCGAGGGCGACTCCATCGTTTTGTTGGATGGCGCGGGTCAAAAGGAGATTCAGCGTTTTACCTTTCCGCGCCAGACCTTTGGCGCCCGGCTGTGTCTGGCGGACTTTGTTCTGCCAGCGGAGAAGGGAAGACTCGACTCAATTGCGCTCTTTGTGGTTTCCTGTGGAGAAGGGGTACGTGATCTGTATCAACACTGGCGGGAGAGTGGGGAGTATCTCAAGAGCCATGCGATCCAGGCCCTGGCGATTGAAAGCGCTGAAGCATTGGCGGAATACCTCCATGAACGTATCCGGAATATGTGGGGGATCAATGATCCTCCGGAACTCTCCATGAAAGACAAATTGCGTGCCCACTACCGTGGCCTCCGGGTCTCCTTTGGATACCCCGCCTGCCCGGATCTGGAGGATCAGAAGATCCTCTGGGAGTTACTGCATCCGGAGGAGATCGGGGTTGAACTTACGGAGGAGTGCATGATGGAGCCTGAAGCCTCGGTGAGTGCCCTGGTCTTTCACCACCCGGAGGCGAGATACTTCTCTGTCGGTGAGGCTTTGGAGGAAGCGAGTGTATAAGTCACTTTTGTGAGTGGTGTCGAGGTATTCCCCCCACCCCAACCCTCCCCCGCCAGGGGGGAGGGTGTGTTTGGAGTTCACACTTTAGTGTGTTGTGTTTGCTCCCTCCCCCCTGGCGGGGGAGGGTTGGGGTGGGGGGGATTCTCCAATGCATCACTCTCGAAAAAGTCCCTCTTCCATCTTGCTCTATGCACCATTCTCTGTCGGGGAGGACACAGCGCTGCTGGCCAACTTGATGAATACCATCCTGCCCAGAGAAGACAACGCGCGTGAACGCTTCGGGTTGATCGCCTATTCGGTGGGGCTGAACATCTTCACGATGTTCATTGTGTTCTGGTTACCCTACTTCAGGTGAGGGGGGAAGCGTTGCCGCTATCCCCCCCTGACATTAGGTCTACTTGGAGATTCTGAATGAATAGGTGCCAGAACCGGCTTCAAAGATGGCCCGGTCGCCAATGGTGTTGATGTACTTCAAACCCTCCGCTTTGCCCGGTTTTCCCCCGCTTAAGATGGTGTTTCCACCCTCGGTGATGACGGCGTGGACTCCCACCGGTACAGGCAACTCCAAGCGGCCATGAGTGTTGGCGGGGAGTACGAGGTCGAGAAGGAGGGCCTCGCCCTCGCGGCGCCAGGAACTCGATACAACCCCATAGCGGGTGTCAATGGAAGCTTTCGCCCATTGGAGGCCACCCAGGGGAGTGGGCCTGATACGGACCTTCTTGTAACCAGGTTCGTCAGGATCGGAATCGACTCCCGCGAGGGATTGATAATACCACTGTCCCACCGCGCCCAAGGCGTAGTGGTTGCGTGAGTTCATGCCCGGCCCTTCGGTGTCGCTGTTCCACAACTCCCAGATGGTGGTGGCGCCCTTCTTGACCATGTATCCCCAGGAGGGATAGGTGTCTTGAACAGCGAGACGCCAGAGGACCTCTTTGTCGTTACTCCAACGGCTCAAGGTGGGCATCAAGAAAGAGGAGCCCAGGATACCAGTGGAAAGGTGGAAATCCCGCGCGCGGATATCTTTCACCACCTTCTCCGCCACTTCGGACTCGCGCTCATTCGGAACGATTCCGAAATACAACGGCTGCAGGTTGGCGAATTGAGTGCCGCTCTGGTATTCGCCTTTACCTTGATTGAAGTAGGCGTGGTTGTAAGCATTGGCGATTCTGATTGCCAGGGCGTTGAAGTGGTTGTAGTCGTTATCCTTCCCGAGGATCTTGGCCATGCGTGCCAATAAGGAGGTGGAGTAGTAGAAGTAGGCTGTGGCGATGGGTTCCTTGGGGGAGCTGGCAGGGGCTATCCAGTCGCCATAGATGTGGTCTGGTGTATAGATCCCCTTGACACTCTTCTTCTCCATGAAGCCCACCCATTTGGCCATGGCATCGAAGTGGTCCTCGAGGATGCGGGTATCGCCATACTCCTGGTAGACCACCCAGGGCACGATCACCAGAGCATCGCCCCAGCCCGGCGAGGCGGGTCCCCAGCCCACTGAGGGTGCGACATCACTCACCCAGCCCTCCTCGGGGTTTTGTGAATCCGCGAGATCGGTGACCCACTTCTCGTAGAACCGGGCCATGTCGAAGTTCCGTGAAGCGGCCGGGGCGATTATCTGAGCATCACCGCCCCAGCCCAGACGTTCATCGCGTTGGGGACAGTCGGTCGGGATGCTCTCGATATTGCCACGGATGGTCCAGGTGATGTTTTTCTGGATTTGGTTAATCAAGTCGTTGGAGCACTCGAAGTGTCCAATCTGGCGGACATTGGAGTTGAAAACCACGCCGGTGATGGCCTCGAGCGTGGGGGTTCCTGGATATCCGGTGACCTCCACATAACGGTACCCACGGTAAGTGAAATGCGGCTCCCAGACCTCCTCACTCCCGCCTTTCAGGGTGTAGTGGTCGGTGACCTTGGCACTACGGTAATTTTCGGTGTAAATGGTTCCGTCGTCCTTGAGCACTTCGGCGAAACGGAGTTGGACTGTGGTACCCGCTGTACCACTGACCTTCAGCCGTGCCCAACCCACCATGTTTTGACCCATGTCAAACACAAACACTCCAGGTGAGGATTCCTTGACTGAGACAGGTTTGAGCTCTTGGGTGACTTGGATCGATTCACACTGCTGGGAAACCATCCGGGCGGTCACCGGTTCAGCGGGTTCCACAGCAGTCCATTCATCATCTTTATATCCAGGCTGGTCCCAACCCGGGAGTTCCAGATTGGCATCATAACTCTCGCCATGGTACAGGCTGTCATAAAGAACCGGGCTGGAGTGTTTCTTCCAGGTAGTGTCGGAAATCACCGTCTCATGGCTTCTGTCCGTGTATTCGACCTCGATCTGGCAGAGGGCCAGGAAGGCATCCGGCTTGTACCGGACAGCCGTCTGCCCCATCAAAGTCTCTCCCCACCACGCATTTCCGAGAAACATGCCGATGGCATTCTCACCCTTCTTCAAGAGGGAAGTGATGTCATAGGTCTGGTACTGGATCCGCTTGGTGTAATCGGTCCAATCAGGAGCCAAGATGTTTGGGCCCACCCGTTGACCATTGAGGGTCATCACATAACACCCCAACCCACTCACATAGGCCCGCGCGCTCTTGATTTCCTTAGCGAGGCTAAAGGATTTGCGTGTCAGGACGGGTGGAGTGGGCTTGTTGATTCTCATATGGGTGCCCCAGGCCCCCTCACCATTCTTAGCTACGACTACAGCTGGTTTCCAGGCCGAATCATCGAAACCGGGATTCTGCCATCCCTCCACACCTTGGTCTGTTACCTTCCACTCAGGATCCGAGACAATGGCCAGGCTCTTGCCATCTACCGGAATCCGCTCGAAACCAAAACGTACCCCACACTCCCCATCTTGATTGCGGGCCTCGATCGCAATGACATTCTGGCCCTCCTTGATCTCGTGGGTGACATCGAACTCGCTGGTGTTTTCCCAGGAGTTTCCTTTACCCAGGAGTTTCCCATTGAGATAGAGGTCAAACTCATTGTCCACATTGAGCCGGATGCGCGCGGACGAAACCTGGACGCCGGTTCCATTATCAAAGGTCCTGCGTAGGAAGATCCGGCTGTTGTTTTCTTTCTGGTGTCCCTCGGCCCAGATCCAGTCACCGAAGGGGAAGGCCTCCTCGTTCGGGTTATCCGCGCTGACCTTGATCCACTGAGCCTTCCATTCTTCCCGGTCGAAGATGCCCGTCTCCCAGGAGGCGGTCTCGGACCAGGCGCTGAGATTCCCATCCTTATCCCAAGTGCGGACCTTCCAGTAATAGACCGCCCGGGATTCAAGCGGACTTCCCTGGTAGGGCACATCGACCGATTGATCACCGGTGACCTTCCCGCTATCCCACAATCTACCATTATCGATGGAGAGAGACTCCGGGGTATCCGACACCAGGATATGATAAGCCGTTTGTTTCGCTCCCCGGCCGGTTCCCGCAACCAGCCATGTCAAACGGGGATGGCGTGAGTCGATGCCCAATGGATTGATCTGATTCTCGCAGAGGAGACGGGTGGGCGCGGGACTGAGATCAGTTTGGCTGGTTTGTGCCGTACTGAGCTGACAGATTACGATAAGGAGGACAACCCTTGAGAGTTGGTTTACTGGGCTTGAAAACCATCTCGATACAGTCTTGCGTCGTGTTGTATTACTCATCATTTGGAATACTTTTCGTGCAGACAGGAATTGATTGTTTCAGATGTGATTGGTCTGTATTCATCACAGATGGTAATGAGGTCGTATTCCTTACTACCAGCGACTTGATGGAGTTCGACTCGCTTTCCAGCTTCAAATTTAATGAGTTCAATTGCGTGTTTGTAGTCAGCATCACTGGAGACGAGAATTGCCGTGTCATACCGGTCCTTCATAGCGAGAACGAGCATGTCAGTTGCGAGAGCTACATCAACTCCCTTTTCAATGAGTTTTCCATCAGGCAGCTTTTGAAAACGGCCTTGTCTGAAAGTGAGGTTTGGAACAAAACGGAGAGCATTGAAGAACCTCTGCTGATTTCGACAGAGTGCATCCAAATTGGCAAAGCTAGGATCACTTGCCTGAGGGCGGATAAGAGGGGTGTTGTAATAATAAAGATGAATGAAATTACGGTCTTCACCAACTAGAGCTTTTGCGAACTTACTGAAGTCTACCGAAACGGGTAAACTTTGTTCGCGGAGCGCATGATAAAAGTTGCTTCCGTCAATGAAAACACAAACTCGCTCCATGGGATCCCCCCAAAAAGCAAACTGGAGGTTGCATGCAACCTCCAGGGGCTAATAACTGGCTCCTGACGTGCAGAAGCCAGGTGTTGATCCACATTAGATAATCAGAATCGTATAATCAAGATTGGAAGGAGTCAAGCCTCTCAAAGTTGTTTATGTTTATCTCGCTCTGCCAAAGTTCTCGAGGATGAGCCGCCTCTTCTCGACCGGGTTGGGAGAGATCAGGAAGGCTTCCTCAACAGCCTCGATAGCAAGATCCACCTTGGATTTCTCGCTGGAATGTAAGGTCACAATCGGTTCGCCCTTTTCCACACGGTCTCCGATCTTTTTGTGAACCATCAGACCGACACGGTGGTCGGTGGATTCACCCCGGCGGTTACGGCTACCGCCCAAGTGAAGCCAAGCAGTGCCCAGGCTGTTGGTGTCGATGGATTTTACATATCCCCCACGCTGCATGACCACTTCGCGCTTGCCTTGGCCTCGGGGCAGCATCTCCGGGTTGTCCAACACCTGGGTATCGCCGCCCTGATTGGAAACCATTTCTTTAAGTTTCCGGAAGGCGCGTTGATCGCGGATAGCCTCCAACGCCAAAGCGCGTCCACGGGGCAAATCAGTCACCATCTGGGAGACAATGAGCAACCCCGCGGCCAGATTCACCGCCACCTCGCGTAGGTCCTCGGGCCCTTCGCCCTTGAGGACCGCGATGGCTTCCTGCATTTCCAGCGAATCACCAATCGCATGTCCAGCCGGATTATCCCGGTCAGTGATGATTCCGCCGACATGAAAGCCTAGATCCTCGCCGACATTGAAGATCTGATCCGCCATGTCATGCGCCTGTTGCAGATTCTTGGCCAGCCCGCCCGAACCACAAGGAATCTCGGCCACCAATCCACGTGCGCCGACCGATCCCTTACGTGCCAAGAGACTGGCGATGGTCAGGGAGATACCGCCAATTGTGCCTGTGTTGGCGCGGATCTGGTTCATACGGATCTCGGCGGGCGCCATCTCAGTGGTCTGCCCAATGACCGCTATCCCGACAGTCCTGACTGACTCCTGGAACTCTTGCACATTAATGTCCGTACGGAAGTTGGGGATGGATTCGAATTTGTCGAGTAAACCGCCCACATGCCGTAACGATTTCTCGCCGAGGACTGGGATCTTCACGCCAAAGGCCGCCGCCACTGGCAGGGCCACCAGCGCTGCATTTCCGCCAATCCCACCTGTTTCCGCGATGTCGGCTGGGGGATATGAGAGGTCGGTGAAACGGAGCATCTGACCAGAACTCAATAAGGCGCGGGTAAAGGCCCCGGTCTCAGCCTCGTCAAGACCATTCAGGACAACCGCCATGAGAAAAGCGGATGCTTGTTCCATCGCGATCTCCTCGCGTTGGATCGCCTCCACAAAAGAGGACACCTCCTCCGAAGAGAGCGGTTCCCCCTCTCTCTTGCGGATGATCATATCAACCCAGTCAGCCATGCTCTTCTTCCTTCCTCGGCACTATTTGCCAGACTTGCCAAGAAAAGGCGGACTGCTCTTGCATGAGCCGTCACGACTCCCTCGGCATATTCATATACATTCATCAGGAGAAACCCCAGGAGGAGGAATCCCGGGTTGAGGGTCAGTGTGGTCACTCCACGGGAGTCCTCATCGCACCAATCGTCTTGGGCGCATCTCGAACCAAGACCATAGCACGGAACCCCGCTTAAACAAAGGGTTTATCGAGGGGAAATTGCACTATCTTGTCTTCAATGTGGCCAAGTGATTCTGGACCCATTCCAGGGGAAGGCCCACGATGTTGCTCCAGGAGCCGGCGAAGCGCTTCACGAAACCAGCTGCTCCTCCTTGAATTGCATAGGCACCCGCCTTGTCCATTGGCTCGCCTGTCTCGACATAGTCATGGATCTCTTTTTCCGTGAGATCCCGGAAGATTACTTCGCTCCTCACACTGAACTCATCCATCTCCAGGGAAGGGAGACGCTCATTGGACCGGACGAAAGCCACTGCAGTCAGCACTTCATGCCGCCGTCCCGAAAGCAGATGGAGCATCTGGCAGGCCTCCTCCGGGCATCCTGGCTTGCCCAGGATCTGGTCATCCACAACAACAACCGTATCCGCGCCCAATACCCACCGTCCTGGGTGCAGCTGTGCGATGGCTACTGCCTTGTCGCGCGCCACCCGGCTGGCATATTGGTCAGGTGTCTCACCCTCCAGAGGAACCTCATCGATACCGGCGGGAAAGACCTCGAATGGGATACCCGCCTCCGCAAGAAGCTCACGGCGGCGCGGCGAGGCACTAGCGAGGATCAACGGTGAAGCCATCAGGGATGGTTTTTCATTCCCCATGATCCTGTTCTTTGGTGGGTCCTTCCTTCTCCCCCTTCTTCTCTTTCTTTTTGGCTGGAGGAGTGGGTGTGGGGATATTGGGACAGAGATGCTTACTCCAGTGGTCAGCCTGGGTCACCATCTGATCATGTGAGTTGATGATCCAGCGTGGTTGCGCGTACTCACGCGAATCCACGTGAAGATTCGGTGTTTGTGGCTCACGTCCAGGGACATCATGGATGCCATAGGTTCCGCAGCCACCGGCCAGCCCGGAGTGATCGCCCAGAGCCTGGCAGTCGACCGCGTCTACGACCTCATCGCGGATCCAGAAGGCGTCGGTCTGATCGATTTTGCCATCTCCATTCATGTCATCCATCACGCCATCGCCATCACGGTCGACATAGAAATCGGCGGCGGCGCCATACATGTGGGAACTGAGACCTTTGGTATACTTCCCACCGACTCCCCCTTGGGCCTTTTTCCAGTGGTTGTAGGCGGGGCTACGGTAGCCGGCGAGGATGCCCAAGGTGTCGACCTGGATCCCCTTCTCAGCCAACCCAGCGATGATGGCTTCGAGTTTGAGAACAATGTGAGGATTGAGGGCTATATACTGTGGAAATTGGTTCATTTCGGGCGACTGTGGTGCGGTGTAATCGAAGTGCAGATCGAAATCGCCCAGTTTGAAATGCGGGGAGATCTTCAGGTTCTCGTTGACCTCGGTTACCTGGTACCAGAAATCAGGGCGTTTGTAAAAATTCACGTATTCCTTTGCTTTGGGATAGGCCCCAATCAATTTTTGATTTTCCGGTGGAAGGTTCTCCCATTTGACTGGGCAGATCAGCCGCAGGCTGGTCTCACCTGTGAGTGTCGCGGTGGAGTTTTTTCCCGCTGTGACCTTAAGGGACCCACGGAAGGCCAGCGTGACATCGCCCCCCTCCTTGGGGAGAGTGAACTCATACCGCCCCTGTCCGGCGGGTTTGATCGTAAGGCCCTCCCCCGCTTTCCATTCCACCTGAACCTGTTCCTCGAGATCCGGGTGAGTGTCGATGTAACTGCGGATGGCGGTGGGGGTGTCTCCCGGAGGATCGAGCACCGGCCGGAGGGTGAATTTAAAGGAGTCGCCTCCCTCTACCAGAACAACCTCATCCTGGCAGAGGGCATCGCCCTTCATACGGAACACGATTGAGCCAGGCAGGTCCACTGAGCCCGGTTGGGGTGCGGTTCCGGCTTCGGCCTGAACCATTGCTCCCGTGGTGTCAGTGGGGACTTCAAAGCCCTTGAACACAAAGAAGGCCACTCCACCCGCTACCAACAGGAGTAGACACAAGAAAAGGTTGAGAACAAACCAGAAGATTTTCATGATCATATCAAGGCGAAGGAGGTTTCTGATGCGGTTAGCCCCACGATACCCGGCCTTTCATCTGCTGGGTTACCCCTGTGTGGACTTGCGCCGCGCCCGTGCACTCTCCCCCGAGAATGTATCTGTAAGGGTGCCATGTGGGGGGCTCCTTGAAAAGGTGGGTGGGGAGTAGTTGAGCCAATCCCGGTGGGGCCAGCCCTACCCTACCAATGGGTGAGTTCCTTGTTCATCACTAGGAGCCGTTTGAGTACCTCGTTCTCGTCCCGCCAGGTCCCTTCTGGCCAGCCATAACATTCGTTGACCGCCTCATTGAGGTCATCATGTAGCTTCTGAAGCTCGGGAAGATCCCCATTCTTCATGAGGTTGTAAATCTTGGTCAAACCAAGATTTAACTCACCACAGAGTTCCTTGCGACGGTCATACAACGCCGTTGCCTGTTTGATCACCTGCTTCGCTGCTCTGATGTCGGGGATCTTTTTCGGGTCATACTTCCTATCTGGTAGGCGTGGAAAGGGAAAGGTCTCGAAGATGGTGGTTGGGGTATATCGTAGCCCTTCACCTAAAGTTGAACTCTTGTGGAGAGCCCAATATTCGTGAATCTTGGATTGGAGAATGCCAAAGTGATAACTAGATGACAATACGAGCACAATCACCTGATGATCGGGAATGATTCCAGTCTCGACAAAAGTGAACTGAAGATGAGGTGAGACTTCCGGAATACCGAGAAAGCGGGTCGTGTCGGCCAGTGCCATCCTCATACCAGGTCTTGGTTCGACGAACCTCCACCATCGTTCGGCATAGGCTTTACGCCGATTGTTTTTCCGTACAGGGTAAACATATTTTCGTACATGGCGTATGGCGGCTTTGTATTTCTCTGCCTCCTCAAGGTCCATTAATCCAAAATCGATGATCCACCGTGTAGGTTGCTGGTCGATTTCACGACTTAAGTCTTTTCCTACCAGGAATGGTTTGATTGTCTTTTTGGATAATCGATCCGCAGAGATGAGTTCGTCTTTTTCTTCATTGGAAAGGATAAACTCCCTGTTTCCCGGCGTGACCCCCATGAAGGAGAGGCCCTGGTTTTCGGGAATGGGGCGCGCGCGGGTGACATCAATCGCATCGGTGAAACGGGGGGAGATGGCTGAGACCTCCTGGCCATCCAGCATCCGAATTCCTTCATATTTCTCCATAATCCAGTTGACGATGGAGACATGGACGGCCGCCTCACCGGGCCAGGGATAGGATTTCCAGACATCCGTGAGGGTGCCGCCGCCATCAAGGATCTTGTCGATGCTCGCTTCACGGCTTTCGTTCTGAGCGATGGAATTGGTGGTGACAAAGCCAGCGCGTTCACCGGTACGCAGGATTCCGAGCGCCTTAGGGAACCAATAGGTCACATAGTCAGCCGCGCGGTTTTCCGGAAACATCTCGAATAGTTGGTCCACATACGCATCTCCCAGCTCGGTGCGCATCTTGCGGACACCGAGATAGGGTGGGTTCCCCACGATGGCCAGTTCTCCCTCGGGGCGTGGCCAACCGATATGCAGGGCATCTTCACACAGGATGACCTCATCCAACCTCTTGAGTGGGAGGGTTTCCTCATCCAGGTCCAGCTCCTGTTTGGCCATATACTCACCAATCCAGAGGACTGTCCGGGCTAGTTGTGCCGCGAAAGAGTTGATCTCAATACCATGGAGTTGGTTCAAAGAGAAGTAAGGCCCTAAGGGAGGCCGGGGAACCCGCATCCGGGAGACACCCTTCTGTATGTGAACCCATTTCCATCGTTCCTCCAGGGTCCTCTCAAGACGTTTCATCTCCCGGTAGACCACATACAGGAAATTGCCGCAGCCACAGGCGGGATCTAGAACATGGAATTTCTGCATGGACTCGATAACCCGCAGGACATCCTTGGGAGTACGTGCCGTGACGATCCTCTGCCGCCAAGGGGTTAAAACAGTGGGGGTTACCACCTTGAGAATATCTTCCTCGCGTGTGAAATGCGCGCCCAACTCATGGCGTGAGGCAGGATCCAAGGCCTGCTCGAAGATCGAACCAAAAATCTCTGGGCGGACTTCTCTCCAATCAAAGTCTTTGGCCGCGGACTGTAGAATACTGAGCCATTCTTGGGTTAATTGAAGCGTAGGGTGCCGGTCCTCATACAGAGAACCGTCCGCATAGGGGACGACTTTATTAACCTTAAGTGAGAGGTCTTCCTGACTGAGGTCATTGAACAAGCGCCGGATTGGCGCCATGCTCACAGTTTTAACTGCCTCATCCAAGGCATTTGAGAGAAGTCCCTTGGGGAATAAGTCCCCATCTTCGGCGAACATTGCGAACACACATTGAAGAGTGAAAGAGGTGATTTCCTCGCGCACCCGGTCTGAGTTATTAGCCGCCCGGGTGACCTCTTGAACCAATGTCCCCAGTCGTCCCGCCATTTGCATGGTGACTCGTTCAGCACGGCGGCGGAAATGACTTTCCTCACCCTTTAAAAACAACAAGGCATCGGAGAATTCAGGGAGTTCCTCGAGAGTGAAACAGGTCTTCGGAGTTAATTGCCCGTTCTCCTCTTCCGTGTCGTAGATCCAGAATTCTCTGAAATTACACAGGACCATGTAGCGGGGCCGGGTGAGAGCCCAGTAACCCAACACCTGGGCATGATGATCCTGCAGGTTTTCCGAGGGGCTCTTCATCTCCCAGACGCAGATTCTGGGGAGATACATGTCCATACGTTCTCTCGTGTAAACTGTTTCGACCTCATCGAACAGAGAGGATTGGCTGCCCCGCCGCCGTTTGGCCGGGACTGTTTTTTTTACCGAGATGGGATGTTGTTCAAAGATTTCCCCAAGTTTGAAAGGAGCTTCGTAAATGTTGAGTAGACCATTCAAGAAGGATTGAGAGCCTGCTTGTTCACGGCCATTCCAACCCCTCCAAGTCCTTACAAACCCCTGGAGTTTTTGTGTGAGTGTGAAGACTTCGTCGGACATGGTCTCTTTTTTGCCGGATGTGCGGTTGAGTGATAGCGGAAGAAGCCTAACCTCTTGCCTGACTCTTTCCAACCTGCCAAGCTCTATGCAATTGGTTGGGGTTGTTCATCACCGAGGTTGTTCAGATGCTTTTTCCATCATTTCCACGTAGATGCGTGATTGTTCTCTGTCTGGTTCTGGGACCGGTATTCGCCCCTGCCGTCCCAGTGGTTCTTGATATTCAATCCTACCGGACCCCGGTTTCCCCTGGGACAGTGGATGAAGACCTTATGATCCTTCGCGATCTTGTTCCGGAGCTCACCCGGCGGATCTTTCCAGTCTCTCCCAAGCGGGACCGGTCCGGTCCTGATACGATTGAGCTGAGGCTATCACGCGCGCCCAAGCCGCTTCCCGGAACGGGCTTTCAATCCGGCTCCCGAGTGGTTGTGAATGGAAACCGCTATCAGCAAACCACTGAGAAGTATCTGAAATGGCGGAAAGAGTATGAAACGAACTGGATCCAATCTCAGGTCTCCTCTTGGGAGCCCAAAGCGGCTCCCAAGACGCCTCTTCAAATGATTTTCGAGGATCAAGGTTTGAATCAACGCAGCAAGGCCATGGCCATGTTGCGAATCTATCTGGAAGATTCCACCCAGGCTGAAGCGCATCTGGCTTCCACACCCAGACCCACGCCCACGCCCCCACCGGACTTCTGGCCGGTCTCCAGAATAATCGACATGCCGGAGGTGAATGCCTCGGTACAGATCAATATGCGCGGTGGGAAGGTGACTGTCCTCGATGGAGCGACTGAGCAAGCCACCGTGATCCCTTTCGATGCTTCCCAGGATCCCCGGCTCTGGCTAGCAAATTTCCAGAACCAAGCGCGGCTACATGGCCTCGCTCAGGCGGTAAAGATGGAGCAGGAGAAGGCGGCTCTCACGACTAGGAAGAAGGCGCCCAGACCGCCACTTCCCATCGCTCCCCCAGAGCCTGTCATCAACCTTCCGGAAGAAAAACCGAAGCCTCAGATTCCCTGGGGGGAGTAGGGGTGCTATTCCCGGCTTTTACTGAAGATTAACCAGGTTATCGAGCTGGGTCGCCACGAAGACCTGCTTGATCTTTTCATTAGCCCCCGCGATGGTGATTTTACCGTTACGGCTTTCCAGTTCCACATAAGACCACATGATGATCCCCAAACCCAGACTTTGGATATGGGTCAGTTTCGAGAGGTCATATGTGATGTTACAGATTCCTTCAGCGAGTAGATCGCTGATGGCTTTCTTGAAGGCTGTATAAATCGAATAATCCAGATCGCCATCAAGTTCGATAACGGCGGAGGAGGTATCGGGATCTACATCCCGGACTGTGAATTGGCCAGAATTGTCCATTGGAACGCTCGCTTTCTCCCTGAAGGTAGATGGTGGACCATTTCAACCAAGCTGCCACTCTTGATAGATATATTACTGTAAGATCGCATTTGAGGGAAAGGCCAAAAGAGTTATTTCTCCGCGTGGGCAATTCCCACCAGAGATGGGAGGTTCTCGACACCATGGACAACCATCCATTGCCTGATGCCTGTGATGATCTCCATCATGGCGCGTGGATTCACAAAGTTCGCGGTGCCCACCTGAACCGCGCACGCTCCCGCCATGAAAAACTCCACGGCATCCTCCCCAGTGGAGATTCCTCCCACTCCGATCACTGGGATCGAGACCGCCTCATACAACAACCACACAAACTTGAGCGCGACTGGTTTAACAGCGGGACCTGAGACTCCTCCAAAGCGTGCTCCCAGCACGGGACGGCGTTTTTCGATATCGATCGCCATCCCCCCCAGAGTGTTGACCGCCACAATGGCATCCGCCCCAGCGGTCTCGGCGGCCCGTCCCAGGTCGGCGGGGGCCGGGATATTGGGAGAAATCTTAATCCATAGGGGTTTACGGGTCGCCTTCCGTAACTCGGAGGTGATCCTTTCGACACCCGCGCTGGTCGTGCCGAATTCGAGGCCCTTCTTCACATTGGGGCAGGAGAGGTTGATTTCATATCCACTTACGCGCGGATGGGGATTGAGGGTCTCCACCACCGCGCGGTATTCCTCGATGCTGTCCCCTACCACATTTACGATCAGCGGAGGAGTGAAATCCTCCAGGAAGGGAATCTTCTTTTCCAGGAAAGCCCGTGCACCAGGATTTTGAAGGCCGATGGAATTAAGGAGAGAACTCTTCAACTCAACCAGGCGGGGGGGGGGATTGCCATGCCGGGGCAGGACCGAAACCGCTTTGCTGACAATCGCTCCCAGCTCATTCAGATCGATCAGCCCAGCGAATTCCTCTCCATACCCAAAGGTCCCTGAGGCGGGCATCACCGGGTTGCGTAGTTGCAGCGAACCAATCCGTGTCTCGAGCGAGGGCATGTTCACTTTTTCTCCCAGACCACACGGTAGCCATCCACCACCGGTCCATCGATACACGAGCGGAGGAAATCCCCCTCTGGAGTCTCATACACGCAACCCAAGCAGGCTCCAATCCCACAGCCCATTTGAACCTCCAACGAGGCCTGGATGGGGATACTCCTTGAACGTGCAAGTTCAAAAGTCTTCTTCATCATGATCCAGGGCCCGCAAGTGAGAATCCGATGGTAAGTGTGAGCCTCCAGAAGATGTGTGGCGGTTGCGGTGCAGAAACCCTTGTCTCCCGCGCTGCCGTCATCGGTCGAGATATGGAAGTGGATTTCATCCACCCGGTTCTGAAAGGGCTCTAACCCCTGGATTTCAGCGGCGGTGGCTACCCCATAACAGAAGTCGATCCAGGCCCCTGGGGGTGTCATACCGCAACAGGCCAGAAGCGGGGCGACTCCCACTCCACCGCCCACCATCAAAATCCGCTCATCTGGTTGAGGTAATTTAAACGTGGTGCCCAAAGGACCGAGGACATCGAGTGTATCTCCCGCTCTCTTCCCATGCAGAATCCGTGTTCCCACGCCCACCTCGCGGATGAGCAGTGAGACTACCCCCGCCTGGCAGGACTGAATGCTGATCGGCCGCCGCAGGAGCGGATAGCCCTCCGCGCTCACCCGGATATGCAGGAACTGGCCTGGCTGTGGATGGCACGGCTCGGAGAATCCCTCCAACTCAAGGACATAGAGAGTATGCGTCAGCTCCCGGACCGCCTTGACCACAGGCTTGTGCAGCTCCGCCCGGTGCGGAAGGGTTGCTGTGTGATCTGGCATTATGCCAACACCACCCGCGCCTTGGGTGACTTGACCGCGGCCATCATGTTGCGGGTATCGATCACCAGCTGAGCGTGCTTGCCAACCAAGCCGTAATCCACGCAACGGTGATCCGTGATGATAATCACCGCATCACTTTGTTCGAGTGTTTCCGGAGTTAGCGGAACGGACTTTATCCCCAGTTTGCCCTTGCGCCCCTCGGGGTAAATGGGGACATACGGGTCATGATAAGAGACTTCTCCCCCGAGTTTTTGCAGATCCCGGATGATCTCCAGGGCGGGGGACTCCCGTACATCATCCACATCACGCTTGTAAGAGACCCCCAGCACCAGGAGCCGGGATCCCGAGACCGCCTTGCGGTCATCGTTGAGCGCGCGCGTCAACGTGTGGATGACATACTCCGGCATGGAGGTGTTGACCTCTCCGGCCAGTTCAATGAAGCGGGTGTTGAGCCCGTATTGGCGCGCCTTCCAGGTCAGATAAAAGGGATCAATGGGGATGCAGTGGCCGCCGAGTCCAGGGCCGGGGTAGAAGGGATTGAAACCGAAGGGCTTGGTCTTGGCGGCCTCGATGACTTCCCAGATGTTGATTCCCATGGCGTTGGTCACCACCTTGAGCTCATTGACCAGCGCGATGTTGACGGAGCGGTAGATATTCTCCAGTAATTTGGACATCTCGGCCACGCGTGTGCTGGAAACCGGCACGATCCGTTGATAGACACGCCCATAAAAGGCCTTGACACACTCCAGGCAAGCGGGGGTGTATCCGCCCAAGACCTTGGGGATCTCCTTGCCGGAGAACTGCGGGTTGTTGGGATCTTCGCGTTCGGGAGAGAAAGCCAGGAAGAAATCTATTCCCACCTTGAGACCGCTCTTCTCCAGGATCGGTAGCACCAGCTCATCGGTGGTTCCCGGATATGTGGTGCTCTCGAGGATAATCAATTGCCCCTTGCGCAGGTGCTTGGAAATCGCTTCAGCGGTTTGTTCGACATAACACAGGTCTGGCTCGCGGTAGGGATTGAGTGGAGTGGGGACACAGATGCTGATGGAGTCCGCTTCACCCAGACGGTCAAAGTCGGTAGTGGCTTCGAAGCCCTTATCGATAGCGGCCTTGATCTGTTCATGGGTGATATAGTTGATATAGCTCTGCTGCTTCGAGAGCATCTGGGTCTTCTTGCTATCGATGTCAAAACCGAGGGACCTGAAACCTGCTTCGGCGAAGAGCATGGCCAAGGGTAGGCCCACATATCCAAGCCCAGCGACACCACCGACTAATTCTCCACTCTCGGCCTTTTTCAAGAAGACCTGCTTCTCCGATTCCGCCATGACCACCCTCCATCGTATATGTTTCGTCCGCGCAGTGTGGAATTGGACTCCACTCCGCTTTCAGGATGAGACGATAAGGAGCCCCGGCTCGAAAGGGAAGAGCCACAAGGGTTTCCGGGAACCAGGCTGGTTCCCCTTTACTCCCTTTGGGATATGATTTGGCCCTATCATCCCACGAGAGGAAGACACTCATGGATTCCATGTCTCTATCCCGGATCAAGAACGAGACCAGCCGTCAGATCACCACTTTCAATTACAGCCAACGCTCGAAAACGATTCCGGTTCAACGCGGAGAACGGGTTACCTTGGGCGAGGTCAAGGCATCGGGGATACTCACTCAACTCTGGCTCACCTTCCCGGGATGGTTCTGGCAGCACTGGAATCCATCCGCTCCGATCAGCCCCACGATTCTCAAAACCCTTATCCTGCGAATCTATTGGGATGGCGAGGAGACTCCGGCTGTACAGGCTCCCGTGGGCGACTTCTTTGGCAATGGCCTTTGTGAAGTGCAGAGCTTCGCGGGCCGCTATTTTGGCATGTCCAGCGGGGGCTTTTTCTGCAAGTTCCCGATGCCATTCCGCAAGGGTTTCCGCATCGAAGCCGAGAATCTGGACGAGACCATCGATACAGACATCTTTCTCAATGCGGTTTATCAGGAAACTGGGGAGGTGGAGTCAACTGAAGGTTATTTCCACACTGCCTTTGCAACGGGACGGGATCTGCAGGAGGGAATGACTCTCCTTGAAGTTGAGGGGAAGGGTCACTACGCTGGTTGTACACTCTCGATGCAAGGCCAACGCCTCAATGAATTAAGCTTCCTCGAGGCTCCAGAATATGTCTTCATCGATGAAGACTGGGATGTTCCCCGGATCACTGGCACAGGGCTGGAAGATTACTTCCTGGGAGGCTGGTATTTCCGCGAGGGTACCTTCTCTGGCCCATTGCATGGGGTGCTGGTTAAGGAGGCTTTACGCGCCTCGGTGGTTATGTACCGTGCCCATGAGGCGGATGTGCTCCGTTTCCAGAAGCGCTTCCGTTTCACCTTTGTCCATCCCTGGGAAAAGGAGCGGATCAATCCATTCTTCTTTTCGAGTGCATCCTATCTTTACCTGGATTGTCCAGCGGGGCTGAAACAGCCAACCCTGACCCGGAAGGAGCTTCTCCAACAATACCGGTTCTACGACACAGATCACCAGAGCATACCGTGAGATCTGTTGTACAATCAGAGTTGGAGGTGCGCCGTGACCGGTGTCCGTGGACCCCTCCAATGGAGTGGGGTGTGGATGACGGCGGGGCTTGTCTGTCTGCTAGTATTGGGTTGTTCATCCCCGCCAGACCCAGAGACTGAAGGAAGGAGCCCAAACCTCGCCCGGATGTCTTCACAAGAGATATCTCCCATTCTGCTCTCCAAGGAGGATGGCGTCTGTCAGCCTCAACGGACAGAGGAGTTGGCGGAAGAACGGCGCCGCATGGTGGAGGAGCAGATCGTTGCGCGGGGAGTCCGTGACGCGAGTGTTCTGAACGCGATGCGGGTGGTTCCCCGGCATTGGTTTGTTCCGGAGGAGCTCACCCGTCAGGCCTACTTGGACCATCCGCTCCCGATCGGTGCGGGACAGACCATCTCCCAACCGTACATCGTGGCCCTCATGTCATTGACTCTCGCCCTCAAGCAGAATGACAAGGTCCTGGAGATTGGCACTGGTTCGGGGTATCAGGCCGCGATCCTGGCCGAGCTGACCTCACAAGTCTGGACCATCGAGATCGAAGAGTCCCTTGCCCGCCAAGCGGCGGAAACATTGGTGCGGTATGGATATGGATGTGTCCAAGTGCGTGCCGGGGATGGATATCGTGGCTGGCCGGAAGCCGCTCCCTTCGATGCCATCATCGTTACCTGCGCACCGCCAGAGATTCCCCAAACCTTGATCGATCAACTCCGTCCCGGCGGGAGGATGTGTATCCCTGTTGGAGAGGTGTATGAGGTTCAAGACCTCCTATTGGTGATTAAGCAATCCGATGGCTCGATAAAGACTACCTTCATCGAACCAGTCCGGTTTGTTCCCATGACCGGGAAGCCACAAAAAAAATAATCTTCGTCTTGCCAATCCAACCCTCACGCTCCGCGCGCTTTACCCCATGAGAATAATTCTAGATTACATCTCCATGACTCACTGTGTTGTATGTGAGTGTCACAAATTCTTGTATTGAGCGAGATCATTGGAGACAATCGCCTGAGCCGGAGCGGTATCAATCACATCCGAAGGAGTTTTTTTCATGCGATGTCCTGGTGTTCTTTATGTACTTCTTGTGTGGGGGATGGTGCAGGCTGCCTGCTGGATATCTGGTGCACACGCGGAGGGATCAGTCGAGGTAGTCGATGTAGCCCCGGTATGGGCCGGCCACATGGTTGGTTTCTGCCTCTTAACGGATGGCAACGATCAATTCGTAGCATTTTATGATGCGGACCGGAAAATGACTGTGGGCCAACGCACACTGGACTCGAAGGAGTGGCGTCTGTTCCGCCTTCCAGAACAGTTGGTCTGGGATAGCCATAATTACGTGACCATGGTCATGGACAGCACGGGACGGATTCACCTGTCGGGCAACATGCACTGCGTGCCACTCGTATATTTCCGGACCCGCGAGCCGCGTGACTTTTCCACCTTCGAACGAGTGTCAAGCATGACTGGAAGCGAAGAAACGAAGGTCACCTATCCGAAGTTCTTTTCTGGGCCGGATGGAGCCTTGGTCTTCACTTACCGGGATGGACAAAGTGGCTCCGGGAATCAGATCTACAACATCTACGATGCCTCCGCGCAGACTTGGCGCCGTTTGCTTGATACTCCACTGACAGATGGCCAAGGCCTCATGAACGCGTATTTTAATGGGCCCATTGTTGGTCCAGATGGATATTACCACTTGTGCTGGGTGTGGCGTGACACGCCCGATTGCGCCAGCAACCACCACCTGTCCTATGCGCGCAGCAAAGACCTCATCCATTGGGAAAAGAGCAATGGGGAGCCGCTGACGCTACCCATCACCCTTGAGACCGGGGATATCGTCGATCCGGTGCCGCCAGGTGGCGGGATCTTGAATGGGAATCACACCATTGGGTTTGACAGCCAGAACCGGCCCATTCTCACGTATCACAAATACGATGCGAATGGAAAAACCCAGGTGTTCACCGCCCGGTTGGAGGACGGCAACTGGGCTATCCGTCAGACCAGTCAGTGGAACTACCGTTGGGAGTTCTCTGGTGGGGGAACGATCAACTTCGAAATCAAGATGGAGCCAGTCCATTACTCGCCAGAGCGGGGCCTGACTTTGGGGTACCATCACGCGAAAGAGGGGAGCGGGGTATGGACACTTGATGAAGAGGATCTCACAGTGATGAAAACAGAAAACGAGAAATCAGCGCCGCGGATTCCGGGCACGGTTCACTCAGCCTTCCCCGGCATGGCTGTCAGGTGGGCCAAGGACCTGGGCAGTTCCGGCAAGCCGGGTACCCGTTACCAACTGCGTTGGGAAACATTAGGGCCGAACCGGGATCGCCCCAGGGAACCGCCATGGCCGGAACCAAGCATGTTACAAGTGGTTCAAGTTTCCGAGTAGCGGTATATGAGCCCGATTGTGTATATGAAAAGACCCCCTCACTCATTGTGATGGGTGAGGGGGTCAAGATTCTGAGCCTGTAAAGGCCAACTACTGCCCTATCCGTTGGTTGGGAAAGTCCCGCGACCATGGATTCCCGCTTTCGCGGGAATGACGGATCAGGGGATTTTTAATGGAAATCGTCATTCCCGCGAAAGCGGGAATCCATGGTCTCATCGCAACTGTTTTTTTTTCAATAGACCGCTGAAGACCTGTTACATCTGCCCCATGTTCTTGAACAGATAGAGTCCTTCCTTACCCGGGGCGAGTACATCTTTCCAGCCATTACCATCGATGTCTTCGACCCACATATAAATACCCG
The DNA here is from genome assembly GCA_964422415.1 of uncultured bacterium. Taxonomy (GTDB): domain Bacteria; phylum Hinthialibacterota; class Hinthialibacteria; order OLB16; family OLB16; genus OLB16. The sequence goes on along the minus strand of CAYRBI010000003.1, from coordinate 72,507 downwards.
CGCCGCTGGCTTTGTCCGCCGGGCCGTAATCGAGAGTCACACGTTCGAATTTGCCACCGTCGATGTTGAAGTAATAGACACCCACTGGATCAGTCCAACCGGGATCATGTCCACAGTGGGCCCGGTAACGTTTACCGGTGAGCATTTCCTGCTTGCCATCGTTGTCAATGTCCGCCAGAACCAGGTCATGATACTGGGAACGGTCAGGGTCGATGTCATGTTTGGTCCAGGTCCGTTTTCCATCCGCGCCTTGACCCTGCTCCCACCAAGCTAAGCCATATGGATGGGCCGCGCCTGAGATCAGATCGGCCTTCCCGTCTTCATTGACATCAAACACCAGGACCGGAATGCTGGCTGTACCGAGTTGAAACTCAGGATGCCAGGTCCACTTTCCATTGAGGACATCGGTGGGGGCTTCGATCCAGGCATCGGGGACGATAAAGTCACCACGGCCATCGCCATTTACATCGCCATAACCAAGGCCATGGCCACACTCACCCTGTTTGACCATGTATTTCTTGAACTCTCCGGTCCCCTTACCATTCGTATCCGTGATGAGCTTGTAGAAGGCTACATTGCCGCCTGCATTGGGGACGGCTTCCACAATTCCATCGCCATCCACATCCCAGAAACGGGTGGTCTCGACATTCCCGCACTTCTCAATGAGGTGAGTTTTCCATTCTACGTTCTGCCCCTTGGGGTTTTCGCGCCATTGGAGGGATTCTCCCCACCATCCACCAGTGACGATGTCAAGGTATCCATCACCATTTACATCCAGTGGGTAGTTCGAGAAATCATCGTAGTAGTCGGCGGCGGGCATGATGTCGCAGATCTTATGCGAGTGTGTGAACTCGGGACCTTGAAACCAATATTCGCCACTCACAATGTCGAGAGAACCATCCTTGTTAACATCAAAAATGGAACACGCCTCATAAGTCACTTGGCCAATACGTGTACGCTCGAACTTGAGCGCTGGGTCCTGGGCCATGGCCATTGAAGCCAACAATAGAGTCAGGACAACGAAACGATGCATACACAGCTCCTCTCTGAGAGAATTAACAACTGATAGCATCGAGATTCCAGATGGGGGTGTCAATTGGAAAAAGGAAGGTTTACCGGGCAATATCTTGCGTTTTCTTGCCCTAATGAAAATGTCCAGCAATGATTCCCGCGACAAACTCAGCGCCGTTGAGACCTCCCTCCCATGGCTGTGCTGGGCTATTCAAGACCTTGGCGAGGGGATCACCGAGATCGAGCCGTTTCATTTGGGCATTGTCTACAATTGCCATTTGAGGGTACCTCTCCGCTGTGGCGCGGACGGCCATGAACTCACGGAAATCATCTCGTGCATCCAGGATGATGGGGGTGGCGGTAGCCATGCACTCCGAGAGGATCCCGTAACCCGGCTTGGTCACCACCGCGTCAATCGCATTGACCAGATCGGGGTGATAGAGGTCATCGCGCCGGAGAATCCAGAGGTTGGTGATCTCCGGGTGGCGGAAGAGGCCCTGTTCCAGAGGAGGTCCATTCCCGGATTCCTTCGCCACGCTCACGAACTGGAGGGGTTGAAAATCCATCAGAGGAGCCAGGCTCTTTACCGGACCCTCGATCCCCCCAAATGTGACCAGGACATAGGTGGTTCCTACAGTCAGGCCGTAGTGTTTACGGGCTTCCTCGCGACTCATACGGACCGAGCGCACCAGAAGTGGGGATTCGATGGAACCCCCTGGAAAAGTCTCTGGGGTGGAGAAGGGCAGACGGAAGTTGGCAGTGGCCTGGGCGGTCATATTCCGCATCGTGGCAATCACTTGTTTGCCACTTATTCCATCCAAGAGAGGCTTGAAGATCCAATCCCAAGTGAAGTTGCTCACTCCAAAAGCGGGAAGGCCAGCGCATTTCGCGGCATGAATCGCCAAGGGCGGGATATCAGCGATGACCACATCCACCTTGGATTTCCGCAGCCAAGCCACCTCGTTCTGGACAAGGTCTTCCAAGCCCTGGAGTTTGGCTTGTGTGTGCTGGAATGTGCCCAGGGGATCGATGAAGTAGGAGGTGGTATGTACGGGGTGGATATCGAGCGGTGAGGCCACATGCATGTAGGGCCGGGCGAGTTCCTTCCGGAACAACCACTCCGGCGCGTTGGTTTTGAACACCACCTCCCAGGAGGAGGGGAGTGCCTCGGCCAGAGCCATGGAGCGCGTGGCATGGCCGAAACCATGCGAATCGACATAATACGCGGCCCGTACCACGGTGATCTATTGGAAGTCCTCGATACGGATCAAGAAGGGACGCTCAACCACGGAATCTAGGGTGGCGATCTTCTCGATAGCATGGTCCATGGAGCTCTTGAGGGCCTCATGGGTGGTGATCACGATCGGGACCGCTTCGTGAGCTTCGCGCCGTTCCTTCTGGATGAAGGAAGCGATGCTAATCGACTCTTGAGCCAGTGCGGCCGCTACCTCGGAGACAACACCGGGACGGTCTTTGACGATGAGCTTCAGATAGTAGGCTGAGGAGGTCTCGCCCACAGGCTTGACCGGCAGGTCGAGATGATCGAAGGAGTAGTAATTGCACCGGTCTGGACCACGTACAATTTGGCGGGCCGCTTCCATCAGGTCCGCTGTCACCGCCGCTCCCGTGGCGGGTCCGCCCGCGCCTTGTCCATAGAACATGACCGTGCCGAGGGGCCGTCCCGCGACCACAATGGCGTTGTAGACACCACTCACCGCGGCCAGATGAGAGTCCAGTGGGATCAACGCCGGATGGCAGCGGATATCCAAACGGCCACCATCGCGTTTGGCGGTGGCCAGTAGCTTTACCCGGTAACCGAGTTCCTTGGCCATCTGCAGGTCAAAGAAGGTCAGCCGTGTGATCCCCTCACGGGCGGCATCTTCAAATTTGACCCGGCAGCCATAAGCCAACTGACTGAGGAGCACAATCTTGTGGGTGGTGTCATGTCCCTCGATATCGAAGGTTGGGTCAGCTTCGGCGTAACCCTTGATCTTGGCTTCGTGAAGGGCCACATCGAAATCTAGGTGGGCCTCCTCCATCCGTGTGAGAATATAATTGGCGGTTCCATTGAGAATCGCATAGATCCGCTCAACCTCGGTGGAGCATAACCCGGTGCGTAAGGCCTGGATGATGGGGATGCCCCCACCCACAGCCGCCTCGAAGAGTAAGAGGCGGTTGTTCTCCCGGGCCAGATCGAAGAGTTCATGGCCACGATGCGCTAGGAGAGCCTTGTTGGCGGTGACTACATCTTTACCCGCCTTAAGGGCGCTAGCGATGAGGTCATAGGCAAACCCAGTGCCGCCCACCAATTCAACTACGATATCGATCCCGGGGTCATCGAGAATCTCCTTGGCGTTGGTGGTCAGGGTGATTCCTGTCAGATCGGCATTGCGGGGAGTGGTGATATCCAGATCGGCAATCTTTCTCACACGGACAGGAATCCCCGCCCGTTCGTCGATCTGACTCCGGTTTCCGGTCAGACACTGGATCATGCCAGTGCCGACCACTCCGAATCCAACTAAACCAACCTTCACTTCGCTTGCCATGACCTTTGACCCCCCTGGGGAACATCAACAGAGAGATATCTCACCCACTTGGGTCAGATCCCTAAGAACACGAATCCTTTCGCCGAGTTCCGGCAGGCTCACCGCATCCAGACGGTCCAGCCCCGAGGATTCCACTGTATACGCCGCCAAACAGGAACCGATCAGGATGCCCTGCTTGATCGTCTCCAGACCGGTCTTTCCACATTTGGCGATCCACCCCACCAAGCCCCCCAGGAAGGTGTCGCCCGCCCCGGTGGTATCGGTGATGTACTGGAGGGGAAAAGCGGGAGCGACGAACATCCCCTCGCGGGAATGTAGCGAGGCCCCATGTTCCCCTCTTTTAATGATGACCGAGGACGGGCCCCGGTCCAAGATATCGTAGGCGGCGGCGGTTAGGCTGATCTTGCCGGTCAGCTGACGAGCCTCCTCATCGTTCACCACCAGGCAATCTACCCTGGAGATGAGCTGATCCAATGAAGGCCGGGCGATGTCGAGCCACAATTTCATGGTGTCGGCGAGTACCCATCGCGGGGCCTTCATCTGGTTCAAGACCGACTGTTGCTGATCGGGGTGGATGTTCCCCAAGGCAACATAGGGCGCCTCACGTAGCTCCTCCGGTACCTTCGGATCGAAAGTGGCGAACACCCCTAATTCGGTAAAGAGGGTGTCCCGGTGGATCATATCGGGGTGGTACTGACACCCCCAGCGGAAGGTCTTTCCGGATACAACCTCCAGCCCGGAGGTGTTCACACCCCATTTCTGGAAGAGATCCCGGTATTGCTTGGGGAAATCATCTCCCACGATCCCGATGACAGCCGCCGGAGCCAGTTTTGAGGCCGCGGCGGTGATAAAGGTCGCACTTCCGCCGAGAACATCCTCCGCTTTATGCTGAGGGGTCTCGATCGAATCCAGTGCGATCGAGCCGACCGTAACAATCATGACCCGGTCTCAATCTCGCACAACAGATCGCCGACCTTCACAACCTCGTTTTCCTTGGCGCACACCTTGGTGATCTTCCCGGCACAGGGGGAGGGAACATTAAAGTTCGCCTTGTCGGTCAACATCTCGACCAGATCGTCCCCCTCCGCGACCTCATCACCCTCTTGGGCGATCCAATACGATACCGTGGCTTCATCACCGGCTTCCGCGCCCAGTTCTGGTAGATTGACGTTAACAGGCATAATGGCCTTTCTCCTTATGTGGTGTGTGTGCATATTTGGGCTGTACCCAACATGAATGTAAGAGGCGAATATACGGGATTCACACCGCGAACGTCAACAAAGAGAAAAATGGAACACCATAGGAAGGACTGGATGGGGATAAACCCCTGGCACAGACAGGATTCCGTCTTGACGTATCGAACGGAACATGGCAGTATCCTTCAACTTGAGTATTAGATCATAAGGTAATTTCTCAAAAAAAGTGGCTTGGGCGATTACGTGGTCTTGAATGAAAACCATGTAGGTTTCGTCCCAGGAGAATAAAATGGCTCCAGACCCATCATGTGAATATGCCCTTGGGATTGACCTGGGGGGGACGGGAATAAAAGCGGGAATCGTCTCCTCCAAGGGTGAGTTGATCGCCGAGTGGAAGACCCCCACCGAAGCCGAAAGGGGGGGGCAGTATGTGGTAGAGCGGATGATCGCTCTCTGCCGCCAGATCTTCTATGAACTGCCCCAGGGGATTAGGCGTGACCAGATTGTTGGCGTAGGTATTGGATCGCCCGGTGTTTTCGATTTCGAGACGGGTGCTCTGGTTGCCGGGGCGGTGAACATCCCGGGTCTCAACGGTACCCCTATGCGCTCGATCTTCGAATCCGAGCTGGGCCTGGCAACCCGTGTCGATAACGATGCCAATGTCTTTGTTCTGGCCGAGGCGCGTTATGGCGCGGGCCGGGGCGCTTCAGCGGCGATTGGTTACACGATTGGGACGGGAGTGGGTGGCGGAGTCATTATTGATGGAAAGGTCTTCCATGGTGCCTGGGCCTTTGCGGGTGAGCTGGGGCATGTCACGGTGGAACCGGAAGGGGTTTATTGCCCCTGCGGCAACCATGGCTGCCTGGAGTCGTATGCTTCGGCGAACAACATCGCCACTTATGCCCGCCAATTAGCCGAGGTACGGGATGACTCGCTTTTGTCTAAAATGAATGCTGAGGATATTACCTGCAAGACGGTTGGCGAGGCGGCTGCTCAAGGCGATCAGCTGGCCAACGAGGTCATCGAGCGGGCGGCTTATTATCTGGGCGTAGGAATCGCGGCGGCGGTCATTGTGGTCAATCCGGCTGTTGTCATTATTGGTGGTGGCGGCGCGCAGCTCGGCGAACCCCTGTTCGAACCGATCCGTCGTGACCTCCGCCGAAGAGTATATCACCAGCGTGTTAAGGGGGTGGATGTGGTTGGAGCGCAACTGGGAACGGAAGCAGGGATCATCGGGGCCGCTGGCTTGGTTCTCGCGGAACGTTCACCAGTCCGCGGTTAACAACCTTCCGCCTTATCGCTATGTGAGGAGTTGTTCAGCATCTTGAGGGGGATGCCATGAAGAAAAGAAAATTCCTGACTACCAGCCAGATCGTGGCGCTGCTGGGCCTAGGCCTGGTGACGTCCATGGCTTGGTCCGAGGAGAACCTGCGTGTTGGGTTAGCCCGGTCCCGCCAACTCGAGGTCCGTTGTGACGGCCCTGTCGAGGTGGTCCTCGATAGCCGTACCGGCGAGGCCAAAGAGCTCCCGCCAGGAGTCTATACCCTAGGGGTTGTCGAAGCCCCCAGTTTTTTCCGGGCCGCTCCCCTCGTGGCCGGTACCATCGCCACCCCCCCACAAGAGATCATCGCTACTACTTCCATCGTCACCTCTCCCGGTGGATGGAAAGTGGATCTGGTCCGGACCCCCTCCTCGGAGACCGCCGCCCGGGCCGAGAAGGATGCCCGGCAGAAACTCAAAGGCCGTATCAACTCCTTTGAGGAAAACGGCCAGTTTGTGGTTCAGATGGGCCCTTTCCCGAATGAGTATTTGGCGCGTAAAGCCGAGGAGAAAGCTCGTAGCATGGGTTTCCCCGCACGCCTCGCCAGTTCTGAGGAGGCGGCTGGTTATGCCTCGATAGACTCCACGGCGGGTCCCAGCCCACGTAAAAGCCGGCGCTTGCTCCCTGATGGTCAGCCGGTACCTGTAGCGCCATCGCCAGCAGCACCCTCTCAACCGGAACCACAGCCTCTCCAGCCCATGGCTGAAACGCAGGTTCCGGAAGGCCAAACTGACACCTATGGCGGGGACATGGCACCCCTGGATTTGATCCCCGAGGAAATGCTTAGGCTCGAACCGGAACCCACAGCGACTCCGGAACCTTCCGTGATTGAACCAATCCCAGAAACAAAACCCGCTGACATGGGACCGGAGTTGGGATGGGTTCCCGCTCCCGAGAAGAAAGGCAAATCGGCCCTTCCCGCCGATCGGGTAGATACGGATACATCTCAGTCGCGTTTGCCGCGTCCCCCGGAACGGATCAAAGCTCCCTCGACCTTACACCAGGAGAAGTCCCGTCCGTACCCTCCACGGAGTCAAATGCCCACCGGCGTTGCGCCTATGCAGAAAGGAAAGGGAACACCTCCCTCCACCACCGAGCGCCGTTACCGCCGGCCACGTTATGCCGATGGACGTAGACGAGAGTCTCCTCCACCAGCGCAGCGCCGTTCGGAGCGTCTAGCACCGAGTGATAAAGAGACTGAGTCTACCAAGCCGCTTCCTCCGCCACCTCCAGAGGTGGCCGGGGTTCCTGAGCAGGAACCTGATTCCACGCCATTATTGCGTCCCATGCCCGCACCAGAACCCAAGGTGCCGAGCTATTATATTCCGCCCAAGCCGCAACCTGCACCGAAGGTTGCCAAGCCCTCCGCACCGAAAACTGAGGTTAAGCCGGAACAATACGCCTTTACGCCCAAGCGCGAGCGGTTCCGGATTCCCAATGTCTTTAAGTCACTCCCCATCATCCGCCGTTTCTGGTGGCAGGAACCTCTGGTGGGGAAACCCCTTGATTCCACAGCTCCTGTCGAGGACCTCGAAAGTGGATTCGAAAACGCCCTCAATGAGCCTGTCCAGACCGCGGAAGTCCCTGCTCCCCCGGTGATCCTCGAGAAGGAGCCTGTGCTTCCAGCGGAGACAGGTGAACCAGGATTTGTTCCAGAGAATGAAAAAGTGGAACCGGAGTGGGTGGCGAATGGCGTTCCTCCCACACCAGTGCCGTTCAGTCCCGATGAAGCGCGTGAACGCACCGCTGTCAGCAAGAGCACCGAGTCTGAAATAGAGGGTGAAGAAAAGACGGTGGTTCCCTATGAGGAAACCCAACCCGCTGAGCTGCCGAAAGAGAGTTCCGAACCTCCGCAGCTGGACATTGATGAGGATTTAACCCCCTCTGTCGCGGAAGAAACGCGTCCCTCCGAGCCAGTGGAACCGGTTGAACCCAAGGAGGCTGAAGTTACTGCCGTCCAGGAACCGGGCGCGGAGGAAACCTCTTCAGCCGCCCCTGATCAGACAGTCGAGGTTCCCGCGACAATTAAGCGTAAGAGTGGTGGACGGACCTTGGCGGTGGCCCCCACGAAACCGGTCGCGCGGTCGTATGTGCAGATCTTTGATGAAAACGGCAAGCCAGTCACCGATCCCGCGACAGTGATCGACCTGAAGCCACTCTCCAGCTCCAAGCTTGAGTATAGTGGCCACAGCTACCATGGAACCTTCCAGGCCTATGCCCCCAGCGATGAGTGGCTCGCGCTGGTGAATCAGGTGGACATCGAGGATTACCTGGTGGGTATCGTCCCGCAGGAAATCCCAGCTGAGGCCCCCTTCGAGGTGCTCAAAGCCCAAGCGGTCATGTGCCGTTGCTATGTCTTGCAGTTGATTCAGAGCGGAGGCAGTTCCGAGTATGGATATGACATTCCTGGCGATCCCGATTCCGAGTGGCCCTATTATGGCCGTGATAAGGAATCTTCGAATGTCCGCCTCGCGGTTGAGGAAACCCTTGGTGAGGTCTTGATCGATTCGACCAGCAACCTGGCAACTCCCGTTTACTGTTTCTCGAGCGGTGGTTATGTCGCGGATGGACAGTCCATCTGGGGCAACAGTGGCGAACCTGTCCCCGAGTATCTGGAGGCGCGTCCCGATTTCGATCCATCGATGGTCGGGATCGAGGTCCCCGCCACGGGCTTCGCGGGCGATGAGCGCTTGCTGGAGGAGTGGCTGAAGACTCCACCCAATACCTTTGACCGGGAGGCCGCGGGAGAGAGCTTCCGTTGGAAGCGGACACTCACCTCCGAACAGATGAATACGCTGGTGAACGATTATTGGAACAACCAAGTGGGAGAAGTGAAGTCCATTGGAATCACCGAACGTGCAATCTCGGGTCATGCCACGCGGATGACCGTAACCGGTACCGAACAGACTGTGGAAGCGCGGGATGCCGATGCCATCCGGGAAGCCCTCCAACTGGATTCCTCGTTGATTATCATCAAGGAGGACTGGCGTTCGGGGTGGACGATTTATGGTGGTGGCATGGGGCACGGAGTCGGGTTATCGCAATGTGGCGCCATCGGGCTGGTCAAGACCAAGGGCGCGAACTACAAGCAGATCCTGCACTTCTACTTCAGCAAGTTGAAGTTGGGACGTAGAGAACTGGTACGTTCAGCTGCTGGCGTGTGATCTGGTACGTTGTTCACGCTTTAGCGTGTCTTCGTATGTTGTTCACGCTTCAGCGTGTGGATCTCCCGCATGAGTGAATTGTGAACGAGGCCAACATGCTGAAGCATGAACAACATGCAATACAACGGGTTGGATCGCTGTAATGGGAGACTAATCTCGCCAACATGCTGAAGCATGAACAACATGCAATACAACCTTGAGCGTGTTGTGCCATAATCAGGATTCATGTCAGCCTCGGTTTGTATCAGCATCGTTCATTACAACTCGCGGGAACTGCTTGGGCGTTGCCTGGAATCTTTCCATCGCTATCCCCCACGGCTTCCCTATCGGATTGTAGTGGCGGACAACTCGGCCTCGTTCCTCTCGATTCGTGATGTCACCTCGTTATTTCCTCGCTGTGTACTCCTCGAAATGCCTCATAATGTTGGCTTCTCGGCCGCCAACAACCGCGCGGTCCAGGATGCTCAAGAGCAATACCTTTTCTTTTTGAATCCAGATACGGAGATCCGGGAGGGAACCATCGAAAACCTGATTTCGCGGCTCGATAGCGATCCCGAGATTGGGGCTGTGGGTCCGATGAATGTCGGTCCGGATGGGGAGGTACAGTTGAGTTGCCGGACCTTTCCTGGTTACTGTACGATCCTGGCGCACCGCTACTCGCTGTTGACCCGCCTCTTTCCCCGTAACCGGATGTCATCGGAATACCTTCAGACCACGCGGGATCATAACCAGGTCTCCGAGGCCGATTGGGTCAGTGGCGCGGCGCTTCTCATCCGGCGATCGGATTTCGAGCGTCTGGGGGGGTTTGATGAGGCCTTCTTTCTGTATGCCGAGGATGTGGACCTTTGCTATCGTTTGCACCAGATGGGCCGCAGGATCCTCTATGAGCCCGCTGCCATAGTGCAACACTCCATTGGTGGTTCTAGCCGCCGTCACCGGTTCCGTGCCCTCTGGGAGCGTCACCGCTCGATGTACACCTTTTACAAGAAGCACTACAGCCTGGAGATCCCCCTCATGGATTTCATGACCCTTTTCGGGATCACCCTACGGGGGATTTCTTTCCTCTTTCTGGAGGCCTTGGGACGGGCCCCGCACCGTTAAGAGCACGCTTGTTCAATCGCGCGCTTAGTCTCGTTACAATGGAGTGGCGTTTGAGTAGGTGGTTTGTTGGAAAAGCGGCTCCAGGGTGTCACTATATCTTGGACTTTTCCAACGGACGCTGGGCCCACGCGGGCGAGCTCGCGCAAGACTGAATCTGTATCAAGGACACCTTCATGGAGACCCAAACCTTTGGCCCTTCGGGCCCCAACCCGGTAGCCGAGGAACAATTTCGTAAAGGCTTTGAGCTGGCCAAGGAAGGCAGTATTGATGAGGCCATCCTGGCTGTCGAGGCCGCTATCGCCATCTCGCAGGAGGATGGACGCTACCACGACCTCCTGGGCACGCTATTCGCCAAGAAGGGTCTGTATGAAATGGCGTTGGCCGAGTGGAAACGTTCGATTGAATGCGATCCCGAGCACGCCGAGGTCTTCCGCCGGATTGAGAGCGCCGAAAAGATGCGCGCCCAGATCGCTTCGGGAGGATCACGCTGGGGATTGATAGCGATTGCGGCTCTGGCGCTGTGCTTTGTTGTCTCTCTTGCGGGGGCAACTTACTTGTTCCGGGCGGGATCTGCCGACCGCGCCGCTGTGAGTGCGCTCCAAGATGAATTGACCACCGCCAAAGAGGGCATGATTGACCAAGCCAAGTATGATGCCCTTCTCAAAGATAAGAGCAACCTGGATGCGCAGATCAAAGAGACCTCGAACACGATGATGGCGATGAAACAGGAGCTCGATAATCTCAAAGCCAACACAGTTACACCGGGAGCCTTGAAAGAAGCCCAGGAAGTCAAGAATCGTGTTCAAAGCGAGCTCGCGGCGGCCCGCAAGACTAATGAGGACCTGACGACCCGGCTCAAGACCATAGGATCGGCCTCGGCGGTACAGAACCTCACCGCCCAGGTCAGCCAGAAAAACCAGGAGATCGACACCCTGAACAAGAATTACAAGAGCCTCAATGACGAGAGGAAACGTGTGGAGGATGAACTTAACAAGACCAAGGCGGACCTCACCGGTGCGCAGGGTCAGGTGTCCACCCTCCAGGCACAAGCCGCGGCCATGATCTCGGCCACCGAGGGCGCCAAACTCAAGAGCGATGTCCAATCCCTCACTGAGCAGCTCGCCAAGGCCAAGGAAGGTAAACCGGTGGTATCTGGAACCGATCCCAAAGAGGTGCTCTTCCTGGTGAATGGCACCCTCGAGGCGGTCAGACATGCTGCCGCGGGGAAGTCAACCGAGGCCCGCACCGCGCTGGAAAAGATTCAGGACAAGGCCCCCAAGGAGGCTGCCTTCGCGGAAACATTCAAGTCCTTGAGTTCTACCGAACCTCCCAAACCTGAATCTGGCAAGCCCACGGCAACCCCCCAAACCGCTCCCTCTCCAGAGGAGACCAAGGCCACTGAGCCGAAACTTGAACCTACCCCCAAACCCGAACCCGAAGCCACTAAGGCCAAACCCACACCCAAGCCGGCCAAGGTGGAGAAAACCACCAAGCCAACTCCCAAACCAACTCCAAAACCCAAGCCGACTCCAGTACCGGAATCCAAGGTAACCCCCACCCCAACTCCTGAACCGGTTGAAACCAAAGCCGTGGCTGAAGGGAGTTCCGCCGTTCCGAGAGCGGTCCATTCCAAGCGGCTGGAACCTGCTGGAGTAAAGACAACCGGGACCAAGACTGAGATCAAGCCGGAGAAAAAGACTGAGGCCAAGACTGAGATCAAGCCGAAATCTGAACCGAAGTCAGAAACTTCCCGTGATGATAGCCGCAAAAAGGAACTCTATGAGACCAAGAAGCGCCTGACTGAACAGGCCCTTGGCCTTTACCGCCAGCGCAAGTTTGATGAAGCCGAGAATCTTGTGAACAAGGCTTATCAGATCGATGCCAACGATCCCGCGGTGAACCAGCTTAAATCCGCGATCCGCAAGGCCAAGAGCAAGTAGAGGCAGGCATGGATTCGGCATTCATCACGGATCTCCTGGAGCGTTACGAGAAGGGAACCCTGTCCAAGGCGGATGCGGTCCGGGAGCTTTCGCGTTTGCCTTTCGAGGACCTGGGTTTCGCCCGGGTGGATCACCACCGCGCCCTCCGGAAGGGCTTTCCAGAGGTGATCTTCGCGGCGGGAAAAACACCCGGGCAAACCGCCAGTATCTTTGCCTGTCTCGGACAGCGCGGTGACCGGGTACTGGCTACTCATGCCTCCCCGGAGGCGGCGGAGGCGGTACTGCGGCAAGTGCCCGAGGTCATCTACCATCCCGCTTCGCGTTGTCTTGTGTTGGACCGTTCGCCCCAAGCGGAACGGACTGGGAATGTGCTGGTGGTCTGTGCCGGAACCTCGGATCTGCCAGTCGCCGATGAGGCTGCAATTACCGCTCATCTGATGGGCGCATCGGTTCACCGCTTGAATGATGCCGGGGTGGCTGGAATCCACCGCCTCCTCTCCGAGGGAGAGGCACTCCAGAATGCCCGGGCGATTGTGGTGGTAGCTGGGATGGAGGGAGCCCTTCCCAGTGTGGTGGCGGGGTTAGTGAGCGTTCCGGTGATCGCGGTTCCCACCAGTGTGGGGTATGGCGCCAGTTTCGGTGGCGTGGCGGCTCTGCTGGCCATGTTGAATAGCTGCGCTTCGGGTGTATCGGTGGTGAACATTGATAATGGCTTCGGAGCGGGTTATCAGGCGGCGCTCATCAACCGGGTGAACCTTACACCCCTGACATAAGCTCCCTTATGAGCGTTGCTGAGACATCTTCAAACAAAAGGGGCTGGCGGATTTTCACCCGCCAGCCCCCAAATCAACTTCATCTGATCTTCTTCAGAAAAGCAACAGATTCTCAGTATTTGTTCCAGTTACCGACAGCCGAGGCAACCGGGATCTTCAACACGATGGCGATCTGATCCTCATCCAGGTATGATCCATCAGCGGGTTCGTTGTCAATCCTGCAAGCGACCAGGCAACGTCCATTAGCCATGGCGCAGGTGGGGCAATTCACATCAAAAGCCTTAACTGGGTCGGGACCTTTTTCGCTGGAGGTGAAGCACAGGAAGAGATCGGATAACGGATTCAGGTCGGCATCATAGAAACGGCCAGCAATTTGTTTGTAAGTGGTATTGGATTTGTCACTCCAGCAGACAAACACAATGCCGTTTTCATCCACGCACACATTGACACGGTCGGGACCACCCAGAATGGTGCTGTATCCATCGTTCGCACAGACTTCCTTGACGGTCTTGCGGGTGGTGGCATCGATCTTGGTGACATAGACAGCCATCGAGCCTGTTCCCGTGGCATCCATTCCCTTGCCAGCGTAATAGACATAGTTGCTGCGGATATCGGAATCGATACGGAAATCATCTCCACGGCCTTCAGAGGAGATCGAGGTGTTATAGGTGTATCCCTCAGCTGGCGGGAGAGGAGTTCCGATCTCGGTGCGGAGGTCTCTCTCCCATGATCCCTGATAAGCGCCCGAGTTGTCGAAGAAGAAGATGCTGTAGTTGGTGTCCGCGCTGAGTTCCGGTTTCACCGCGAATCCACCGTTAAAGGCCGCCAAGCCACTCCAGCAATCGGTGCCGTTATCGGGATTGAACATGTTGCAGTTGAAGGGGGAGCCGATCACCAATCCCGTGTCACCACTGATGAGGGCGCCCACGGTTACCCGGTTGGTGTTGGGGTTGAAGATCGCATTCCGGTCTTCAACAGTGGAGATGTAGTTGCCATTGGACAGGGCGCGGACGTCCCCACCGTAGCGGATCGCATCCACCTGCGTCCCAGTCGTGTATTGCCCATAGGTGGGATCGGTGACCGGGCCAATGGGTACCGGACCCGCTGTGGTCTTGTTCAACAACTGGTAACAGCCATAGGTGTTTGCACCGTAGGTAAAACCATTCCCAAAGGTGGGGAAAAATTCCGTGAGATCGGCGGGAGTGCACTCATTGGCAACCACATATTTGGTAGAGCCGGGACGTTTGTCGGCGCCGATACGCGGGGGATTTCCATTTCTACGAAAGGTATCATTTGTTGTCACCCATGGTTTGGCGGGAGAAACACTGTAGTAGAAGCCGGGCACTTCTTGAACCGTGCCATCCGTATTAAAGAAGGCCACAGCTACCCGCTCAGTATCAGCTGCGGGTGTCGTAACAGTCTCCGATTCTTGTCCTTCCGTGTTGGCCGCGAGGCACAGTGTGCCATCTCCGAATGCGGAGGCGTACGGTTCCCAGTTGCCCTGATTGACCATGTCATTTGCAAACATGACCCTCTCGGCCACTAACACCTCGATACCTGCGGCGGCTGGATTCGCATAAGGGACCTGTGCGAATGCTGGTACTGCTAGTAAGGAAATTAGTAACACTACAAACAACTTCGCTCTCATCTTTACGACTCCTTTCCACGGGGTATACACCATACATGCCAAAGCATTGAAGTGAATACATTGAGCCTCAATACATACTCTGTCAAGCCACTATTTTGAAACCCCTGAAAAACTCAATCACCCAATAAAATCCGACTTTTAAGTGGATTTGAACCAGACTCCGGTTACAACACCGCTATTGGAAAAGTGGATACAAAATCATAAGTCCTCAGAGATCAAAGAGTTTCCCAGAGGGCCCGTTTTTTTTTAATCGAATACACGCTTTGAGTATCTCATCCGCAAGGTCAGGTAGGGGTCTTCGACACTCAAGCCTGCGTGCACCGAGGCGTGAGATTATCTCTTGATTTCCGGTCCCAGCCTCGGAGCTGGCGAAACCGGAAACCACCCATAAAGGACGTTCATAGCGGACCGCGCAACTGGCGGTCTTCCAGGTTCCGCCCTTGTCTCCTGCTTCTATAACCACAAGTGCATCACACCAGCTGGCAATCCATTGATTTCGGCGCATCGCCTCGGAAACCGACCAGACCTGCATGGGAGGAGCTCCCGAGACTAACAGGAGACGTCCGGCCTCCACGGCATCCCGTACCGCGGTCCAGTGGGTGATTTCCTTGATAAACCGGAGCAACCCCATGGGTAGGACCGCGACCGTGAGGCCATTGGCGGTCAGGCTACCGAAATGAGAAGCACGGTCAATGCCTTGGGCCATACCTGAGAGCGTGACTACACCCCGCCGGGCGAATTCAGCGGCCAACTCCTGCGCGAAATCGACTCCCTCATTGCTGGCGCGGCGGCGTCCTACCATCCCCACTAC
This sequence comes from uncultured bacterium, assembly GCA_964422415.1. Lineage (GTDB taxonomy): Bacteria > Hinthialibacterota > Hinthialibacteria > OLB16 > OLB16 > OLB16. The sequence goes on along the minus strand of CAYRBI010000003.1, from coordinate 56,996 downwards.
CGGCGGAGAATCCCAGAGTCCTGGATCTCCCAGATGGGTCAGGAAATGCCACTCTCCAGTATGGCGTAGCAGACGAGAGGGAACGCCAGGGGAGTCGGGATACAGGATATGGGTCCCGGAGGACTCCAGGGCCTCGAGGATCTCCCGGCCAATGTGGATATCCCGCGCGGCCTCGAGAAGATTCGCGGCGATATCTCTCCGGACTACACCGCGTAGTTCGGACTCACTGGCGGCCAGGATCCGTTCCGGACTGCCGAAGCGGGCCTCCAATCTCTGTAAGGAGACCGGCCCCATTCCCGGAATCGAGGCCAGTTGGAACCTCAGGGCCTCTCTGAGCGGGATCGTTCCTGGGCTTCTCTTCATCCGAGCAACTCATTGAGCGCCTTGATCATCGAGTTCTTTAACCAGTTGATCTTTTGTGGCTCTTCAAATTTCCGCCGGTTGGAGTCCAGCACATAGAAGGTGTCGATCACCCGTTGTCCCTCCGTGTGGATCCGCGCGAATCCAATATCCAAGCCATACTTGGCGAACACCGTGGCGATCCGTACCAGCACTCCGATGGCATCCGCGCAGCGCACCTCGATCACGGTATACTTGGGAGAGGCCTGATTGAGGACCTCCACGGTTGGGGTGATTCGTGACCGGCCACGATCGGGCTGCTTGACGGGACGTGGATTCCAACTTTCATCCCACTTGTCCTGCAAAGAGTCCGTAGTCCTTTCAATCACCTTATGGATCATCTCTTCGCCGAACTCCGACCCCTCCTGGTGGTGTGCCACCAGGGTGGTGAAGGTGACGCCATCATCGCGGACAAAGATGCGTGCCTCGGTGATACTCAATCCCAAGCTCGAGAGGGGACGAACGGAACGCATGAAGTTGCCGATCTTGGAGGGCTGTATGGCGGCCACCTCGAGAAGGTTCGGCAAGGTCTGACGGCATCCCACCACCGGGTTCTCACCGGTGTATTTCCGTAAGAGGCGCAAGTGGTGATGGATCGTGTCCTCGCTCTGTTTGATGAGATAAGGCGGCGGCATTCTTTTAATGTGACGTTCAGCCTCATTCTCCGTGATGTCCCGGGGAAGTTCCGCCAGGAATTTTGTATACGCGACCTTCTGTTCCTCCGCGTGTTTCGCTTCCACTGCCGCCCGGTCATCCAAGAACGCACACACCTCCTTATAAAACTGGTGAAGCATGGACAGCTTCCATTCGGTCAACAAATCGGTGTTAACCGCCCATATGTCCGCCAATGTGAGCAGGTACAGGTTGTCCAATTTCTCGCGTGTATCACACCAGCTGGCGAACTCCTGTACCGTGGCGAAGTCTTGAGTGTCAAAACGGAAGGCCACCTTAGCGAACTCGAGATGTCTTTCGACCAGGAAGATGACCAGATCCGTGTCTGGATCATTCAAACACAACCGCCGTGCGATCTGGTAGGAGAGGGTCGCGCCTTTGATATGGTGGTCGCCCCCGCGTCCCTTGCCAATGTCATGGAGGAACGTGGCCAGATAGAGTAATCCCGGTTGGGTGACACCCGCGAAGATGGCGCGAATATCGCGGATGATGTTGGTCCCGGTCTGGCTGTAGATGGGCAGGCTCATGATATCCGTCCGCTTGGTGGACTCACCCTCTCCGCGAGGGGTTGTGATGATCGGATCGTTGTCCCACCACCGCCATCGCCGGTTGGTCTCGGGGAAGCGTGAGGCCAGCTCCTCCACCGGCAGGCAGGGAGCCTCTGGAAAATGTTCATCCGCCAACCCATCCAGGATTTCGGTGGTCAGGATGGAGTGTTCATCGACTGTGTAACGGTGGTATAGATCGCGGCGTGGCAAGAAACGCACGACTGAGAACTCGGGCATCAGAATGTCCAGTACCCCCGTCTCGTAGAGCCCACGCAGGACAGGTCCCACACGTCCCCGGCGGGAGAGCATCTCCATCACCTTGGCCCCCACCTCCCTGGAGTTACACAAGTCCTCTGCGGTGATGCCACTCAGAATCCTGGATAGCTCCGAGAGCAACTCACCATCGAAAGCGCAGCCGGTCTTTTGGGAGATCTCGAACAACCGGATGATACGTTCAGAGTGGTTGATGAAAAAGGTTTCCGGTTCCCGGACTGATAGGACGCCCTCGCGAAGGAGGTAGCCCTCCTCGAGTTCGTTCCGTTGGAAAAGAGCGAGCCACGATTTCCAGCGGGGCGGCTTCAGACAGTGATTCGTCATCCGGTCGGCGAACATTTGAATGCGGGCGGCGGCGGTGTAGTAATCCCGCATCAAGCTTTCCTCGGCGAGATTGCCTCCCTCATCCCGGTAGCGGAAGGACTTGGCCACCTGTTCCTGAATCTCGAAGTTGAGGCGGTTGGAGTTGGTCTTGAGGGTCAGGTGTAGCTCATTGCGGACACGCAACATGAAGTCCACCGAATCATGCAACTGGCCATAAAAGGGTTCCCGTACGAGTCCTCTCCGGCGGATACCCGCCAAGGAGGGGATGTCATACATGGCCAGCGCCAGCCAGATGGCGTGGTGCAGGTCTCTCAGTCCGCCTGCGCTCTCCTTGATGTTGGGTTCTTGGATGGCGATGGTGTCCCCATGCCGGCGGTAGCGTTCTTGGCGCTCCGCTTCCTTGTTCTGGATAAACTTGCGGATACCATGTCCCGCCATGGAGTTCCGGTAACGGCGGTGAAACTCCTCGTAGAGGGGACGGTTGCCGGCGAGATAGCGGTTCTCCATAAGTGAGGTCTGGGTATCCAGATCCGCTCCGGCCATGCGGATACAGTCCGTGGTGGTACGTACCGCGTGACCAATATCCAGTCCCACATCCCACAGGGTCCGCAGGGTGGATTTGATGAGCTCCTCCTCGAGCTCCGTGAGCTTCTTCCGGTGTAGAAAGAGGATATCCACATCGGAGCGGGGATGTAGTTGCGCGCGTCCATATCCGCCGATGGCCACCAGTGAGACCCGTGGCGGATTGGCTGACAGGTCGATGGGCGAGTTGCGTGAGCCCTCCCGCAACGCGTGCTGCCAGATCTTCATTACCAATTGGTCCATCAGGCCCGTGGTTTCATCCACGATCTGGGTTCCGCCTGTCCCGGACCGGTGCCGGTTGGCGATACGCTCAAGGCCATCCTGATGGAACTTGCGTAGTTCCAGGACGATGGGATCGAGGCCCGGCGCTTTGGATGTGGTGACAGCTTCGGTCATGCGGTTTCCTTTTATTTGCTTCTCAGATTCCGTCCCTGCAAGGGCGGATGAGGTACCTCCAGCGTGGCCATGATCGTGGTTGCCAGATCAATGATGTTGGGATCCTTGACCGCCAGAGATCCAGTACAGAACAGAATGCCACTGGTCAGTGTGGGATCTACTCCACAGTGGTCGCCACTCCACTTTTCCCGGTTGGGGGTCAGGATGTCATCTGAGATTCCACCCAAGGTCGATTGCCAGCCCACCCGGTAGCCGTCCTCGAATCCTACCACCAAGTCAGGGAAAGCAACGCTATCCGGATTGGCATAAGGGCCATGATAGATGTCGGTTCCACGGTAGACCCTGTGGACCACCCGTTGTCCAGTGGCCGGATCGGTTAGGCTCTCAAGCCCCTGGATGATCTCATCGCGTACGGCGTTGTACTCGGATTTGGCCACGCACCCCCAGGTTTCGCGTCCCTTGAGGTTGATGAAGATCGATCCCAGCCCTAAGGCGAAAGCCTTGGTGTCTTTCCAACTCACATAATACTCACTCTTGGTAACTCCCTCGACCGGGTCATACACATTGGTTTTGAAGAAGTCGGTGTTTCCTCCGAAGATGTCCTCAAGAGTGTACTTCCGGTTGGCCGGGAGCCGCAGCTTCATGAAGGGCCGTGTGGAGTCCGCTCCCGGGCCGTTGCGTGAGAGCCAGGTATTCAAATTAACTCCAGTCCGGAAAGACCGGAATCCATGATCCGAGATGACATAGAAATCGGTCTTGCTGGTGTCGACCTTGGCGCGGAACTTGCCCACCACGGAATCCATCTTCTGATAGACCTTTTGAATTGAGTCTCCATAATCCCGCGCGAGTTCCGGGTCATACATGGGATGCGTGGGATCGATCAGCCGCCACATCAGGTGGCTGATCCGGTCGGTCTCGGACAAGACCGCCACAAACAAGCCCCAGTCATCCTCATCCAGGGTCTCCAGGACCATTTCCGTGTGTTTGTCCATCACTTCGAAGGTGTCCTCGAGGAAGGCCTTCTCATCGATGGCGCCCTCCTTCAGTCCCGCCGTGTCGGCCTCCCAGCCACGGGTTTTAAAGAGCCCGATCTTCTTGGCCAGCCGCCGGGTGTAGTCTTGAGGGCAGCAGATCGGGATGACCGGTCTCTCGGGGTCGATTTCGATTGGAGAGACATAGATCTTCACATCGGGAGTGACCGATTGGAGGAGCACCTTGCAGATACCGTAAGCGGAGATCAAGCGGGTTACTTTGAAGTGAACGCGGAACCAGCCGCTCCATGTCCCTACAGTGACTTCCTGGGCCTCCTCATCCACCTGCACCCGAGCCATCTGTTTGCCGGGCAGTGGTGTAATCTCGATTGGCATGGAGAGCCGTTCCGGATTGGCCGCGAAGGCGTTCAATCCACTCTGGAGCCGGGCCACCTCACCTTCAAGGGCCTTCTTCTTTTCAATGGGAAGACCTGTCTGTTTGGTCTGTTCCTTGGCGTTGGCCAGCTGCGCTGCTTTCTTGGAGCGTTCTTGTTTCCAAAGCGGGGAAGGAGGACCCGCGAGTTGTCCCCGGTACACATCTCCATTCCGTGACAGGATGCTGACAACTCCTCCCATCTCGGTCATCTTGCCCAAACTCAGCTTTCGGGGATTCGAGGTGAGATAGAAATAAGTGGCTTGGGTTCCGCACAGATCCGGGACTCCCAGCCCCGACACAGCCAGCCCATTGGGGAGGCGGGGCGGCGCGAAGGTGACGGGAATCATCACCAATGCGGTCTTGATACCCGCCTCAGCCGCGTAATCCCAGAAGGCCCGTCCCCCACGCTTGTTGATGGCCTGGGGACGGCGGATGGGGATGCCCGCGAAAAAGCGGGCCTCGATCTGTCCCACAAAAGACTCTGGACTGGGGAGATAGGTTGGGTCCTGACCCGTCCGGGTCAGGAAGTCGAAGACTCCATGTTGACCGGGGTCACCCCCCACCGCGAAGGAACTCCAGGACACTGGAGACTGTGAGGGATTCACTGTTCCCATATCCGTGAAGGTCCCCTCCTTGGCTAGTGCGGTCAGGTTGGGCATCAATCCTTTCTCCATGTACTCCCGGCATAGACGCGGATCGACCCCATCGAAGCCGAGGACAAAGACCTTCCGGGCCGGCTCCCGCACCGGCACCCGTGTCAGCTGGCCGGCCACCCACCAACCGATTCCCGCGAGAAGGAGAAGTATGATGAAGAAGCGGAAGAGCAATGTGAGTTTTCTTGAACGCAAGGGCGACATGGATTGATCTTAGGGATTGAGAAGGTGAGGAACAAGGCGGAATGAATTAGTGTAACTTGTGTTCTTTATCCCCCCCCCCACCCTCCCCCGCCAGGGGGGAGGGCGTTGCAAGTTGTTCACGCTTTAGCGTGTTCTGCCCCCTCCCCCCTGGCGGGGGAGGGTGGGGGGGCATACGAAACCAATTCTACAATCCCATCTCCCGCAGCCGGCGGTATACATACTTTCCGTGCATCTCCTCGGTTTTGAAGTTGAGATGCACAAAATCACTGTAATGGTTCTCGTCTTTCGGCAAGGTCTCCACGAAGGCCTCTGTGTCAATGATCTGGCTCCCCTCCTGGGAGACCACTTTCCGGACGCAGGCATTGAAACGCCCGGTCAGCAGGTGATTGAGGCCCAGAAGGCTATATCGATTAAAAAAGGCTGGGGTGGTGGATTTCATCGCAAGGACCTCTGGATCCGTCAGATCGAATTGCCTTCCCGGTGTAGTCATCAATGCCAGCGGGATTCCAGCCGCCTTGCAAATGCGGACCATCTCCGTGAGAACATGTTCATGACGGTTTGCTTCCTGGTCCATGAGTGCCTGCAGCTCAGCGGGGAGGCTGGTGACAAGTTCCACCTCTGGTCCAGGCAGAGTCTGGTCGTGCATTTGTTTCATCCGGTGCGTGCGTTCGATCAAGGTCAGGTCGGTTCTCCGCTTCTGGAGGACGGTTTGGAGGTGATCTCTCCAACTGAAGGGAGATTCAGCTAACGGCATCCCTGTGTAGATGACCGAGAAGCCACTCCCGATGAGTGGGTCTGATTTCTCCTTCTCGAAGGGATGGGCGATATCATCGAAGAAGGGATTGCCGGGTTTGATGAGGATTGCATCGAACCGCCGTGAGGTGGTTTTTAGAAGATAAATGAGCGTATCCAGCATTTCGATGGCGGAGCAGGCTGGACGCGCCGCGCTGTAGACGGCGATCCGGTGGTTCTGGTTACGTCCTTCCCGTTCAATCCACTGTGGGTACATGATCCAGTCTGAATGACTGTTCCCAATCACAAGGACCGAGGCGTTGGCCTCGATCTCCGTGGGGTAGTAGACCAGGCCATCTTCAGTCACCTCGCAGAACCCCAGCTTGGGGGTCGTGATGGGATCATGGACCACACGGATGGGATTGGATTTCAAGAATCTCGATGAGACTACCTCAATGGGTGACAGAAGCGAGACCGCGAAGGCTGGAAGGAAGAACACAGTGCACCATGTAATGGTCCACCGGTCCTGTGGAGAGAAGTGGGCACGGATTGAGCTGGCCAGCTCGCGGATGAGTTCAAAACTGAAAATAGATGAACTGGGCACCTTCCAAAACTCCATGACACAGGATCATCGTGAACATGTACACATGCATCAGACTGTTCAGCCAGACTGGAATAGGCTGGTGTGGGCCACCTGGCCGGGCTTTCGATTCCAGCATAATTTCATAGAGCAGGAGTGGGAGCGCGAAGTACAGGAGTGGAGCCACGAAGGGCAGGTGGATCGTGCCTGGAGAGAATTGGGTGAAGAGGTGGTTGGTCATGATCCCAATCCGCCGCCAGGTGGACACACGGAAAAGCAGCCAGCCATAGCAGCTCAAGTGGAACATGAAGATCATCGAGACAACTGTCAGTGGTTGTCTCCACAGTGTGGGCAATCCCGATGTCAAACGGGTGATTCCATTGGCCACCGGACGGTAGAGGACCAAGAGGAGACCATGGTAAAAACCCCACAGGACGAAATGGATGGCCGCGCCATGCCAGAGTCCCCCCAGCACCATCGTGACCATGAGGTTGCGGTAGGTGGCGAAGGTTCCATGGCGGCTGCCGCCCAGTGGAATGTAGAGATAATCCCGCAGCCAGGTGGAGAGGCTGATGTGCCAACGGCGCCAGAAATCCGAGGGATTGGTGGCGAAATACGGGCGGTTGAAGTTGAGCATCAGCTCAAAGCCCATCATCTTGGCCATTCCCCGTGCGATATCGCTGTAACCCGCGAAATCACCATAGATCTGAAAGGCGAAGGCATATACCCCGATCAGGATATTTACCCCAGAAAGAAGCATTACGCCGGGAGAATCCAGGACGGAATCCACCACTGGCGCCAGGTTGTCGGCCACCACGATCTTCTTGAAATACCCCATCAGTATCAACGAAAGCCCCGCCCTGAATTGCGGCCAATTTAAACTCCGCTCCTTCAAGATCATGGGCAGCAGGTTGGTGGAACGCTCGATGGGGCCAGCCACCAGCTGGGGAAAGAACAGGATGTACAAGCAGAAATCCGCGATACTACGGATCGGTTGAGTCTCCCGCCGGTAGACATCGATGGTGTAGCTCATGGCCTGGAAGGTGTAAAAGGAAATCCCGATGGGGAGGATGATCCCTAGGGTTTTGGGATGAGCCTGAAATCCCAGGAAGGTGAGAAACTCGGCCCCCGTTTCCAGGAAAAAATTGAAGTATTTGAAAAAGAATAGAATTCCTAGATCACCGCACACTGCAATCAGGAGATAGAGGCGCCGTTTCGTGGGAGATTCTGTCGATCCCATCCCCAACCCGCATACATAATCAATCCCGATCGAGACAAACAACAGGGAGAGAAAGCGCCAGTCCCACCAGCCATAAAAGATAATGCTCGCTACCAGGAGCATCCGGTTCTGCCCGCGATGGTTGAGAATCAGGTAGAGCGAGTAGACAATCAGAAAGAAGAAAACAAAAGTGAAAGAGTTAAAGGTCATGGAGGAGGAAGGGGGATTGGTCTCTTATTTAAATCCTGTAAACCTCCCCCCCACCCCAACCCTCCCCCCTGGCGGGGGAGGGTTGGGGTGGGGGGGAGAAGGACTTCGCACCCAGCAAGAGTGCGAGGTTATTTAAAAAAATCACCGCGAGTGTTTCAAAAACCACTCGTAAAGATCTGGGTTGTTGTAGGTCTCAGTCCAGGAGTCATGATCGGCGTCTGGGTAGACCGTGAACTTCACATCGCCACCGGCGTTCTTGACCGCATCCACCATCTCCTGTGATTTCTGCAAGGGGACCACACTGTCCTTGCCACCATGAAAAACCCAGATCGGCACAGTTTTCAAACGCGGTCCGAAGAAGGGATTACCACCGCCACAGATGGGAGCGATTGCAGCGAAACGCTCAGGCTGTTTGCTGGCCATGTCCCAACTTCCGAAACCGCCCATGCTTATCCCTGTCAGATAGGTCCGGTTCTTGTCGACCCGGTACTTGTCTTGGATCTCATCTAGTAGAAGGAAGAGGCTATCGGTATCCCACCACCGGTCATCGGGACACTGCGGAGAAACCACGATGAAGGGAAATTTCGACCCCTCGGCGATCATCTTCGGTGGGCCATGCTTCTTGACCTTTTCCAGATCATTTCCACGCTCGCCCGCTCCATGCAGGAACAAAATCATGGGCCACTTCTTGTTCGGATCCTTGTCATAATCTTCTGGCAGGTAGAGCAGGTAATGCAGGGTCACCTTCACCTCTTTCTCAAAGGTGCAAGCCTGCTGGATGGGTTTGGCCTTTTCCCCCTCGCCTTGCGCGAAAGACACGGCGGAGAGTGAAACAAGCATAGCCAGACTAAGATTTCTCATCAGCACCAGGGATCCTCCAGTAATTAATCGTTTGTCATTTGGTCGTAAAAACCGACAATATCATCCGGGGTTGAACTCTCACGTACCTTAATGGCATAGCGTGGGTGTTGGTTGAGCTGGCCAGTGACCATATAGGCCAGCTGATACCCCCACTCCATCTTGTCCCGCATGGGAAGAAATACGTTTTGAATGCACTCCAAGATGGGACGCAGCTTAAATTTCGGATTGTGCAGGAATCCGATGAGCAGTTCGAGCGGACAGTTCCCCGCGCCACGTCCCATACCGTTGATGGTTGCATCGAGCATACTCGCCCCACAAACAATGGCCTCGATGGTGTTGGCGTAGGCTAATTGTTGATTGTTGTGGGCGTGGATCCCCACTAGTTTATCCGTCCCATTCAAGGCCCGGCGGAATTGACGTGTGAGATCCTGGATTTCCTCTGAATAAAGGGCGCCGTTGCTGTCCACAATGTACACCGAGCCGACGGGGGTTTCGGCCAGGACCTCGAGGGCTTCCAGCAGGTCTTTTTCATGGACTGTCGAGACCGCCATGATGTTGACTGTGGTTTCATACCCCTTATCGGTGGCATCTTTGACCATGTCGATCGCGGTGGGGATCTGATTGATGTAGCAGGCCACGCGGATCATATCGAGGACGCTCTCCTTTTTGGGGAGAATATCCACGTGGTAATCACACCGGTCCGCGTCGGCCATGGCTGAAATTTTCAGATTGGCCGGATTGTCATCCATGATGCGGCGCAGGTCGTCTTCGCTGCAATGCTTCCACTTGCCATGCTCGGTGGGGGAGTAGAGGCGCTGGGCTCCTTTGTAGCCGATTTCCATGTAGTCGATACCCGCGGCGACACATGTTTGGTAGACCGCGCGGACAAAAGAGTCCTCGAAGTTGTGGTTGTTAATCAGGCCACCATCCCGGACCGTGCAGTCCATTACCTTGATATCGGGACGGTAGGTGACCCAGGTGCCTTTCTGGTCTTTGGTACGTTTGGTTGCCATTTTTTACTCCGGGGAAATCGGCCTGTCTTGAGCCGCATGGGGAAATCCTGCATCCTCATGGGCCCGGTGTTGAAAGTGACTATACCGGCTCGAGCAGTATATGGGAATGGGGGTGTCTTGTCATTTTGCTCCCTTTTCCCAAGGATTCCCGTGTATGCCAAACCATGGGCCCCTTATCCTGTTACAGTCCTCCCATGACCGTATGGGGGGGATTGTGCCACCCAACCTGCTGGTCCAGGCGGCCGCCGAGGTGGGCTACCGTGTAGCCGCGTTGGTGGACACGGGTACCCTCCAGGGAGGACCAAGCTTCCTGGAGGCCTGCGCCAGAAACCACATGCTGGGTCTGGCCGGGATGACAGTTCTCATTACACCCCCTTCAGGCCTAGCAGAGATCCGGAGTCCCGATGTCTTCGATCTCTTACTGTCCCCCAACAGCCTGTTGAAAGAGAACGTGACCATGGATTCCCGCCTTCGCGGGAATGACAGAATAAGCGAAATTCTTCGGAAATCGTCATTCCCGCGAAGGCGGGAATCCATGGTGCCAAAAGAACAAAGAGTTATTCAACGGATTGCTAATGGTACTCCAGCTTGTGCTTGTGAGCGGGCCGCCCTGCTTGCGGTCAACCATGCCGGCTTCCGGAATCTGCTCAAGATCAAACAAGCCTGGGATCTATCGGCGGAAAAGGGTGTTCATCCCGAGGTTCTTTTGAATTTCTGTGAGGGAGTTTTCCTGGTGGCGGGATTGGCTGGATCAGCTCTTCAACGGATTCCTACCAACCGTGCAGACAGAGAACGCTTTGCTTGGATGTCCACATTTCTGGAACAGTGGCCACATGATCAAGTAGGTCTCTGTTGTTTTGATTCACGAACGGGTGGGATTATAGAAACCGCCACAACCTCTCCCTCCCGGTCGCCTCTTCCAATTCCGCCGCTCGCGTGTGTACAAGCCGCCTACCGGACACAGCATGACCGTTTCTGGGGATGTGCCGCACGGCTTACGGGGCAGGGAAATGTCACCAGTTCAAGAGATCTGCCAGGGCGTATTCCCCATGCGGAGCGGGTGGTAAGGCTCCTGCAAGGGCTTACTCCTGCCTTCCGTGGTGTCGAGAAGCTGACCGCCAAACCCTTCGATCCCTATCAACACAGTGGTTTGACCTTCCCGGTCTACCCGGTTCCACGGGGTACCGATGCCGCCTCCTTCTTTTGGACCCTAGGTCAGGAAACCGCCATCGCCACCGGTCATATCCGCCGGGAAGGGGTCAAGGAGCGGCTGGTCGAAGAATTCCAATACCTCAAACAGACCCGCTGGCCCACTGTGTGGCTTCTCCTGTGGGATGTTCGTAAGCGGCTGGGGCTGCCACCGGGGACACTCCGGCCTACAGCTGAATGGACCACCTCCTCGCTCTTCGCGCATCTCCTCGGCCTGACCCGTGTCGATCCCTACCATGAAGGCATCTCCTTCCATCCTGGAGTTCAAGACTCTCTTCATGCTCCAGTCGAGGTGGATTGCCCTCACCAATGGGAGCAGGAGGTACTCGCGTCTCTCAATGCTCTGTTGGGGAAAGGAAGATGTGGCTTCGCGGCTCCCGCCCCAGATGACCATGAGGATCTTGTCCATGCTGGCTACCGTTTGCTTGCCCACTGGGAGGATCTGGAATTTCCCGGTGATCCCCCGGATAAGCTTCCTCCACTCCCATCTTTCCTGGATCAAGGGGGAGGCTCCACCTCCAGTGATGCTCCGGCCTCGCTGATTGTCTCTGCGGTCAACCTCGAACAGGTGTTCGCGCCCGCGAAAACCGGGTATCCAGAATTGGACACAGACCCCATCGATGCCCTGACCGTGGGAACCTTGGTTCTGCGGCTCTTGGCATCGAATACTCAGACCCTCTCCTGCGCGCCGTTTTACCGGGACACTGTCCCGGTCCTGCCCCGCCGCGAAGAATCCCGTGAATCGATTACCACCTGGATCGAGAAGCATCGCGGCGAGGTCTTCCGGGATCAGGGGTATGCGGATGACACTGGCAAGATCGAGGTTCTCGGCCTTTCAGCATCGCTCCTGCGCCTGTTGACCATTCCCGGTTCCACTGGTTACCGTCCGCTCCTCTGGAGGTGGATCTGTGCGGCCATGCCCACATTCATTGGTGAGCTGGCGGACCTGCTCGCTTTAGCCTGGCATTGGTCCTTCTGGACCCAGCGGGAGAATCTGCGTCTGATCGCAGTCCAAAGAGAACACCCTCTCCGCTCCGAAGGAGGAGTGCCTCCCTGGTGGGAGGATTGGACCAGATCCGCTGATGAGAGTGGCCTCGATGCCAGGATCCGTGGGGATGTTGGCGCAGCTTTGGAACGGTTCACTCAAGGAACGGGAGGTTGGCTCCTCTACCGGGAGCAGATCCACCAGGTGGGAACCGCTGCTCTTCGCCTGACAGCGGAGGAGATGGATCTGTGGCTCTCCCTGGAAGAGGGGGGGCCGCAACCGGACCCGGTCTCCAGCCGGGATCAACATGTGTGGGACCGGAACACAAGGGAAACGGTGGTCCAGTTCCTGGGTAATCCCAACCCCCTTCCATCCCGTCCTGAGTTTTTAAGGAAGGCTGAGCAGCTGCTGGCCATGGCCGATGCCTTTGCGCGGGATCCCGCGGCAATGACTGCGATCCTGTCTTACCTCTATCCCGGTGAAACCGAGGATCGCCGTGAACTCTACAGCCTGCTGAGAGCGCGCGGCACGCGGCTCGACCCGCCTCGCGCGGTTCCGGGTGGGCGTTATGATTTCTCACCATCTACAGGGCAGCTTCGTTTGGGGACACAGAATATCCTTGGGGTGGGACCGCAGATTTCCATGGACCTGGAGGCATCCTATCCCAGCTCTTTGCAGGGGGGTGGTTTACGGGATCTATTCCAGCCGCCCCCAACGGTACCGGATCTCTCGTGGGAGGAATGGCTCAAGTCCTGGCCTGAACACCGGCTGAGTTGGAACCTCCTTTCACAACTGATCCGTCTGGGTGTTTTCGAGCCTTTCGGCCATAACACCGGAGCACTCCTTACCGAGGCCCGCGCCCGGCACCTCTCCTTGCGTGCTCAGGGCGGTGGGGCCGCGCAGCAAACCCTCTTCCCTGTCCGCCCCGGGCAAGCCCATTCAACAACGGCCGCCATTGTTGGTCCGGATAGTTTAAGCCTGCATCACGAGGAACACCTCGAACTCAGCCTGTTGCGCCTGGGAATCATCCAGAATCCACTTGAGCCTTTCCGGGAATGGTTTCCCCAGGAATGGTTTGCTGAGGGGGGTCTTGCCAGGCAGCCGGATTGGCTTCAAATGGGCTGGGTCCATGAGGTGGATGTGTTCGCTACCGCGGGAGAACCGCAACCGGGTGGTGTGTCCCAATCACCTTGGGTGACCTTCCTTCTTTTCAACCAAGAGACTGTCTACCGGGTGGTGGATGAATCCGGCAAGGTGCTCAGCCTTCTCCCTCATCCAATCCCAGAGGCCGCGCGGCTGGATGGCTACCGGATGCACCTCAAAGAGCCTTGGCCGCTCTTCTGTGAAGTCCGTTCGCGCCCCTACACCGGGCAGGGCCTCCCCCAGTATCTGTTGCGGGAATGCGAAACACCCGCGCTGTTAGGGAATGCCAGTGAGTCTTGGAGTCAAATTAAGGTGGTCTTGGAGGACTCCACCGCCGAGGTACTCGAACAACTCTCTCTCTTTTTACGATGGTTTTCCGGTGGAGAACGAGGAATTCCTCTTGTTTTTGAGAACGGCGCGGGGATCATCAAGCGGTCAGGGGTGCGGCGTCTGATCTCGCGGCTTGGGTCGCCACGGGTAGTCCCCTCCACAGTTCTTCTAGACCGGCTCAAGAGCCTGCGTGGGATAAGAGCCGTTGTGGTTATCGAGCGCCAGGCGGATTTGTTTACCACACCGCCCGGCTCTCCTATTTCGTCAATCTCCTGAAATCGGCTCCTCTTAGTAAGTCTTCTTTCTCTCTTTTTCCTGTTTGAAAGGGGTGGTTTCTGGACAGTCAGTCTGTTATGAGTATATACTCATAATACTGAGCCAAGGGAAAAGGGAATGGCGCGACCAGTCAAGGGGCGGTGTGTCCATGCGGATCCGGCCGCCACGGTCTATAAACCGCGTGGTGTCCCGGTCTGGATGCTGGAGGAGCAAGTCCTTGGATGGGATGAGCTCGAGGCGCTCCGATTGGCCGACCTGGAGGGGCTTTACCATGAGGCGGCGGCGGAGCGGATGGAGATTTCACGCGCCACCTTTGGAAGAGTCCTCGCCTCTGCCCACCGGAAGGTCGCGGATGCACTCATCCATGGGAAGACGATTATCTTCCGGGGTGGCCACATCCGGGAGGATCTGGTGAGGATCTACGAATGTGAGGGGTGCCATCAGACCTTTGAGGTCCCCCTCGGTGTGGGAGGTCCAGAAACATGTCCCCTTTGTTCATATGACCGTGTCCATCGCGTGAGATGCCAGGGAGAGGAAATGGTGTACTCCGGTGCTCCTGGATGCTGTCGGCGAGGAAGGCGGAAAAGAGCTGAGAACTCCTCAGGGTTCCTTGCAGTGGATATAGAAAAAGAACCGGGCGAAGAAATCACCGGATGAAATTCATTGGAGGTGTATGTTCACAATGCGTATAGCGGTTCCTTCGGATGATGGTCAGTCCGTCTCGCAGCATATGGGGCGGTGCAGTGGTTTTGTGATCTTCAGCGGGTCGGGAGAGGGAGTGGAGCAGGAGACGTTCCGCCAGAATACCATGACCGCCCATGCCCAGGGTTTGTGTGATGGCAGCGGAGCGCACTCCACGCACCATTCTCATACCCATAGTTCCTTGCTCGAAGCTCTCACAGATTGTGATGCAGTCGTGGTGGGTGGCCTTGGACCACGGCTCCTCGTGGATCTTCGCTCCAAAGGGATCGCTGTGTACCTCACAAAGGAAGATGATGCTCAAGCCGCCGCGCTTCTGGTAGCAGGAGGACAATTAGAGGAAGCAGTAATGACCACCTGCGGATGCCATGGGCATGGGGCGAACTAATGGATTAGGGGTTGTGCTGAGCGGTTCGGAGTTCACGCTTTAGCGTGCCTGGAGCAACCTGAAGGTTGAACTCCATACCCATACCAAAGGTAAAACTCCTATCCCCGCGTATACCTCCACCGCCGGTACCGGTAGACGCCCATGAGTCCAAGGCGGGAGAGTTCCTCGCCTCCATAGAACTGGCAGCGGGTGAGAAAACTCGCATGGGGTAGCCAGGGGCCATCCCACTCATGGGGATCCACCTTTCCCGCGCCGGGTTCAATGTCAGCGTAGAAAATGCCGGGGTTTTCCTCGTCGCCCCCGCTGATTGTGCGGCCCCCCGTGATGATCCGTGAACCACCGGAGAAGGAGCACTCCAATGTGCCACCGAGGACCGGACGTGAGACAAGCCCCTCGCCACAGTAGTTCGAGAACAAAACCGGCACCCCCAGGACACGTGAGATCTTCTCCGGCAGATCCCGGGTATAACCAGCGTGGAGCTGTCTGAACCGCTGGCTGACTGGCAATCCCCGCAGTTTCCGGAAATCCGGCCAGGCTGCGCAAATGGCCACCAGATCCACCGCCCCGTTGCGATAAAATTCCCAGGGGGCCCGGTAGACCATGTCGGCGCAGATCCCCAACCCAATCCGTCCAATCCCGGTGTCGATGATTCCTGGAGTGGAACCCGGTTTCCAGCAACAGTTTTCGACAGTGGAGATGTGGATCTTGCGGTAATGACCACGCCAGCCGGTGGAATCGGTTACCGCGAAAACATTATAAAGGTCTCGCCCTTCCCGCTCGATCATACCCGCCACCACTACGATCCCCAACCTTTTGGTTACCTGACACAACCAGTCAGTCAAGGGTCCGGGTACTGGTTCGGCTATGGTGTAGTTACGGTGACTGACGTCATAGCCAGTCAATGAAACCTCTGGCAGGATGGCTGTCTTTGCGCCACCCCGCGCGGCCTCCTCGAGGAGATCCGCAATCCCCCGCAGCCTGTCTTCGCCTGTTTTCCAACTCATGGGGATCTGGATGACAGCGGTTCTCAGCATGGTCCTTGTCCACTTGTGTAGTCACCGGAAGCGGCATGGGTTAGCATTCTCACCGCTCCTATGTCAGATTTCATTATATCCCTTCAAGATGTACGCAGAACATATACCCTTGGTGAGACTTCGGTGGAGGTGCTCAAGGATGTGGATCTTTCCATCTCCGCTGGAGAATCGGTCGCTATCCGGGGTGTCTCTGGTTCGGGAAAATCCACGCTCCTGAATATCCTCGGCGCGATTGACCGTCCCACCGCTGGAACTGTGGAGGTCTGTGGGGAACGTCTCGATCTCAAGGACAACGCCGGGTATACCCGTTTCCGGCGTGAAAAAGTCGGCTTCATCTTTCAGTTCTACAACCTTATGCCAACACTGACCGCCCTGGAGAATGTCATGATGGGGCCAGAGGCGGCCGGGATCCCCCAACGAAAGGCCCGCTCTATGGCCGAGGAGTACCTCGCGGAGGTGGACCTGATGGACAAGGCCTGGAAGTTCCCGGAGCAACTCTCAGGGGGTGAACAACAGCGGGTTGCCATCGCACGTGCGCTGGCCAAAGAGCCGCCCCTGGTGTTGGCTGATGAACCTACCGGTAGCCTGGATGAGGAGACCGCCGACCGGGTCATCCAACTCCTCGACAAACTCCGTGCGGAACGGCAGCTGACCTTTGTGTTGGTCACACACAACCCGGACCTGTCCAAACACACGAACCGGACCTTCTATCTCCATAATGGACGAGTCTCTGAAATCCAGTAGTCCTATGATGAAGAGAAACCTGTGGATTCATATGGATTCCCGCCTTCGCGGGAATGACAGTGTGAGGGATGTCCACTGTGGATCGACATTCCCGCGAAAGCGGCAATCCATTACTGCACCCCCAGCTCAGTGGACTATGCGGAAGGTGGGCCCGCGGGGATGAGTCTTCTGACAACAACAGTCCTGCGTAGCGCCTGGAGAATGCGCTACCGCCTCCTCTCCCTCAGCCTGGTGGCGGCAGCGGGTTTCGGCGTTTATGTGGGGGTTTACTCGGCTATCGACAGTCTGTTGGCTGAACGCGATCGTGCCTTCAGCGAGGGGAATCTCGCCGGCCTGGAATTCCGTTTCGCGCCCGAGGACCTTCAGCGTATGCCTGATCTCACAAAGGTGACAGGAATCGCTGAAACTGAGAACCGCCTGGCCTTTCCGGGGCAGCTCCAGTTCCCCTCCAGCCCCCCCTTGTTCTCCATGCTGGTCACCTCCGATCCGGAGACAGGCGGGCGCATCAACCGGATCAAGATCCTGGAGGGCAACGGTCTCGCTCCCACTCACCCCGAAGCGGTGGTCATCGACCGCAACCTAGCTCTCTTTCACCATCTCCATCCTGGGGACCCATTGAAACTGGTCCTGGCCGATGAGACTTATGACCTGAAGGTCGCTGGAATTGGAATGTCCGCCGAGTTCCTCCTGGCTCCCGCCAACCCGCGCATCTTCATCCCCTCCAAGGGTTCACTTGGAGTTCTTTATGCCATCCCGAAATTGATCCAAGACCGGGTTGGGCTCCCCCTTTCCAATAGCCTCCTGGTTACGATGCAACCGGGCGCCAATCAGGAGGATGTTCAGACCGCGATCCAATCTGAGCTGGAGAAGGCGTTGTTGTTGGACCAGGTGATTCCCGCCTCCGAACAGTTCGGCAGCCGTTTTCTCGAACTCAGTCTGAGGGCATTCCGGGTCTGCCTTCCGGCGATGGTGATCGTGTTTGACCTGACTGCTTTCCTGGTCACCCTCTTTCTCATCTTCCAGTGGGTGGCCCAAGAACGGCGGGAGATTGGAACCTTGATGGCGATGGGGTATGGCCGGGTCCGGATTGGCCTGGCATTCTCGGTTCCCCTTCTGTGCATCCTGGTGGGGGCCATCCTGGTGGGGCTGGTGGTGGCTTGGACCGCCGCGACGTTGTTCGCCTCCAATTATGCCCGATCCATCGGTTTCCCAGTTCCGGAGGTTTCGCTCGGTGTTGTCCATATTCTACGGGGAATGCTGGGAGTGGCCTTGGTGCTGTTGTTGGCGGCCCTATGGCCATTGACATGGCTTCTCAGACTCACTCCCATGGAGGCAGTGCGGGATACCGAACGCGGCGGCGGGGATCATCTGGGGATTGCCGGACGGCTTCTGGCATGGCTGCCAGGGAAGGTCTGGCTTCGATATGGCGCGCGGAACCTGTTACGGAATAAACCGCTCTCTGCAATGACTATCCTGGCGGTGGGTATGGGACTGGGCGTGACTGTCTCCTTCTTCATCAACCTTACCTCCAATGCCACCACCGCTGTCCGCATGACCGAGGGCGATCCCTGGGATGCCATTCTGGAGCTCTTCGCACCGGTCGATGTGGTGGATGGCGCTCAGTACGAGGCCATCGAGGGAGTCCGTAAGGCGGTCCCCATCTGCAAGTTCTCGGCGCGGTTGGTGGGGCCAGCAGGGAAGGGCAACATCGCCATCGGTGGGGTTCCCCCGGGATCAGGTATCCGCAATCCCGAGATCCTGGAGGGACGTGCCCTGCAGGAGGGGGATACCCGCTCTGTCATTCTAGAACGCAACCTCGCGCGTCAGTGTGGCCTTCAGGTGGGCGATCCGGCCACAATCAACTATTTCGGCAAGGAGTTTCCGGTTGTAGTGGCCGGGATTCTCTCCGGCGCTTTACCGGGCGAGGCTTATATGCCCCTCGCGCTCTCGCAGGAGATCCTCGGCATGGGAGATATGTGCATGGCCTTCTTCCTGATGCTGGAGGGAGATCATGAGGCGGTCCGTCAAGCGCTTCTGGCGCAAGGCAATGTGGCGCAGGTGACCCTCAAGTCCGAGATTGTCTCCAAGGTCCTGGAGACCACCGGCGAGAAGATCGGCATCATCCGTATCGGTGCGGTCTTCAGCGTGTTCATCGCGCTCCTGTTTATCTTCTGTAGCGTCTCCTTCACGGTCCTCAAGCGCAAAAGTGAGTATGTGATGTTGCGCATTCTGGGATTCAGTGACACCACCGTGGCCTTGACGATCATCCTCGAGGTGTTGGTTTTGGGCGCCTTGGCGGTCTTGTTGGCGGTTCCGGTGGGGTATGGAACGGCGGTTTTCTTGAATGGTAAGGTCTCTGAGGCTTGGTTCGCCGTGACTCTGGTTGCCGAACCGGGGGACTTTCTGCGGACCCTCATTCCCGGCTTCCTGTTGATGCCTATCGCTTCTCTCGGCGCGATCCGTCAGGTGCTACGTGAACCACTCGATAAGAGCTTGCGCGAACGGCGTTGTGGCTGACAGGTGCTGGCTTTGGTCCTAACATGAATCCGTGTCACTTAAACGGATTTCTATGCTAAGAAAACACTGTCTGTCGTTCCTGTTCTTGTGTCTGTCACTGCTTTCTCCCGCTGTGTGTGAGGCGCCCGCGAAAGGCAAGCCTTCTCCTGATTTACTTTTTCATGATGCCTTCTGTTGTGGAAATCTGGATAAATGGAAGCATTGGACGGGTGAGCACCCACTTGATCTCTTCAATCATCCCGGTACTGTCACCTGGAAGAACACGTTTGATTACGAGGCCTCGGCGGGTATCGCCTCCGGTCCGCTCCGGTCCGAGGACTATGAGTTCCGGATCGAGATGCTGCGCTGGCCGTTGCACCGTACCGGTGTCTGTGTGGTGGTCCGTGCTGGTACCGGTGAGGAAACCTACTCGGGATACCGGCTCCGGATCGAGGGGGGAAAGGCTTGGCTGGAGAAACATTCCGGCGAGGGCCGTTGGCGGTCATCGGCCCTTCAGAGTGGTCCGGTTGCGGTGAAAGCGGACCAGTTCAACAAGGTCTGGATCCAGATTTATGGACAGGCGCCGGTCAAGGTCCGCGCCAAGATCTGGGCTCAAGTCGATGAAGAGCCCGTAACTTTTCCCCTGCAGATCACCGATGAAGACTCCACGGCCTTCGCCGAGGGACCTCTCGGGGTGGCTCTCTGGTATCAAGTGGCGGGCCAGTGGTTGGAACCCTATGAATCCGCCGATGCGGTGACTGTCAAAAATCTCAAAGAGGACTGGTAGAACCATCTCCTCCATGCCCATCGGATCTCTTGGCACTCCCTTTCAGCGTTGGATCCAGGCTTCGTTCCTGCTCGTCCTTATCTGTGTCCTCCCCTTCATTGAGATCATGGGAGCCTGGTTCTTCTGGGGAAGGTTTCTGTTCTTTACCGCTACCCTTGTACTGGGATTGTGGGTGCTCCCGGTGGCTGCGGTGAACTGGCGGATCTCCTGGCCACCCTTGGCGCTCGGGGCCTGGATTCTTTTTCAGGTTCTCCGTACCCCGGAATGGGACCGGAGTTTCGGTCTGCTTATGGCCTGGGGATGTGCCTTGATACTCGGTCTGATCACCCATGAGTTGTGCCGCCATGTGCCCAGTTTTCCTTGGGCTTTCTGCTTGCTCCTGTGGGGGCTGGCCACGGCAATCGCGGTCGTGAACCCGATCTGGACTGTCCCGGTGGAGGTCATGGAGGAAAGCCTTCAGGGGGAGATGTACGATGAGGGCTACAAGCAAGCCATCCTCCATGCAGCTTCGCAGAACCGCTTTCATTTCCCTTTTGGCAATCCCATCGACCTGGGGGTGTTTCTGAGTCTGAGCCTGTTGGCCACGCCGGTCTTATTGGAGAGGGCCTGGCGTTCTCGATCTGCCCGGGTTTTTATCATGGGTAGCCTGGTTTCGGCGTGCGAGCAGGTCTACATCCTATTGGGAACCCGTTCACGAACCTCGCTGGTGGGCTTGTTTGCGGGTATCTGTGTCTGGCTGGCTTGGAAGGGGAAAGGTGGCATGCGAATGGTCTGGGCAGTCATCCTCGCCATCTTCCTGGGGGCTACAGTTCTGTGTCTGTCTCCTACCGGGCGCGAGATGCTCTCAAGGACCGAGACGGTTCATGCACGGCTGGTCTTTTGGGAGGCAGGGCTGCGTATGGCGCGCGAGAACCCCCTCCTCGGTTTCGGTATCGGAGGGTATGGCTCGAATTATCCCAGATTCCGTGATCTCACCACTCATCAGACCGTCTATGCTCACAATCTGTTGATTGAGACGATGGCGGATATGGGGGCGGTGGGATTGGTACTGTTGTTGATCGTGCTTTTTCAGTTCTTTCGCCGCGTATGGCGAATGAATTTGCCACTCCGTGGGAGTACCCTCTTGGATGTCTGGTGCTCCAGCGCTCTGGTCTGTTTCTTCATTTCAACATTGCTGGGATTTCATCAGGATATGCTCTACCTGGCCGGTTTTGTGGGGGTGATCGCGGGGATGGGGGGGGAGCCGGACAGCTGCGGCATCGCTGGAACGAGAATCCTTTCTCGTTCCAATGGTACATTCCGTAATCTGTTGTTAGCCGGGGGCAAGGCAACGTTTTTCAATCGTCTGCTTACGATGCAATGCCACCGCCCCCGGTGGATGATGAAGAAAGAACCTCCAACACCAGGGACCGGGGGTGGCGGCATTAAAGATTGTATGAATGATGAGCTGCCGTTACCTTACCCCCGGCGAACAACAGAATTACAGCCTGGAGATACATACAATTCGCACCTCCGTCCGTGTCTTGTCGTCATTGTCCTTCTAGCAGTGGGGATTCCCTGTGCTTTTCGTGAGGCCGGGCAGGCCCTTTATGAGAAGGCGGCGGATAGTTTTGAGAGGCAGCGGGATGTCCCCCGGACTGGCCGCTTGTTGGAACGCGCGGTTTTGGTCTGGCCGCCACTGGCCGAGGCCCACTCCTATCTGGGTGAGATGTTGTTGGATATAGGGAACTTGCCTGATGCGGAGCGGAGCATGCGCACCGCGCTCTATTGGAATCCCACAGCGGGCTTTCTTCATGATAGCCTGGCCGAGGTGCTTGCGCGCATGGATAGACGCGAGGAGGCGCTTCAAGAGATCGATCAGGCCATCGCATTGCATCCCGTCAAATACAACTACCACCTCCATCGGAGCCGTCTGCTCTATGATCTGGGACGGACCACCGAGGCGGCGCGCGCCAAGGCACAGGGCGAGTACCTCGAACAGTTTGAGCCGCGTTATGAAGAAGCGAGAAAGGCTCAGGCCACGCAGGCACGTGGATGAGAAGGCCGCTGCTGGTTCTGTTCCTTGCCTGGGTGGCCGGTCTTCTCCTGGCTGACCTGCTGCATGGTCCGGAATCCCTTCTTCTCGTGGCTGTGGTATCTGTAACAGTCCTCTTCGGCGCGGTTTTATCAGGCCGGTGCTCTGGCAAACAAGACCTCCTGCGTCTCCTCGCGTTGTCGATGATTGTGCTGGGGTTCCTACGCAACACTCTGGCCGAACAGGCCTATCAGCGAAGAGTGGACCGAAGCGCTTCTCTGACTGCCACTGATCCCGCCTATGTCCGTGGTGTTCTCGCCTCCCAGTTCCAGCGGGCCGATGAGGGACGTTGGAGCGCTCGCGTGA
This sequence comes from uncultured bacterium, assembly GCA_964422415.1. Lineage (GTDB taxonomy): Bacteria > Hinthialibacterota > Hinthialibacteria > OLB16 > OLB16 > OLB16. Next base: position 34,452 of record CAYRBI010000003.1, on the reverse strand, counting down.
CAAAACCCAGCCTGTGGGATGGCAAAAAGTGGGGGGCTCTGTCTGGGCCAGTCGAGGTGGTTTCCATTACGCACTCCCAACCCGCTGGCGAAGCCGGGCAGCAGGTGGAGGTGACAGGACGCTGGCGATCCGCGGGACTTTCCTCACCGGGACAGAGTGCGCTCCATGGATGGATGCAGTCCTCTGGCATGGTGGGGACTTTCAGGGCAAAGGGCGGCCCTACCCGCCTGGATGAACCTGAGTGCCTTCCATTTCTGGCCAGGCTGATCCGTGCCCGCGATTACTGGCGTGGCAAGGTGCGTGACTGGATGCTCTCTCAGCTTCCCGGCCAACCAGGCGGACTTGCACTGGCGATGACCACTGGAGAACGGGGATATTTGGATGAAGATGTCCGCCGCAACTTGTTGGAGTCCGGCCTCTACCATCTGACCGCTGTTTCCGGATTGAATGTGACTATTGTGTTGTTCACCCTCCCGCTTTTCCTGAATCTGTTGTGTGTACCACGGCGCTGGCGGGCCTTGTTGGGTATTCCGCTGGCTTTCCTGTTGTTGGCCTTAGTGGGGGCGCAGGTCTCGGTGTTGCGCGCTACTCTCATGGGGGTCATGTTCATGCTCGCGCTCTTCCTAGACCGTCCAGGCGATGTCCTCAACTTCCTGGCTGCAGCTGGCTTGATCATTCTGGTGGTCTTTCCCTCCGAGGTACATCAACCCGGATTCCTGCTCTCCTTCGTGACTGTTGCTGCATTGATCCTGGCTGGCTTTCCAGACTGTGTGCGTTCCTTCCAGATCGAGCTTCTCCTCCAGAGATGGATCAAACCTGGTGTGTTTGTACATTCCCTGGTGAGTGCGGTATCCCGGTTAGGTGAAGGACTGTGGGTAAGTCTGGTGGCCACGATCGCAGTCGCGCCCATCAGTGCCTGGTTCTTTCATACCGTGGCCTGGAAAGCGGTTTTCGCCAACCTGGTGGCGATTCCAGTGGCCGAGGTGATTACAGTCCTTGGAGTTTTGTCGGCCTTTGGGTTGGCCTTTCTTCCTGGTTTGAGTGGACTCTTGAGTGTTCCCCTGGATTTCCTGTCACGCCTTCTTTTGGATGTAATGACATGGGTCTCCTCCTGGTCCTTCGGTTTCGAGGTGGTCTTGTCTCCTGATCTTGTAACCATTGCCCTATTATTGTCGGTGGGACTCGTATTGATTCTTCCCACCGGATGGTTTCATCCACCGCTTCTCAGCCGGAGGGTGACCGCTCTCTTTCTGCTGGCCTGTTTGTCTTGGTGGCCATTGCTTCCGGAGTCCAAGGAATTCCGCCTCCACTTTCTCGATGTGGGCCAGGGGGATGCTTGCCTGCTCCAGTTCCCACGCGGCGAGACACTGTTGGTCGATACTGGGCCTCCCACACAAGGTTTACCCAACCAGCTGGGTGCGTTAACAGATTCGCTTCTCTCGCTTGGTATCCGTCATCTCGATGCGGTCGTGCTCACCCATCCCGAGGCGGATCATGCCGGGGGACTGCCGCAGGTCTTGAATACCTTCTCTATCGGAACACTTCTGGCCTCGGGAGATACGAATGAGAGCCCTTCCTTCCAAGACCTTGCGCGGTGTCTCAAGTCTTGCCAGTTACCCACCGGACGGGTGTTGGCGGGGGACCGGATTGGAGGGATCAGCGATGCCACTGTGACTGTTCTGTATCCAGGCATGGAACAGATCCAGCACCCCTTTGGAACCCATAACGAACGCTCTCTGGTGCTCTTGGTGGAGCAGGCGGGTTTAAAGGTCCTCCTACCCGGCGATATCTGTGGTGATGTGGAGAGGGAGATCATTGAGGAGTACCCCAACCTAAGTTGCGATATTCTCAAGGTAGCCCATCATGGCAGCCGCTTCTCTTCCGGTCCCGGATTTCTCCGGAAGATCCACCCCGCCATTGCGGTGATCCAGTGTGGAGACAATCTCTTCGGACATCCCGCCCTGGAGACCCTCCAGCGGTTTGAGGATGTGGGTACCACCATTCTGACAAACCGCTACGATGGCGCCATTCAAATGGCATGGAATGGAGAACGCTTAATGCTGGATACCGAAAAGGCGGAGAATGAGTGGCGGCCATGAGAGAGAGGAAACCTGTGGTCTACCGCCTCAATCAGTTCCTGGCACGTTGTGGGGCCGCCAGCCGCCGCAAGGCCGAGGAGTTCATCCTCGCCCGGCTGGTGACTGTCAATGGTGAAGTTGCGGATCACCCCAGCCTCCATGTCGATCCCCACCATGATGTCGTCCGGCTCAAAGGGCATGTACTCCACTTTGAGGATGCACTCACGTTGATTGTCCACAAGCCCAAGGGGGTGATCTGCTCGCGCTCCGACCCGGAGGGACGCAAGACCCTGTTCGATCTGCTTCCCAAGAAGGTGGCGAACACCTCCTTGCAGACGGTTGGGCGGCTCGATTTTGACTCCTCGGGACTCATGATTCTGACCAATGATGGTTTGCTCCACCGTCTGTTTGAGCACCCTTCTGGCGGGATCGAACGTGTTTACCAGGTCAAGGCGAAGGGAGAACTGGAGTCCTCGCGGACCAAGGCCCTGCTCGAGGGAGTGCAACTGGAGGATGGCATGGGACGGGCCGCGCGTGTGGAGATGCTGCGTTTCTCGGGTGGCATCTCACGCTTTCTCATCACACTTCAGGAGGGACGCAACCGCGAGGTGCGCCGGATGTGCGCGGCGGTGGGATTGGAGGTGTTGGATCTCCGGCGGATTTCCTATGGCCCCTTTGTCCTGGGTTCTCTGGCACCGGGAGCCTGGAGGGAGACCACCCTTGAGGAAGACCAAGCCTTGATCCGGATGAGATCCAAAGGCAAGAAAAAAGATCCGAATGGAAGAGTGAACTCCGCGGTAGTCCACCCTCCCAAACGCAGGCCATCCACCCCGCGCTCAGTGGGTAAGGTGCGTTCAACGGGGAATGCACGTCCAGAGAGGAGTGCGCCTTCAGCCAAGCCAGGAATAGGAATCCGGGGAAAGGCACACAAGACCGGTTCCACCCATGGACGGCCTCGAAAATAGAATTTAATGGTGTTTTATGTGGTGGTGCTCCGGTGGTCTGGCCACTTACCATGAAAAGCGTTTGATTTGTTCATAGACCGCCCTTCTGTTTGTGGCTGAGGTGGCGGTTTCGTTGAAGAACAAAAGGCCATTCAGGTTATCGCCGGGGTAGCGGAGGGCCCAATCGGTGGCCTCTTTGATGATTTCGGGTGTCTTGATCCAGATTGGATAGTTTTTCGGCGCCTGGTCGCGCGAGCAGAAATGGAGAACACATGGGTTGGGCGCAAGGCGCTGCAAGCGCTGATGGTTTTGGGCTTCACTTTCCTTGAATTGGATGTAATGCGGTAACAGCCCAGAGATGCCTGCCGCCGCGAGTTGTTTCGGGTCATGTCCCCAGCCGGGTGCGCATTGCGTGTGCAGCCAGACCTCCAGATTCGGACGCAACCGCCGGATGCGCTGGGTATACTCGCGCAGATACCGTGTGATGTTCCCGGTCTTCCAGGCTTCGAAACTATCCGGTGTGGCCTCGAGCAGGGGGTGGCCGGTTTCACGCAGGAAACGTTCCTGGGTCGCCTTGCAGTAACAAGATTCCGGGCTGGTATAACTGAGCCGTTCCAGGCCATAACTGGTCACATTGGGCGAGTCGTAAAAACTCAGCAGATCCGTTACTTCATCCAGCGCCGCCTGCCAGCCGCCGGAGGAATCAAAGCAATGCACCCAACTACCGGGAAGGTTCTCTTCCGCTTCCTTGCGTGTCTGTTGCTGCAGAGCCCCGGGATAGCCTTGGCGGATCTTCTCCGCGTTCCAGATGCCGCAATTCATGAACAGGTTGACCATGATGCCACGGTCGCCCGCCGCTTTGATCACCTCCTTGACATATTCCGTGGAGGGATTCGCATTGAGCGCGGGTGTGTCGACATAATGCTTGAGCTTTTCGTTGCGTACTGGCCAGCAATATCCATCATGGACGGGATCGAAGATGCCATAACTGATCATCATCAGGCTGAGCAGGTTCATGCGGTGGGTGGCCATCTCATCGAGCAGCCGCATGAGATAGTCCCGTGTGACACCCTTGGGATCGGGAACCTGGTAGGTGATGCCAGCCTGCCAGCCGGCATATGTGATCCTCCGGCCATCCTTGGCTGGACCGGGAACGGCATGAACCGGGCGGCTCCCCTTGGTCAAGGTGGAGAGCGAAGCGGCCGCCAGGGATGCCGCGGCTGAGTTCAGCAGGAATTGCCGTCGTTTCATCTCTGGAAACCTCGCTTACTTTGGATTTCTTTGCAGTAGTACCGCGCCCACGATGATAAAACCTGTCAGCATGAGACGTCCCGGTTCACCGATATTATTAATACTGAGGATCTTCTCCATGTACCCGATGGTAAGTGTTCCCAGCAGGGTCAGGAGCATTCCTCCCCGGCCACCATTGAGGTTCGTACCGCCGATGACCACGATGGCAATGGCTGAGAGCTCATAGGTGGCGCCGGCCTCGGGATCTCCTTGTTGCTCCTGTGCCGCATGACAGATTCCAGCCATTCCCGCACACAGACCCGAAAGCGTGTAAGCCAACAATTTGGTCCAGGCCACGGGTACGCCTGAGAGACGTGCCGCCAGCTCATTACCGCCCACGGCATAAAAGTACCGTCCGGTCCGTAAATACCGCAGTGCGATTCCCACCAGGATGACCACCAGGAGGAAAAGCAGGGTGATGACCGCAATGTTGCCCCCCAGGATACGGTTATCGATAGTTCCGAAAATGGGGGGGAGGTCCACAAAGGCAAAAGATCCATCGGCGTGCTGGACAGCTTGGGTGATCTTCTGCCCTCCTGAAACCTGCTTGGCCAGTCCTCTGGCGAAGGTCATCAAGGCGAGTGTGGCGATGAAGGGCTGCATCCCCGTGAAGGCGATCAAGCTGCCCGAGGCCAGTCCACACATGGCCCCTACCACCAGGCCAGCCGCTATCGAGATTGGGGCCGACCAGCCCCAGTGAATGGAGAAGATGCTGAAAGAGACGGCAACCAGACCCAATATGCTCCCGACGGAGAGATCGATGCCCGCGCTTAGAATGACCACGGTCATTCCGCACGCCAGTATTCCGAACTCCGAGGCCTGACGTAGCATGTCGCGGTGGGTTCCCCATGAGAGGAAGGCTCCATCCGCATTGAAGATGCACCCCACAATGAAAACACCCGCCAGCGCCAGGGCGGCACGTACAGCGGGGTAAGAAAATGTACGGCCCACGAGATTACATCCCTCCCGATAACAGATGAAAAGGGCAGGAGAATGCGCTCCCCCCATCAGTTGTGAGCTCTTCTGGCCAGGCAAACGATTGTACAACTCCCATAGGGCCAAGGTGAAGCGGCCCTACTGCATTGCTTTAGGGGGCATATAACCGCGGACAAGTTGCCAGCGGTCGATGCAATAACTCCCCGAACGGAATTCTCCTCCCGGCTGGTTTAAATCCCCCACTGAGTAGGTTCCATTGGTGGGATTATAGTTCAGGTAGCACATGACATATGGGCAGGGAAGGGAGGGGCCATAGGGCCAGGTATCGTTCCCTTCGAAATCGTCCTTCCTATCCGGCCCATGACTGAAGACCACGAAAGCATTGACCTTGGGACGCTTTTTTTTCGCATCGAGAATGGTGAAACCCGTGGAGGCCATTTCAAAGGAGGGTTCGTCGAGGGTCATGCCAGACCCTTTGTTGTTAAAGATATCCGCTGGAATGTTCTTGATGTACTTGATAGGGGAGGAGAGCTGGAAAAGCCCCTGTTGTGTCTTGTCGTCGGGATCATGATCGGTGGGGTACATCTTGAAGTCGAGGAGATAACTGTCCATGGCCATGCCCACGGACCGGAGGTCACCCTTGACCTTGGCGATTTTGGCTCTTATCTGGGCCTCCATGAAGTTGGGCAAAGCGATGGCGACTAAGATCAGGATGATGGCAATAACGATCAACAATTCGATGAGGGTGAATCCTCGCCTGGGGGGGCGGTGGTGAAAATGGGCCGGTTTCATGGATTCCTCCCCATGGCGTTCTCGTATTGATATGCCCCCAGTAGGGGGGATGCCTCGGAAATGGAAGTACTCTTTACGGGACACAATGGAAGAATAAAGCGATTAAGGGGAAAGCGTTAGGTGTCTGGTTGCTCATGGGGGGCAGCACCAGCTCTGTTATTCATAGAGTGCCCACCGGGATTGTCCAGCGATGGGTTCATCGATCGAGAATCCCCGCAACTCATCCGAGGTCAGAGCGGAATCGAAGTAGCGTACCTGCTCCACCAACCCGGCTCCACCACTCCCGCCCAGAGTTGATCCCACATGGAAAAGACCAGATCCTGACAGTGTGATTCCACTAATGGAGGCGGATGCCTCCAACCAATCCTCATCGTCGCTCAGGTAGATGTGGAGTAGACTGTTGGTCTTATCCCACACACAGGCCAGGGATTGCCATTGGGTGGACTGTACGGTGGGACCGGCGCCATTCAACACAGGGATTCCATTGGCATTAAAATCGAGAGTATTGTCGCTGCGTGCGAGGAACTCCCAGACTCCTGGAATCCCCGCGATGATACGTTCTCCCCCCTCCTGAACCTTGACCCGTGCCCAGAGGGTGAAATCATGGTCTCCCAGATTCAGTTCCCCCCGCGCACCATTCCCCGCGAAGTAAAGCCCCCCGCTGGAACAATCCAATGCGATTCCATCAGACCCCGGATGCGAAAACGGGGAAGGTCCCTCGACCCAATTCCCGATCCCGCTGTAAGCGCTGGGATGGTGACTCATGAGCGGTCCACGCCAATCCCGGACTGCTTCTCCTTGAAAGGGAGTTCCAATCACACCCTCGCATAGCCGGTAGAAGGCCACGCAGGTGTCGAGAGGATCGAGGACCTCCACCGCGAGCCGGTAAGGCGATTGCCCCACTGAATCATACCGGGAGACCTCGATCCAATACTCCGTGGCCGTGGGGATGGAGGGGATGGACACCGACTCGAGATCCTGGAGTCTGAACATGCTTCTGGCCACGGGCTCCGTGGCGGTTGAGGCCATAATACCGCTTGGATACAAATTGAGATCGATATCGGGCAGTCCATTCCATCCCGTTGTTACACGGAGACGCTTCCGGCCAGGAACTGTAAACCGGTAGAAATCTGTAGTCTCTCCACCCGTGTCATCCAGGGAGAGGTTGGGTTGGAAAACGGTCGAGATCGCCGTGGCGGTGGCAGCGGTATCGTTATCCTCAAAAGAATCATCATTTCCAGAACCCTCAATGGGTGGGGTGGATGAGATCGCCAAATGGAGGGAGTACTCCCGGTTGGTTTCACCACTGCTTGAGTACACCCGGATATAGAGGGGATCGGATGAGGCGGCTTGGTATGGATCCACCTGCTCTCCATAACTGTTGTTATCGGAGGTCCGCACCACGTTTCCCTGGGGATCTAGGATTTGAAGAGCCAGGTTGCCTTGGCTTTGATCGAATGACAACAGGGCGTAAAGATACTGTTCTTCATCGGTATAGACAGAATAATAGTCGTCATCATTTAAGACCAAACCCTGATAAGTTTTTCCAGATCCTGGAGCGATGATCTTGGCCTGGCTTCGTGTTTGGTTGGGCTCATAGGTGTCGTCAGATCCCATCACATCTACCCGTAGGGTGTAAGGAAATCCTTCGCCAGTGGTTGGATAAAGCATGAGGTAATACTTCCCACTGGAGGGAGGTGTGTATTCGAGGGTCAGGGTGCGGGTGTTTTCCGTAAGGGTTTCGGTTGGAGTGGCGACGACACCGCCGCTCTCCTCACGAAGCATCATGTTGAGATCACCAAGGAAAGACAGGTATTGGACGGTGCATTGGAGCTTCGTTCCCGCCGCCGGTTCCAACCGGTAGTAGTCTTCGCTTCCATCCATGAAAAGCCACGGATAAAAACCTCTTGTCAGTGTTGGCGCCACACCTGGGCAGTCATTGGGTTCCAGGCGGTCATCGAGAGAAGTGTCAGCGATAAGCACCGATCTTCCAGCATTCAACCGGCCACAACCCAGTTCGGGGCTCCTTCCAAATAAATCACTAGGTGTGATCCCTGTCATGGGAGTATCCAATCCAGATAGGAGGGCCATGACCGCCTCCGCTCCAGACAGGTCTGGGTTAGCGGAGAAAAGGAGCGCGGCCAAACCGGAGGCGAGTGGAGCCGAGGAGGAGGTGCCTGTGAATTGATTGGTATAATCTAGATCTGGAGAATCGAAGCCTCCGGCTCCGCTATTATCCGTAGTCCAGGCGGCAACAGGCGCGGTGAGAGTCAGGTTTTCACCGAAGTTGCTTCCCTGATTGCGTAAATCATTTTCGTCGGTTTCTCCCACCGCCACTGTCCAGGTATAACTGGCCGGAAACGAAACTGGATTCCCTCCGTTTCCCGAGGCGAACACCACCACGCATCCCTTGCCACGACGTCCACTGGAAACCGCGAAATCGATGGCGCTCATTAAATCATTGCTCGTACTCTCACCTGACCAACTACAATTGATCACATCCGCAAGAGTTGCTGCGTAGCGGATTGCCTCAGCGGCCTTAAAATTGCCACCGTAAGTGCTTCCGCTGAAGATCCGCACAGGTAGGATCTTACAGCCAGGAGCCAGTCCGCTGATGCCTTCATTATTTCCTTGAACCGCCGCGATCAGGCCAGCAACAGCGGTTCCATGAGCATTGATCGGGAGCTCCCCTATGGGTCTGGGGTTATTGTCATTATCAAAAAAATCCCACCCATTGAGATCATCCACATATCCGTTGCCGTCGTTGTCTTCACTGTCACCAGGGATTTCCTTTGGATTCTCATAGATGTTATCCATGAGATCCGGGTGATCCAGATCGATTCCCTCGTCCAGGACAGCTACGACGACATCTGGGCTTCCGTTGGTTACTGCCCAGGCTTGACCGGCATGGACAATGTCCAGATAAGTCTGGTTTCCCCGGTAGGGATCACTGGATGAGAGTGATTGGCCACCATATAGGTTGGGTTCTGCCCAGAGGACATGGGGGTCACTTGACAGGATTTCCGCCATCTCAAAGGCATCCCTCTCCCCATTTTCCGGACAAGTTGTTAGGAAGACAGTGGGGTCAAAAAGTGACTGGCTTTTAACCTCTAAACCCAAGCCCGCGAACACGGATTGGATAGTAGCTTCCGGGGTTTCATCCTCCCATCGGACAATCACCTCTCCGAAACACCAGAGCGGCTTTTCGCCATCCACGGGGAGATAGACCGGGAAGGTCTTGCTTACCACACTCTTGTTGGAAGCTATCCGCTGGACAAATTCTCGGGATTCGTAATGAAATACGTACCGCCCCTCGGTGGGACTCCAATAGAGGGGCTCCACAACCTCTTCCTCCAGAAGAAAGTTAACTGAATCTTCCTTCCCTTGGGAGGACTCGATCGCCATGAAAGAGGGGGCCAGGCGTAAAAAGACCTTTTTCCCCCGGCAACGGAAAAAAACTTCTTCGTTTTGTGCGGATGAAATGCTTGTGAAGGCAAGAAAGAAAAGTATGAATCGAAAAGTTGCGGAACGCATGTATCTCCCACCGCTGGGATGGGATTCTCTTCCCGCCGCAGCGACACTGATGAAATTGTATCCACACATATAATGGCGTCAACTCAATCTGACATCCTCAAGAGGGAGCCTGTGGTTCCTCAGAGAGGAAGCGCAATGCCTCGGGTGGCGAATAGGGCGGCATCATTTCTGGATGCTGGAAAGGTGTAGGGAAGTCACTCGGCAGGGTCTCAATATCGGTGATTCTGGGCTCGTCCAAGTCCACATCGGTTTCCACAAAACAACGGTAGGCTTGGCCAATCTGTAAGGACTTCCCCTCATATGTGGCGGGAGAAAGCGAGCGGACCATGTCTTCTTTTTGATCATATGAGAGCCGTTCGGTGGCGATCCATTCAGAGAGTTCACCTTGCATGGAATATCCAAAAATCTGGACATTCCCCATCAGGTCGATATTGCGAGTCTTGATTGACCAGATTCCAGTGGCGGCCTTGATGAGCACCCAGGCGACATCAGCCTGGGCTGAAATGCTCTCAAGTCCTTCCGTGGCCGTGGCGTTCTGAGGGACCTTTTTGGGAACCAGACGGACATCCACATTGACCAGGACATGTGAGTCCCGTGTCTCTTCGAGGTTCCAACCGCGCTCAGCTTGCAGGTCTGTATAAGTGCAACTTCCATCGGTGTACCGGGTTTCCTGACGGACTCGGAAGCCCTGTAGCTTGATGGTGGACTCAGTCCGGGAAAGGAGATCCATCTCGTTGGGTACCTCAATCCTCTGCCGTGGGATTAGGAGCCAACCCCACAGGACCAACCAGAAGACTCCTCCCAACCAGGGGATCAGCCCCGCGATTCCTCGGTTGCCTGCTCGTTGTCTCGCCGGTACTGTTCGATTTTTCCGGGTGTGGTTTTCCATCGTTTATGAAACCAGGCCCATTGTTCGGGCCGTTCACGTATCTTTTGCTCAAGAATCGAGTTGGCCTTCCGCGCTGCTTGGAGGATATCGTCCTCCGGATCGTTTGTCTTCGGTACTTCCCAAGGGTCACCGAAATAAAAACGCAAATGATTCAAACCCTCGCGGAAGCAGAGCGCCGGAATCATGAGCGCGCCCGTGGCACGCGCCAGGGCGAAAGGACCCGATTGAGTATACGTGGGACGTCCGAAGAAATCCACGAAAACACCCTCGTTGCTACGGGTGTCGATATCAGTCATCAAACCTAGGAGCCCGCCACTCTTGAGGCATCTGAGAATACGGACAGGATGCTCTCCCCGGATCGCAATCTTCAAGCCGCTGTGTTCGCGGATCGCCCCCAGCCAGGCATCCAGCCGCGGGTCTTTCTGACGCCGTGCAACCACATAACCGGGATACCCCATCTTGGCGACCGCCGCTGACATGACCTCCCAGTTCCCAAAATGGGCATTATGCGCGATTACTCCCCGTCCAGTGGCCAGAGCGGCATCCAGTTTCTCCAGGCCTTCCACTTCAATTCGCAGCCAGGAAAAGAGGTCACGCCAACGGCTCAGCCAGGCGACCTCCAAGGCGGCGACGGCGAAGTTGGAAAAGACAGTCTTGGCGATCTGCCGCCTCTGCTCCTCGGTGGTGTTGTCCCCCAGACAGATGCGCAGATTATCTAAGGCAACCTTTCTTTGCTGTCGTTGAGCATAGTAACCGCACCTGCCAACAAAGGCGGCGATCTTCGCGGATCGCTCGATCCCCATCGATAAGACCAGCTTGGCGAGCAATACAATGCCACGAAAGGCAAGTTCACGGTGGAATTGCCGGAAATAGGAGCGATGCGAAAGTCTAGGCATCCGGGACCAGAATCCTGGTAACTCGATATTCGGAGGAACTGGCTCCGATAATAATCTCGATATGCGGGGGTGGTTATCCGTACGGAGACCGGGCGTGCTTTCCATCCCCTGCTCTAGAACAACTGGTGCGTTCATGGAACCGATTGTAGTGTGGTTTCCTTAGTCTTTCTCAGCTCATTATCCAACCAATGCAGGTTGACCTTACCCACTTCTAGATCCACCACCACCCGGCTGGCATGTTCGAAGTCATCGCCCACAGTGTACTGGCTGGGAGTCACTAGAGTCCACAGACCCGCTCTCTGTGCGGCCTCGACGCCATGGAGGGTGTCCTCAATGGCGACACAGGCCGATGCTGGGACTCCCAAATCATGGATGGCAAGCAGGTATATATCTGGTGCGGGCTTTCGTTGGGGCGCATCATTCCCGGCACGGACCGAAGAGAGTTGACTCAACCGTTCTTCCCCAAGGCAGCTTTTCAAGATTGTAATGGCTCCCTGCTTGTCACAGGTGCTGGCGACTCCGATAAGAATTCCTGTGCCAAGGGCTTCATCGATAAGTGGGAGGATTCCTGGGCGTGGGGGTAGGTTGGTCTTCCCTATCAGGTCAATATAATGCCGGCGTTTCCGTGCATAGAGCTGGGCATGGAAAGTGTTTGGATCTGTTGATCCCTCTGGCGCGGGGACCTCCTTGAACTTGCTGCCCCCTGAGAGGATCAAACGGGCGCGGTAGTCGTCATAAGTCCAACGGTTGGGAAGGCCTGCTTCCTCGAAGGTGAGATTGTAAGCTTGCCGGTGGAGGTCTTCGGTTTCGGCCACAACCCCGTCTAGATCCAGGATGATTGCCCGGAGGTATGTGAGTCCGCCCCGGGCGGGTGTGGTGGATCCGTCAGTCATGGTATCAATTCGGTAAAGGTGATAGGACTTGCGGCGGCTTGTGTCAAGGGTTCAGGAGGGTTACTCACAATCCATTGTGACTCGTTCTTCTGTGTTTCCTTGATGTTCCGTGATTCAATACTCAGAGTATGTGAACAAATCTGCCACGCCATGGGGGCGTGTCTGTGTCCTGAGAGGGTTGCTGTGTGCTATGCTCCCCGCCGAATAAGCTCTTCTGTGAGAGTGAGGATCGATTGTTCTGAATGCGATCAGAGCTATTTGGATTCTCGTTGGTTCTGGAAATAAAGAACTGAAAGGCTAGTGAACCGTTACGAACATGGAAGGTCCATTGCCCGCTGGTTTGGCTGATCCCTCTGACCTCCAGAGAATTCTTGATGCCGTCACGCACCAAGCAGACCTCTCTTTCCAGATGATGGTGGGCTTGGGCGAGTGCCATGTGACGGTTCAACCGGTCCCAGAAGGATTCCTCTCACGGGTGTGGGATTATACTGGGGTGGTGAGCACCGAGGGGGATCTCATTGTTCTTGTGGGTTGTGGGCTGCCACGCGAGGAGGCCCATCATCTCTCCACACATATGATGGGGATGGAGATCGAAGATGATGAATTGGTGCTCGGTTGCCTACAGGAGCTATTGAATGTGGTTCTGGGGGGAGCCATCGGGCCGATTTGTGAATTCGTTCCGGTCAAGATGGGACTGCCCCGTATGAACCGGAATATACCTATGGCGGTGGGTTCCAGTGATGGGAGCTCAGCACCAGTGATCTGTCTGAGCGTACTTCTTCATCTATCCCGCCAGGGAGTGTACCTCGATCTGTTTGTGGCCATCGGGGGGACACCGGGCAAGGGGTGAGGGGGTATGTGACACCCTCTATAAAATCGGAGATTTCCCTTGCGGCCTGTTGCATGTCCCACAGAAGCGCTAGATCAGGCGTCTTGTTGGGCATAAAGCACCTGGCATGTCCCAAGAATTTCTTTGCGTCGGATAGGATTACGTAGGCCTTCCTTTTCCACGAGGTCCACATCCCGCCCTAAGATCAAGCGCAACTCGTCTGTCATTTCTCCCAGATCCGCCAAACCCCAGTGAGCATCTGGATCGAAGCTGACGAGGACATCTACATCGCTGTCGGACTGGAAATCATCCCTCAAAATAGATCCAAAGAGGGAAAATTCCACAATCCTCCATTTCCGGCAAAAAGAATGAATAACCTTGTCCTGAATTTCGGCCACGTTTGTTATCATTTTTTCCGCTCTCCAATCCCAAGCTTCCCAGCGATGCCCGGGAGATACTCCTCAACCTCCTTGTGTAGGATCTCCAGCTTCGCCTTTAGCATATCAGATCCATGTGGAAAGGTGTGATCGCCTCCGAAATAGAAGTCCAGCCGCATGTCGGCTTCCATGATTGGAAGAGCTTCTTGCGTGTTTTCGAGCTCATTCTCCAGCACATCCTTCCACCTCCGCCAGGCCTGTTCAGCCTCGATGGCTTGGGTTCCGGAGGGCACACCCGCATCCGAGAGAGCGGCAAGACGGTCTCGCAGTTGGCAGGACTCATAAAAGTTCGCTTCCGTTCTGGCGGTATGGTAGAACCAGCGAAGAGGTGAGGACTCCGCACGGAAGGTGAGCTGGTGACGTTGTTCGACCAGGGGTTCAGCCTGATCGAGTTCAGCCGTCGCCTGGCCGAGAAGTCCCTCCATCTTACGGTACATCCCTCCAAAGACAGGGACATTCCCAGTTGGTGAGGTGACGAAGGTGGGACGCAGTTTGACTCCCTCGCTATCAGTCATTTCCGCCATAAACAGATAGTATCCATAGAAGACCTCCGGCAAGGTGGCCTTCAGGTCGGCACACATGGGGTGGGCCGGTCCGAGGTAATAGGGGCCGGTGTAGTAAGAGGGCAGCTCGGGAGAGAAGGGAATGGCCTCGGACACAAGCGCCCAGGCCTTCCGCAGATGAGGCCCGGCGGCTTTCCCCGCGATACGCTGGGCGAGACGGGTCAGGATCTCATCTTCCGGCTCCACGGGGTTCCACCAGAAGAAGCGGTTGAGCTCGGCGGCGCTGGTTCCATAATTGGGTTTGAAAGCGGGGAAGACCCAGGCCCCACTCGCGCCACATGATGCCAATGCCTCGGCGCGGCTGGCCCAGCGGTCCATGCAAGGAATGTGGGGCAGCCGGGGAGCCTCGTAGCTGATCTCTGGTTCGCTCTTGAGGAAGATGGGGATCCCCCGGGTCTGGCAGGCCGCGATCTGCTGCTTGGCGCGTTCTCCGGGGCCAATCAGGTCGATACTGTAATCCCAAAGGTGTTTCCGTACCCCTTCTGGTTTCTCAACATATTCATCCTTCTCAATCTCGGTGAAGATGGCGGTTCCCGGGTTGAGCTTTTCGATGAAACCAGCTTGGGCCTTGTCTTTCGACCAAACATGTTCCGCTGAGTACGGCCAAGCAATCACAAGGGCCTGGGGATTCACCCGGCGTGCTGCTTCCGCGAGGGTGTTACACAGGTTAGAGACCACGGTTTCCGCGCCGAGTGGTTCACAACGCGGGCAGTTGGTGTGCCCCTTGGCCACATTATACGGGCGCATGAAGCAATGGTAGAAACCCTCGCCTCCGATGATGAGTGTAATCCCCTCCAGCCCCGGCACCTCACGAAACAATCCTTCCACACTCTCGCTTAAGTATTGCTTTACAAGAGGGTGCTCGGTGCAGAGGACATATTCTCCATCCGCCTTCCAGGTCAGGGTTCCACGGATCTCCGGATGATTCAAAAAGACAGGGTGGTCTTTGGGAAACTTCTGGCGGATGTCGATAAAGGCGTATGGCTTGAGGCCATACCGCTTTGCCTCCGTGACAGCGGAGCGGGTGGCTGCGAGGCTTCCCGGGTTTCGCCGTTCCACGAGTTCTGGGATGGCATTACTGGTTGAGAGGGCATAGAGACTT
This sequence comes from uncultured bacterium, assembly GCA_964422415.1. Lineage (GTDB taxonomy): Bacteria > Hinthialibacterota > Hinthialibacteria > OLB16 > OLB16 > OLB16. Next base: position 19,269 of record CAYRBI010000003.1, on the reverse strand, counting down.
CCGCCGCCCACGAAGACTGTGTTGTATCCCATGAACACCAGGTCCCGGTAGGAACCCATTTGAGGAACCGAGCCCAGGCGGACCGGAATGCGTGGGCTGAAGATCTGTTCTCCCTTGGTGGCAAAAGGAGCCTCCCGTAGTCCGGTCTCATGGACCAGCCGGACCACTCCATCCCGGAGTCCCTCCGGGTCCATCCCGCTGATTTCGATCTGGTCATCTTGGACATGCAGTGTGAACGAACCGGGCACGGTGGGAGTCCCCCCTCCGGATTCGGAAAGGACGATGCGTTTCCTTCCAGAGCCAACTCCCGGATCTTCAGCGGAAATGGTGAGTTTGACTCCCATCCGCTGATCCAGAAAGACCGCTAAGTGTTCCGCCATCAGACCAGCCAGTAGACTGGAAGGATTTACTGTCACGATCCGCCATTCCGGTGTGATTTCCACTTCGCCGGTCTCCACATGCGCCTCCGGGTCCCGGCTGAAACGCGAGAAGAAGTCCTTGGACAGGACTGAGAATGGGCATTGGGCGTAGGCTTCTGTCGATTCCCGTGATAACCGTGCGCCAATCCCGGCCAGGGTTTCGGCAGGGGGTGTCTGGGATTGGGCTGCCATCCCGGATGGGAATACCACACATGTGATGACGATGGTGAGACAGGCTACAACCGGAAGAAATACATTGGACTTGGACATTGACTCCATCCTCCTTAACATTCCAGACATTGCCCAACACTCCCATGTCGAGCTCCACATGGGGGGCATGACACCCATACCCGGGAGTTCACCGTTGAACTGGTTCGTAGTCAAATGGAAACGTTTCCGCTCGCGCCTCAGGACTCTGATCGGCGGGCAGTCCTTTCTGTGTGACAGTTGCAAGTTGAATTATGGGAGCGCCTGCCGCCGGCGGGAACGCCCCAATGCCATCATCTGCGAAGAATATCTCAGGAAATACTGATCCGGGTTCCCGAATAATCCACATCCAAGACCTGAGTCCGGCAAGAACCTATTCCCGCATGGATAAATGCCTCTGTCATTGCCATGGCCACCTCTGGCTCGTGCCCCTGTGTGAAGGCGGCCACTGTAGGGCCGGCGCCTGAGAGGGCTGCACCGTAGGCTCCCGCCTGACATGCTTCGGCGAGAACCTCCTTAAAGCCTGGCATCAGAGATTGCCGGTAAGGTTGGTGAAGCCGGTCGGATAAGGACCGCGTAAGAATCTGGTAATCACCTGTAATAAAAGCCAGGATGGTGAGTGCGGTGTTCTGGAGATTAGACACCGCATCCACAATGGGAACCGATTCCGGAAGCACCCGGCGGGCCACCTCTGTCTTGAGAGGGTGTTGGGGGCTGAGTAAGACCACCCGGATTCCTGGTGCGGGCCGGACTTGTTTCACGACCAGATCCGGGCTGGCTCCGCCACAGACCACCAACCCGCCATAGAGCGCGGCGGCCACATTGTCCGGATGGCCCTCATCTTCAGCCGCCAGATACAACACCTCCCTCTGACTCAACCGGTTATTGAGCCAATGGTTGGCCGCCATCAGCGCCCCGATCCGTGCCGCCGCCGAGCTTCCCAAACCTTGCGCGAATGGGATCCGGTTGGTACAGATGATTCCCACTGAAGGGGGTTCTTCTCCCAAGCGATGAAAGAATGATTCGAAGGTCTTCTGGATGAGGTTCACGCTGGGGGTGGATTCTTCTGATCCCTCCCCTTTCACCACTAGGCTAGGGGATTCGGAGGGAAAGATCTCGATTTCGTTATACAGTGTTAAGGCCAATCCCAGGCAATCAAGCCCGGCTCCCAAATTCGCCGTTGTGGCGGGGACTGTGACCTTGAATCGTGGGGGTTCCATCCACAGAATAGTAACCCAATGATCTCCCTGGGCAAGCGGGTATACCGAAGGGGAGTGTTGGGGCTTTCCTTGAAGGAATGCAGACTGATGCCATCCAGCCGTATCGAGTTGTTCCGGAAAGCGCTTGAGCAGGACCCCGCCAATGAGCTGGCCCATTTCTCGTTGGCGAATGAGCTCTGTGAGGCGGGACAGTATGCTCAGGCGTTACCTCATTATGAGGCCTGCCTGGCGGTCAATCCGGCGTGGATGCGTGTCCACATCCAGGTGGGGAAGTGTTGCCTGGAGATGGGTGTTCCGCAACGTGCCCGGGAGTCATTATTAAAGGCCAAGGAGTTAATGTCCCAGAAAAGGGACTTTGAAAACCTCCGGGAGGTCGAAAGCCTTTTGGAGGGCTTGGAGGATTACGAGGAGTGAACAGGATCATGCGTGTGTGTCTCTTCTGCCTAATGGCATTGTTGACCTCGTGGGGAGTGGCCGCTCAGGAAGATCCGGTGGTGGCTGAGGGGGCTTGGGGGAAGATCACCCAGGCTGAGTTATTGTGTGCCCGTCAAGCCTCGCCGGAGGGAACGACTGATGAGGCCTTGATTGAGCAGATAGCCCGGGATGGATTGGGTGCTCAAAAAGCAACTGAGTTGGGCCTCCAAAACGAAGCCTTGGTCCGTTGGCGGTTGTGGATGGTCGAACAAGGCCTGGGAGGAAAGCCGCTTTATGAAAACTTGATAGCTTCGACAGTGAGTGTGACCACCGAAGAACTCCATAAGGCCTATGATGAACGGCTCTCGAAATATGTGACTCCGGGGAATTTTAGTTTCCGCTATATTTTTTCCGACACCACCGAGTGCAAGTCTCCCGCCGAGGTGGAGGCTGTCAGAGCCAAGATCCAGCAAGCTCATAAGGAGCTTCTGGCGGACCTGGGGACAGAACCGCAACGGCCGTGGATTGTCGAGACAGACCGCTTTGTTGAAGTTGCTAAGAAATACTCCGATGTGAAGGGCGATCCGGGGCGTGTGGCGGGTCCGTTCAAGTTGAATGAACCGCTTCAGCCCATCATCAAAAACACTGCTTTGAGCCTCAAGGTGAATGAGATCAGCCCGGTGTTCTCCACCCGGTATGGATTCGAGATCGTACGTCTGGAGAATCGTGTTCGGGATACCACCATGGAGTTTGAGAAGGCGGTCTCCTCGCTTCGGCAGGAACTCGATAATGCCAACAAGATGCGGCGGGCCAAGGATTTCATCCAGAGCCTGCAGGATGACAAGTCCCGTTATGACATCTTCGAGGACAGTCTTGTCCAGTTGCTTCCTGGCGCGCACCTCGAGGTACCATCCGCAACGTCGGTGGTAAGGGTCGGAAAGACCTACTATTCTCGAGAGCAATTGCAGGAGTTTCTGGATAATATCTGCAAACGGGAATGGGTGCGGGCCAAGGAGAAGAAAGAGGCAGCCGCTCTGGTCTGGCGTGCGTTTGTGCTCCCGCAGATTCTCCACGAGGAGGCTGTGAAGGCCGGATACATTAACAGTGTCACCGAACAGGCCCGGGCATGTTTTGAACGGAATTCGGTCCTCGCGGGAGCATGGTTATCCACGGAACTGAATCGTCTCACCTCGGCCATGCCAAAACCAACCACTGATGAAGTCCGTGCGGTCTACGAGAAGGGGAAGGACAAGTACCGGATCACCGACCGTTACTTGATGACGATCATCTCCTTCCCAATGGAGGAACTCAAACAAAAGGATGTCAATCGCGCCCAGATCGAATTCCTCTATCGTGAAGGCGAGAAACAGCTGGCCGGGATTCTCGCCCAGGTCACCCAGGGCGCCTCGCCGGAGGTGCTTGTGAAGGTTACGGAGTCAGAAAAGCGGCCCCTCAAGATCGAAACCAAATGGTTAGCCAAGGGAATCGGATTCGATGTGAATACGTGGGAATCCTTGCAGACACTCATGCCGGGGAGTTGGACCCCAAAACCACTCCGTACCGACAAAGGAGTTGATCTTGTTAAAGTCGTTCAACTTGAACCAGAACGGGTAAAAACCTTCGAGGAGATGTTCCAACCTCTCTTCCGGCAGATTGTTTCGGAACGCAGCCAGGACACGCGCAAGGATTTGATAAAGAAAATAACTGATGAGGCGATGGCGACTCTCAAGAAGCCCTGACCCTTCTTCCTGGATCTCCAGAGAGCTGCATTCACAATGGATTGTCAACTAGACTGGCCCGGGATTGGTTCTCCTGGGCCAGTTCTGTTTCCAAATCCGGAATCATTGGCTATCCTCGCTTCTCGCTATGTCTCGTTCCATACGGCTTGGATTCTCTCGTTGGCATGACCGGCTGCTTCACTTCACCAAGGGAGCTGTGTTGTCAACCCTGTTGATTCCCACCTATGGCGCGTCACTGCTCGGATCCAAGGGGATTGATGCCTTTCGGCTCCTTTTCCCCCTGGTGGTACTGAGCGGCCTGCTTTACCTGACTCGCCTGAGAGTCATCCTTTGGTTTTTGGTCGGTGCCGCGTGCATACTCACCTTTGTGGTCATCTACACACCGTTGGTACCCACCATGGTCAACTTCCTGATAGAGGATGACCCATTGGAGAAAGCGGATGCAATTGTGGTGTTGGGGACCTATGTGAGCGACAGTGGTTACCTCAGCAATGAAGGCATGAACCGTCTGCTACGAGGCATTGAACTGGCCCAGAAGGGGTACGCCTCGACTATCATCACCGCGGCCTATGCTATCGGGGCACCCACTCCTGAACTGGACCGGGCCAATCTGGCACCCCTCCTGGTGGGAATCAATCTGGTTACCGCCGCCTCCTCCGAGAATACTTTTGATGAAAGCCGGGCGGTCATCGAGTACCTCCAAAAGAGCGGAAGCAAGAAGATCATCCTGGTCACCTCTCCCCTCCACACCCGGCGCACGAAAGCGGTCTTCCAGCGGGCGGGTGTTTCCGCACTGGTGAGTGCTTGTCCGCAACGCGACAACAACCTTTCCCGGCTAAATGAACACCGGTACCGTTGGGGAGTCTTTTGGAATTGTTTATATGAATCCTTGGGGCTCTTCTTTTACCGGAGCCAGGGATTGATATAAATATCCGGCGGGGTTGACACTGGGTAGGTGAGAGGCATATAACATTTTTTTTGGTACTGTATTTCTGTTCAACGAGCAATCGTTACTGGATGATGGCTGAGTGAATACAGGCCCATCCAGAGAAGGTTGCTGATGGTTTTTTTTAAAGAAAAAGCGGCTGTAGCCTGAATCACCTCTGAGCGGAAAACGCAACCCGGAACTTCAGGCCGCCACTGGTCCGGACAAGTGTATGGCATTATCTCCCTCCCAACAGATCCCTGAAGATGCGCAGGACTTGTTGGGTTTGCGTAAGACCACGAATAGCATGTTTCGAATCGGTTGCCAGATCCCGGCGTCGATTTGGATTGCCTACGATCTTCTTGTCTCCATTGTCAGTCTAGGGCTCTCTTATCAGTTGTCACCGCAAGCAGGCCGGTCCTCCGCCGATCTGACTCAATACCTGTGTATCGCGATCTCGGTGGTGATTGGCGGCTTGATGGCGGGCCTGTATGAGAAACGCTTCTTGAGAAGCTTCCATGATTATGGGTTCGCTCAAGCCCAAGCTTCAGTAACCGCGATCTTGTTATTCATGCTACTGGTTACGGTCTTGTTGTTTGGCCTGGTGGGACGTTGGATTTTCGGCCTGACCGGAATCTTTATTTTCGTGGGTGGCCTGCTCCCGCGTGTAGTGGTGCATTCCCTGATCCGGCGGTTTCCCATGAAGGTACTCCTGGTTTCCGTAGCCCCGGATAAATCCACGCTGGCGGTGAAACTCCGCCAGGAACGTTCCGTATTCACCTTCATCGGGTTTTGTACAGCGGGGGAGAATGGGAATGGGGGCTATCTGGGAAGTGTGGAGAATCTGACCCATGTGTGCAAGGAATACCAGGTCGATATGGTCATTATTGGAGCGGGCGCGGTGGGGACACCAGGGGTGCTTCAACACTGTTATGATGTGTTGAGCTTGGGGTGTGTGTTGATCGATGAAGTCAGCTTCTTCGAGGAATTTTATGAACAGATCCGGGTGGATCATATCGATGACAGCTGGTTCTTTTCCTCGCAAGTCAATATCAGCCGGCGGTTCCCAGTTCTGACCAAGAGGCTCATGGATGTGGGTATTGCTTTAACCGGATTGATTCTATCGGCGCCGCTTTTTCCCTTCATCTGGTTCCTGGTCAAATTTACTTCCCCCGGACCAGTCCTTTATTCACAGAAGCGCTATGGACAGTACGGGCGGGAGTTTACGATCTACAAATTCCGTTCGATGGTGGAGGGAGCCGAGCCAGCTGGTGAACAATGGGCCACCGATAAAGATCCCCGCGTGACCAAAGTGGGAGGTTTCCTTCGTAAAACCCGTCTGGATGAGATTCCGCAGCTCTACAACATCCTGAAAGGGGACATGTCCTTTGTTGGACCACGTCCGGAACGCCCGGAGATCCAGGAGCGTATTGAGCGGGAGCTGCCCTCCTTCTACTTCCGTCTGCTAGCCCCCCCGGGACTGACTGGCTTGGCCCAGATCCGTTACAAATACGCGGCCAGCCTGAGCGAGGCCAAAGAGAAACTCCAGTATGACCTCTACTACATCAAGAACTGGTCGATTCTCCTGGACTTCTCCATCATCTGCAGAACCATCCTGACCCTGATGCGGGGAGCACGCTGAGAAAGAACCCTACCTGGTCTGCCGGGATTCACTCCATGCCAAGAGTGGAGTGAAGGGGAGCCTATTGGGTGGACGGATTTTCCTCCGCTGCTTTTACTCCCGGTGGAAAGCCAGCTGGGGGCTGGTTCTCCATCTCGTCTCCTGGCGGTGGTCCAGGAGGTGGGCCGGCCTGGGGACCTTCAAGGGGCGGTCCCCAAGGTCCTAGACCAGCCATCGGGGGCGGTCCCGGAAAGAACCGGCGGGGCCATTCACCCTCGATAATCCCACCATCGGAATCCACATCCAACGTCTTGAACTCCTCCTGGCAAGCGGTCACATATTCCTCCAGGGTGACCTTGCCATCAGAGTTCTTGTCGACCTCCTCCATACTCCGCCGGCCAGCCATGGTCCGGTAGCTGCCTCTGCGGTCTTGTGCGTTCCAGACCCCATCTCCATTGGTGTCACGCATCTTGAAATCTTCGGCGGTGATTTCGGGACGCACTGATTGCGCTTCCGCCAAGGTGACACTGCCATCGCCATTCGGATCCATCATGGATAACCGCCAGTCCATCCGGGGTGGCCCGGGGGGTTGAATGCCACCATTCATTACTGACTGAGAAAAGAACTCCGGTAACAACAAAACAACCATTCCCACCAGACATAAAACCGGTAGAGTCCACTTCGCCATCTTCCAAGCTCCTTCTCACTCCGCCCAGTAACTCTCTTGTGTTGACCGGCGGCTTACTTCTCTTGGGTCGCCGCAAGGATCATACCATCCCAGGATGCGGCTAAAACGGGGCGGGAAAGGTGTACTTTTCCCGCAGGCCCCTCGCTGTGCATTTCTGTAAGTGTACGAAAAGGTGAACTCCAGAGCGAGAGTGAACGAAACGGGAACTCCAGCCCCCTTCCAGTCCTCTCCCACTGATTGTACGTTCAGGCTTGTTGTATCCACATCCTGCAAATGAGGGGAGCTTGTTGGATTCATGCCAGCTAGAATCATCGATGGAAAGCGTTGGGCCGCTGTGATTCACGAAGAGGTCCGTCAAGCCGCTGAAGCGCTTGCATCCCGTTTCCGTCAGCCCGGACTCGGGGTGATCTTGGCCGGAGATGATCCCGCCTCGCGGATCTATGTGACCAAGAAGGGTAAGGCCTGTCAAGAGAATGGAATCAAGAGTGTCGAAATCGTCATGCCGGGGACTGTTACCACTGAAGAGGTGATCGGCGAGGTCGAAAAGCTCAACCGCGATGACACCCTGGATGGGATCTTGGTCCAATTACCTCTTCCCGCCGGGATTGATGCACAGCGGGTGGTCCAAGCGGTTCTTCCGGAGAAGGATGTGGATGGGCTTCATCCCGAGAACATCGGGCTGCTCGCTATAGGAAATCCCCGTTTTGTTTCATGCACTCCCGCGGGAGTTCTCGAACTGCTCGATAGGGAAGGGGTGGAGATCAAGGGCAAGCGCGCGGTGGTGGTGGGACGCAGCAACATGGTGGGAAAACCCATGGCCATGCTGCTCCTCAACCGTCATGCCACAGTCACGGTCTGTCACTCGCGGACCGAGCGTTTGCAGGTGGCCTGTCACTCCGCGGATATTCTGGTCGCGGCGGTCGGCAAGGCGGAGATGATCCAAGGCAGCTGGATCCGTCCCGGCGCGGTGGTAATTGATGTGGGCATCAACCGCATGGATGTGGAGGGCATGACCAAACAGAAGCTGGTGGGTGATGTCGCTTTCGCGGAGGCTTCCCAGCGGGCCTCTCTGATCACCCCGGTACCGGGCGGGGTGGGCCCGATGACCATTGCGATGCTTCTAAAGAACACCTTGCTTTCGGCGGAGCGAAAAGCAGTAGGATAGATTCCTTATCCTCCATATTTTGAAACATGGCCTTTTTTCTCTTTCACGATTTTGTTCTGGGCGTTATCCTCTTTATGAAGAGGTGAATCAGAATGACCGTGATGGATGATATTATCAAACTTGTTCGGGAACTTCCCATGGAGAAACAGGTGGAAGTAAGGTCATACGCCCTGTCTCTATCATCGGATAAGGCCATTCCCATACCCTCGCGGAATTGGATGGGGCTATGCGAGGGGGATGGAATTCATGTTTCCGAGGAAGATATCGCGCAAATCCGAAGAGAGATGTGGGAGCATTTTCCTCG